>NZ_VXCQ01000017.1:0-56534 GCF_052850415.1 Acinetobacter sp. 1207_04 | reverse complement strand
CGGTGTTAAATCTGGAGCATTCACTTCTGTTGGTGGTGATACCAATGTTGTATTTAAATCAGTCGCTGTTACAGAAACTGGTTCACCATTTTTTTGTGGAACATCCAATTTAATTTCAAAATTACCATTGGAATCAGTTATCCCTGTTCCAATATCTTTACCATTTGCATCTTTGATATCAATTTTTTGACCTGATTCAGCTTTACCTGTAACAGTCGTACCACCATCGACAACTTCAACATCAGTGGGTGACTTTGGTAAAATAACCACTGGAGCTTTCACCACTGCAGGCTCAGATATCAAGTCACTCAAGTCCATCGCTGTAACTTCGATCTCTTGACCATTTGTTAAAGCAGGTTTTATAGTTACTGAATACGTCCCATCCTTATCTGCAATTGCTGTAGCAATGATACGGCCTGAGGCTGAATCAACAATTTTAATTCGGGCATCAGGTTCACTCACCCCTGAAATATTACTACCAGCGGCATTAAACACAACAGACGGTGGTTCTGGTGGTGTAATATCTGGAGCAGTAGCTCCCACTGGCAATGAAGAATTTCCGCTCCCATCTGTTAATGTTGCAAATAATTTTTCACCATTTAGCTGTGGTTTTGTTAAATTAAATGAATAGCGGCCAAGGCTATTATATAAACCACTACCGACAATCTCGCCTTTCTGATTGGTAATTGTAACTGTACCTGTAAAGCCAATCTCCCCTAGTCCAGACACGTTAAGACCATTTAGACCTACGTTGAAAGTAGGTGAAGGAAGAATGCCTGCAGCGACTGCGTTCAAATTTGTAATATCTTGATTAGACATATTTTTTATACCTTAAGCAAAGTTGCATGAATTTTTATAGATGTTGCAATATTTTTTGCATTTCTGTGATTTGGTAGGCATTTTTAACATTTTTATTTAAATTGATCAATTTTTTTTCAACCCCCTCCGAAATTTCCGATCAATAACATTTTCACGTATCACATCAATATTCATAACAATTTGTTTTTCTAAATCTTTTAATAATTTATAAAAATATCTGACAGTTTATCGGAATATATAAATTTAACTTTTGCTTTACATTTCTGAACAATAAACAAGAATCTGATCATTTAATCCAATTTAAGCTATACTTTTGATATATATCACTAACACTAAAGAACGATCGAAGAATGAATAAACTCACCTGCTTTAAAGCCTACGATATTCGTGGAAAGCTCGGGACAGAGCTGAATGAAGATATTGCCTATAAAATAGGTCGGGCTTATGGTCAGATCTATCAACCCAAAAAAATTGTAGTCGGATGTGATGTTCGTCTAACCAGTGAAGCTTTAAAACAAGCCACGATTCGGGGCTTAAATGACGCGGGTGTAAATGTTCTTGACCTAGGTATGACGGGTACGGAAGAAGTTTATTTCGGTGCATTTCATTTAGATGTACAAGGTGGTATTGAAATCACTGCCAGCCATAATCCAATGGATTACAATGGACTTAAGCTTGTACGTGAAAATGCTCGTCCCATTGGTGCGGATTCTGGTTTAAAAGAGATTCAGACTTTGGCTGAATCTGAACAATTCATTGAAGTAAATCAAAAAGGCTCAACAGAAAAATATAATATTCTTCCTGAATTTATTCAGCATTTGATGGGATATATTAATCCTTCTTCAATTCGTCCATTAAAACTCGTGATGAATGCTGGCAATGGTGCAGCAGGTCATGTCGTTGATGCAATTGAAGCTCAATTTAAGCAGCTCAATATTCCAGTTGAATTCATTAAAATTCATAATGATGCTGATGGTACATTTCCAAATGGTATTCCCAATCCAATTTTAATTGAGAATCGTGCAAGTACCTCAAATGCTGTACTTGAGCATCAAGCAGATATGGGTATTGCATGGGATGGTGATTTTGACCGTTGCTTCTTATTTGATGAGAAAGGGCAATTCATTGAAGGTTATTATATTGTCGGTTTACTAGCACAGGCTTTCTTATTGAAACAAGCTGGGGAAAAGATTGTTCATGATCCGCGCTTAGTTTGGAATACGCTTGATATCATTGAAAAATATCAAGGTATTGCAGTTCAATCACAATCTGGTCATTCATTTATTAAAGATAAAATGCGTGAACAAAATGCAGTATATGGTGGTGAAATGAGTGCTCATCATTATTTCCGTGATTTTGCCTATTGTGATAGTGGTATGATTCCATGGCTATTGGCGATAGCCGTATTATCTGAAACTAAACAATCTCTTTCCTCTTTAGTTGAAGGGATGATTGCTAAATTTCCATGTAGTGGTGAAATTAACTTTAAAGTTGAAGATACTCAAAAGACCATTCAGAAAATTTTTGACAATTATGTAGATCAACAACCTACGATTGATCGTACCGATGGTGTAAGCCTTGATTTCGGTGCATGGCGTTTAAATATTCGCGCCTCGAATACAGAGCCGTTGCTCCGTTTGAATATTGAAAGCCGTACAGACAAAAATCCAAAACCGATGCAAGATTATGTAAATGAATTGACCCAATTGATTCAAGGTTAATCTTCTGTCGACTAAAAGAAAAAGGAGCCCTTATGGACTCCTTTTTTCAATCTGAATAAAACTGCCTTTATATCAATCAGTTTTTATAGCCTGTTGGATTCTGCTTCTGCCAGTTCCAGCTATCAGCAAGCATGTCTTCCAATTGATATTTTGGCGTCCAATTTAATTCTGAAACAGCACGAGCATTATCGGCAAATGAAATCGCAACATCACCCTCACGACGTGGTGCAAATTTAAATGCAACAGGAACACCATTTACTTTTTCAAAGGCATTTTTCACTTCTAAAACAGATGAACCATTACCTGTTCCAATATTCCAAGCACGGCAACCTGTTGCAAATAAGCGATTATTCAATGCACATAAATGTGCATTCGCTAAATCAACCACATGAATATAATCACGTACACCTGTACCATCTACAGTGTCGTAATCATTACCATAAATAGAAAGCTCTTCACGGCGACCCACTGCAACTTGCGTGACAAATGGCATTAAATTATTTGGAATTCCTTGAGGATCTTCACCAATTCGACCACTTTTATGTGCACCAACAGGATTAAAATAGCGCAACAAAGCAATTGACCAACGCTCATCAGAAATCGATAATTTTTCTAATAATTGCTCTACAATCAATTTAGTATAACCATAATTATTGCTTGGCATACCTGTTGGCATTGTCTCATTTAAAGGTGAAACATTAGCTTCATCGTAAACTGTTGCTGAAGAACTAAAAACCAGTTTCAAAACATTTGCTCGAGCCATCGCTTGAACAAGGTTAATTGAACCCGCAATATTATTATCAAAATAAGTAAGTGGAATTTGCTGGCTTTCACCTACCGCCTTTAAACCTGCAAAATGAATCACTGCATCAATCTTATACAGACTAAAGAGTTGATCCAATGCTTTAGCATCACGAATATCACCCTCAATAAACGTTAGGGTCTTATTAGCTAACACCTGAACTCGCTTGAGCGATTCTTCTGAACTATTAGACAAATTATCTAGTACAACAACATCATGCCCTGCCGTCAATAATTCGACACAAGTATGTGAACCAATATAACCTGCACCACCTGTTACTAAAATATTTGCCATTTTTTAAATCTCTTCCTGATTCAAGAGGACTTTAATCAACCCCTGAGTTGATGCATCTAAATGTTCAAAATTATGTGCTGTACCATTTAAAATAGGTAACAACTGGTTGGCAATTTCTTTGCCTTTTTCTACGCCCCATTGATCAAATGGGTTGATATTCCAAATCACTGACTGTACAAACACTTTATGTTCATAACTCGCAATTAACATACCCAAGCTATAAGGATTCAGTTCTTTGAGCAAAATTGTCGTACTTGGTTGATTGCCAGTATATTGTTTATACATGGGTAATGATTCAATTTCTTGCTGATTTAAAGCTTTGTTACCAAATGCCAATAATCTTGACTGTGCCAAACAATTCGACAACGCTAAATGATGCTGTTCAATCAATGCTTCTGCATTTTCTGCATAAGTAAATTGGTTGGCTTTGTAACGATGTACAGGAGCAATAAAATCACAATGTACCGAATGTGTCCCTTGATGCAATAGTTGATAAAAGGCATGCTGCGCATTTGGCCCTACTTCACCCCATAAAATCGGGCAAGTATCCATATCGACAGACTGTCCATTGCGTTGAATGGATTTGCCATTTGACTCCATTTCTAACTGCTGTAAATACGCCGCAAAATATTTTAAACGACCATCATAAGGTAATACCGCATGTGTCTGAATATTTAGAAAGTTATTATTCCACACCCCTAACATTCCCATTAAAACAGGAATATTTTGCTCAAATGGCTCGTTCTGAAAATGCTCATCTATCGCATAAGCACCTGCAAGAAATTGTTTAAAGCCTTCTACACCAATAGTTAATGCTATCGGGAAACCAATACATGACCATAAAGAATAGCGCCCCCCCACCCAGTCCCAAAGTAAAAACTGGTTATCAGGATGAATCCCCCATTCGGTCATCTTTTCAGGTTTAGTTGAAACACCAATAAAGTGACTTTTAACAACACCCGTATCTTGCCCCAGTGCTTTTTCAAGCCATTGACGAACCGTATGTGCATTAGAAAGCGTATCAATGGTGCCAAAAGATTTAGATGAAATAATAAATAAAGTCGTTTCTGGACGCAGTTGATGTAACAATTCTGATAGCTGACTACCATCAATGGTCGAAACAAAATGTACATCTAAAGATTGCGTTGTGTGAACCTTAAAATCTTGTAATGCATGACTGACCATCAATGGCCCAAGATCAGAACCACCGACACCAATATTCACGACATCACGAATGACTTCCCCCGTATAACCACGGTACTGTCCAGCATGAATTTTTTCAACGACTTGATACATCCGATCAAGTTGTTGATGAACATCATGATTAATCTCAGTTTGCACATGTTTAGGCACACGCAAAGCCCAATGCATGGCTGCACGTTGCTCTGTATAGTTAATCTGTTCATCTGAAAATAATCGATGAATCCATGACTTTAATTGCTTTGATATCGCAAATTGTAATAAAACATCCATCACAGGTTGCTGTAGACGTTGCTTACTATAATCAAAAACCAATTGTTCAAATTGCGTAGACAATTGCTCAAAACGCAAATTATCTTGATCAAAGAGATCATTTAAATGTAGTTCTGAAAATTGTTCAGATAATAGTTTTAACTGTAAAAAGGTCGGATCTTTTATCTGATTTGAATCACTCATGAACGCCCAACCCCTTGATAAGTAAAACCTTGAGCTTTCACAAAAGCTGGATCATAAACATTACGCCCATCAAGCAACAGTAAATGCTTCATTTGAGATTTTAATTTTTGAAAATCAGGACTTAAATATTGTTTCCAAGCTGTCATCAAACATAATGCATCGGCCTGAGCAGTCGCCTGATATTGATCTTCAAATAAGATTAAATCTGAACGATCACCATAGTGCTGATGAATTTCAGGTAAGGCTTGAGGATCATGTAAATGTACGATTGCCCCTTGCGCCCACAAGGCTTCAAGCAAAGCATGGATGGGTGCATTATGAATACTTGAGGTATTTTCTTTAAATGAAGCACCCCAAATCGCAATTTTTTTATGTTTTAAATTAGTTTGAAAATGATTCCATAATTTTCGGAATAATACTTCTTTTTGTCGTTCATTATTTTGCCAAACTTGTTCAAGCAATTGACTTCGTACACCAATATCTGAAACTGTATTGGATAAAGTTAAAATATCATGTGAAAAATTTTCACCACCAAAGCCTGCACCTGCCGACAAATAGGCCGAACCAATTCGACTATCTGCGGCTAGACCTTGTTGTACATTAAAAATATCAATACCAAGCTTTTCTGATACCAATGCAAGATCATTCATATATCCAATACGCATTGCCAACATGCCAGAAATACTCAATTTTGTAAATTCCGCATCAAGAATCGGCATAAATAAATACTGATGTTGGAATTGAAAAAATGGACGGAGCAACTCTTGCATCATTGACTTCACATCATCATGATCCACACCCACAATGACTTGTTTTGCATAGGTAAAACTACCAAGCGCATTCCCTTCCTGAATAACATCAGGTAAATAAGCCCAGTTTTCGGTATTTAATTTTTGTTTGAGTGCTTCAGTACCGTGCAAACCAAAAGTTGACCCATTGATGAATAAACCCTTTGGTTCAACTGTAATCTTATGAATACGATCCAATAAGGCTAATGTACGATCTTGCTCAGTTGCGGCATAACTAAAAACATACACATCATTGTCTACAGGTAATTCATCAAAAGAGCCTAGATGTAAAAACCCTGATATAACTTGTTGTTGAATCAACCGATTCACATCTTCATTTTGATAATGAACTTGATCCTTACGACCAAGTTCATTTGAACACCAAAATACTTGATGCCCATGTTCTGCGAACAATCCCGCAAGTACACCCGCTTGCAGGGTCGCTCCAAAAACATTAATTTTCATGCAACACCTAAAATTTTATTATAATTTTAACGCTTGAATAAGCTGTTTAAATTCATCACCCAATTTTGGATGTTCAATGCCATAATGCAAGACTGCTTTCAAATAACCAATTTTACTACCACAGTCAAAGGTCTGACCTTTCATGCGGTAAGCTTCAACATTTTCAATTTTTTGTAACGCTGCAATTGCGTCTGTAAGTTGAATTTCGTTTCCCGCACCTTTAGGCGTATTTTCTAATAACTGCATAATTTTTGCAGGTAAAACATAACGACCCACCACAGATAAATTCGATGGTGCTGTGCCTACAGCGGGCTTTTCAACAATACCTTGCATGATTGAACTCTCACCTTCAGCAGGTGCTTGAGTAACATCAACAATTCCATACTGATCAACTAAATCATCAGGCACAGCTTCAACCATAATTTGTGCTGCTGAGGTTAAACTAAAGCGTTGAATCATCAAGTTTAAATCATTATCAGCATCAGTATTCTTAACCAATACATCGGGTAAAAGTACAGCAAAATCCTCATCGCCAATAATATCTTTAGCGCAAAGCACAGCATGACCTAAACCCAAAGGCTGAGGCTGGCGTACACTGATCACAGACACATTTGGTGGTAAAATTTCAGTAATTTCTTTGAGTAAATCAAACTTTTTCTTATTTTCAAGAGTCGTTTCAAGTTCAAAATTACGATCAAAATAATTTTCAATGGATGCTTTTGAAGAATGTGTGACAAGTACAATTTGCTCTATACCTGCTGCTACAGCTTCCTTAACAACATACTCAATTGCAGGTCGATCGACAACGGTGACCATTTCTTTTGGAATAGATTTACTTGCTGGTAAAAAACGAGTACCCAAACCTGCAACTGGAAGAATAGCTTTTTTGATCATTAACTTATACTGACTCAAATAAATAAAAAATTATGATTTAACTTCATCATTTGTTTTTTGTGATTCATTGCCTTGAAACAATGAAGGACCAACATGACCAGGAGCATTAATGCCCTCTTTATTAGTCATAACGGAAACTGTTTTAAACATAATTTTAAAATCAACGAATATATTATGATGATCGACATACCATACATCACATTTGAAGCGCTCTTCATAATCAAGATCGTTACGACCACTGATTTGTGCAAGTCCTGTCATACCTGGACGAACTTCAAGGCGTCGAGCTTGCTCAGGCGAGTAAAGTTCAACAAATTCTTTCAACATTGGACGCGGACCAACTACACTCATATCGCCTTTAAGTACATTGATGAGTTGTGGCATTTCATCCAAACTTGTTGAACGAAGTTTTTGACCAAATGGTGTAATTCGCTGTTCATCGGGTAATGGATTGCCTTGGCTGTCATTCGCATCTTTCATCGAGCGAAACTTCATCATTTTAAAAAGTTTTCCATTTTTACCAGGTCGTTCTTGGTAAAAGAAAATTGGAGAACCCAAATTTTTACGAACTTTGAAAGCAACCAATATAAAAACAGGGGAAAGTAACAACAACGCTATTGATGCTATGATGATATCAAGTAATCTTTTCATTTGACTGTTTTAAACCCATTATTTCAAATAATTTTTTATTTGCCTTATCAGCATCGAAGTGCTCTGTGGCCATTTTATGACTTTCAAACCCCATCAAGCCGACTTGTTCTGGATGTTCTATAAAATAACACATTTTTTCTGCCAATGCTTCAGGATTCCAGCAGGGAACTAAAAAGCCGTTCACACCATCAACAACAGTTTCACGGCAACCAGGTACATCCGTAGTTATTATTGCTCGCCCAATAGCCATTGCTTCTTGAGTGCTACGTGGTACACCTTCCCTATATGATGGCAGAACAAACACACTACTGTCAGCTAT
The DNA here is from genome assembly GCF_052850415.1 of Acinetobacter sp. 1207_04. NCBI lineage: Bacteria > Pseudomonadati > Pseudomonadota > Gammaproteobacteria > Moraxellales > Moraxellaceae > Acinetobacter > Acinetobacter sp. 1207_04. The sequence continues at coordinate 48,125 of NZ_VXCQ01000017.1, read as the reverse complement.
CCAATTTTGTACATTTGTAACATAACCTGGATATTCAAATAATTTCTCTTGGATTAACTGATTTAAGGTATCTTGGTTTAAAGCCCCCATATTTTGATGATCAATAGCACCTAAAATTGTAAAATGTGCTTGTGGATAATTTTTCTTTACAATACGCATTGCTTCGATAAGTTCAAAAACTCCTTTTTCTTTAAGCAACCGACCTATAAATAAAAATTTTATAGGATCTGATGACGCTATTGAAAAAGGATATTGATCTAAATGCAACCCAATTCCACCCAAAATATGTACTTCAGGAACATTTAAACCATATGTATGCATCAAATCTTGTTGATCATCTTTATTAAGAAAAATCATTTTATCTAAACAAGGAAATGCAATTTTATAGAGCATAACCTGCACACTTTTGACTAATTTGGTTTTATTGCTTTGCCCTTCTGGTTGATTGGTAAATGTGTAACCCAACCCTTCTAGCATACCAATAACACTTGGAACACCTGCTGCCTTAGCTGCTAAACTTCCATAGATCACAGGTTTTGCAAAATATGAAAATACTATATCTGGTTTAAGTTCTTTTAAAATACGCTTTAACTGTAAATAAGAAGCAATATCTGCAAAAGGATTAAGACCACCTCTATTTAAGTTATACGTAATTGGCTCAGCACCTAATGCTTTGATTTTATCAATACATTGCTCTGTATACTCAGATGTAAGGGCATATACATAATGTCCTTCCAACACTAATTTTTTAATTAAGTCTGCACGGAATCCATAAAAACTCGCACCTGTAGTACCAATTAACGCAATCTTTTTTTTATGACTCATATATTTCGATCCATTGCCCTACTATGTTGTCCAATGCAAGGGTATTTTTTACGTATTGCAATGCACCAATACAATTATTGTCTTTTTCACTAGAATCCAATTGCAATACTTGTTCGATAGCTTCGGCAAGTAATTTAGAATCACTTTTGGGAACTAATGTGCCAAATCCCCCCATGACTTCTTTAACTCCACCACAATCAGTAGCAACAACATACGTTTCGCATGCCATAGCCTCTGCGACAACTAAACCAAAACCCTCAAATGAAGATGATAAGATAAATATATCTGCAGCTGACATCAATTGTGGAATATCATTTCTTCTACCAAGTAAATGCACTTGATTCTTTAGCTCTTTATCTATAATTAATTGTTCTAATTCCAGTTTTAAATCACCATCTCCTACCACATACAGATGTAGATGCTTATATTCAATATTATTTTTCAATAATATTTCAATAGCATTAAATAAATTCGGATAATCTTTAGCTTCATGTAACCGTCCAACAGCCAATAACATTACATCACTATCTAATAAACCTAGAGATAAACGCATTTCATGATCAGTTTGCTCTGGGCTATGAAAACGATTTAAGTTTATTCCATTATAAACGGTTGTTATTCCATTTTTAGGAACAGCGCCCAAAGCTTCAAAACTTTGAGATGCCGACTGACTAACATTGGTTGTCAAATCAGATAAATGGTGCGTTAATCGGTAAGCGAACATCCGCCCCTTTCCACCTTCATTATTACTATGTGCGGTACAAATTAACTTTGGAACTGGAAAAAATATTCGTGAGATACGTGCAAAAATATTTGCATGTACCATATGTGCATGTACGACATCAGGCTGAAATTTTTGTAAGAGTTCCTTATATTTCTTATAAACACTTTTTGAATTTTTTACAGACTCTAACCCCAAATATACTAACTCAATTTCTCTATTTTCAGGACGTACAACAACCTCGCCCTTTAAATAAGCTATTTTGACTTGGTAACCACGTTGAAACATTTGGTCTGCCAAATCAGCAACAACTTTTTCAGCACCGCCACCGCCAAGACCAGTAATTAAATATAGAATTTTCATTAATCAAATCCAGTGCATAATTAATATTGATTGTTGAATAAAACTAATCATTAATAATAAAATTGCTAATAAACGATTTTTTAAACTTAACTGAGATACGGCAATAATAACTAAAACTAAAACAGCTGTTAAAAACCTATAAGGGTAACCACCTGTAAAAAATGGACTTATCACAACTAATGAAATAAAAACAATGCTTGTTGCGATTTCAAAACCAATCACTTTCTTTTTATAAACATCTATTAAAAAAATTATCAGTAAAGTTAACCAATACACTGAAGACAAATAAGAGGAATTCCATTCATTACTCGAATAAATTTCAGACCTCCGATTATCACCGATTGCTCCTAGAACAACTGAAATCAATGGCCCAGTTAAAAAAGCAAGTATGAAACCTAATAAAACTAAGAGCAATAATTTAATATTTATTTCACTAATTTTATTTAACAAAACATTAATACAATAAAAAACTGATATAAATAATAGCATTGAGGTATGCATTAACAAGCAACTCAAAACTAAAATAGAAAAAATAAGCATATTATTTTTAAAAAAATAATATGCATAAAAAAATAATGCTATTGCTAAAGCAAGTCGAAGCTGACTAAAATTGAATAAAATCAATAATGGATGTATCAAAAAAACACAATAAAAAATATTAGTTTTAAATATTAAAATACGAGCTAAAATAAAATAAATTAAAAAAGGTATGAAAGTAAAAAAAATAAATTTCGATGATAAGCCCATTGCACTTAAAAATGTTACTAGAAACCCCCAAACCCATTCATTTTTCACATATGAAATAATGTTTGAAAAACCATACTTTAATGATTCATCATACATACCTAAATCAAGTAAATTCACATATGTAAATGCATCTATATCCTTATAAGCAGGATAGTTGCTTAACCATGGAATACTAACTATTATTATTGCCAATGGAAAAGCCAATAACGAGTAAAATTTTTTCCTATTAATAATTAAATTAATCACTCAACATATCCTGCCATCGTTTAGTAATAGTTTCTATTTTAAATCTTTTGCTATTCCTAAATGCTGATTTAACAAAATTTTGATACCTATCTTCAGAAGATATTATTTTCAATATTGCAGAAGAAAAATTTGATACCTGACCTTGTTTACATAAATAACCATTTTCATCATTTAATAATATTTCAGCTGGACCTGTATCGCAATCAAAAGCCACAACCGGTAACCCATAGCTTTGTGCTTCTAGTAAAACCATTGGGAACCCTTCGTTTCTAGAAGTTAAACAATATATGGAAGCCTTTTTATAAAATGAATCAACATCTTTTTGTTGACCCGAAAATATCACTCGCGTTTCAATAGCTAAGTTTTGTGCCAACTGCTTTAAATTAGCATCTTCTTGCCCACCACCGACTATATTTAGTATCCATCTCTCATCTACCTCTTTACAGACCAATGCCCAAGCCTCTAGTAACAGGTCAAATCCTTTAATATAGTCTAAACGACCCACTGCCAATACTGTTCTACTCTCTAATGTCGGCTGATGGTCTAAATTTTCAAAAAGGCTCGGATTTGCAATAACAAATATTTTATTATTAATTTTTGGATATTTTTCAATCCAGAAACTTTTATCACGCTCGGTTAGCGTTACTATTTTTGTGCACCATTTTCCCGCCATCCAACGACCTAAATCTCGAAAACGTGTTCCTAAATTAACTTTAAAATTAAAGTGTTCCCAACAAATGTGGTTTATTTTTAAACCTAAACAAGCAGGCACTGTAAATACACAACTAATACTATCAACCACAACAAGCGTTTCGATCTGATGTTCTATTAAATATTTTCTAATTTTTGCAATTACAACCAATAAATGACGACGCATAGAAACATTTGTAGTGAATAAACTACTGTTTATAATATTCTCATGTTGCTCAAAAAAAGGATTACCCACCCCACTCAACGACAATATATGGACTTGTTTATTTTTTTTTGCAAACTCATTTGCAATAATTGTTGTAACTCGCTCTGTCCCACCAGAATGACTAATATTTCCGATTAAAAAGCAGATACTTTTCATTATGATTTACCTAATAAACGGAGAAAAACGATAAAGTATATTCCAAACCTGAAAAATAACTTATTACCTCTTTTATGAACGATATCAACGCTCACTAATTTTTTATTTTTCAATATTTGATTATAAGTAGCTTTAGCTCCTGAAAAACCTAAATTTTGATATACAAATGAAATGTAACCTTGCAACATCGATACAAAAGATGGGGAGTATATTTTTTGATCATTCAATTTCTGTATATAATGATTCAAAGCAAACTCATAACTTCTTATTTTTTTTTCAATATTTGTGTTTGACACATTTAGCAAACTGCCTTCATTGTTAATTCGGTAAAAATATAGAACATCATTTAAAAAATATATATCTTTAGCACGCAGAAACACTTCTGGAATAAGCACGGCATCTTCAAAATAAACACCTATTGGAAATTCCAAGCTATCAAACAAAACTCGTTTATAAACATTTAACCAAGGAAACCAAGCACTTTGATTAAAGATATCAATCATTAGATCTCTAGAAGTTTCATACACTCCTTGTTGTTTAGCCAAACCAACATTAAAACTAACCATTTCTGATGTATTATCTAAAAATCTTGCGCTTTTAAATTGAATAATATCGACTTCACTCAATAAAGGAACTAACTTATTAAAATACTCTTTTGATAAAACATCATCTGAGTCGATAAAAGATATATATTCTCCAGTTGCTTTTTTGAGTGCGACATTCCTTGCTACACTTTGTCCTTGGTTCTCTTGATCAATAAAAACAAACTGGTTTAAATACTGACTATAATTTTCATTAATATATTCTTTTGCAATAATCATTGAACGATCTGGTGTTCCATCATTTACCAAAATAACTTCCACCCCCTCAACAAGCTGACAGCATATGCTTTCTAAACACTCTACAATGTAGTTTTCCACTTTATATATGGGAATAATCACACTTAGTTTAATCATTGAAAGTATTCTTCCTGTAAGTTGACAAAAGGAATATTCGTTTTTGTGTATCGAAAACTATTCCATTCTTATAAAAATAATTAAATACGGTATAAGACATAATTTCTGTAATTAAAATTGCAGTAATTGCTCCTTTCAGCCCCCATAAATAAACAAATAGGGCAGTTAGAACAATATTAAATGCAACAAGGTATAATGTTTTCTTCTTTAAATAATCATACGCATTAAATTTTAGTAGATATTTTTCTGCAACAGTCGATAAACCTGAAAATAGTGTAACAAGGACTGTAAACAGCAAAATATCATTAACACTCGCGTATTCTGTACCATACAACCACTGGACAATATAGACACCACTAACAGCAAAAAACACCATCACAACTAGACATATACCAACAATGACCACACTTAATTTTGCGACCATATTTTGACTTTGTTCAAAATTTTTTTCTGTATAAATCTGGGTAAAATACGAAGAAATAATTGCAACTAAAACAAAATAAAAACTATTCCCTAAAGTCATTGCGACTGTATATATTCCAAGATCATATTGCGACTTAACCCCTAAAAATAGCTGAGAGGTTTTAGTAAAAATTGCAACAGATAAAGAATAAAACACCAGTTTACGACCAACTCCAATCATAAATTTACGATATCGATCAATTTTTTCTTGCGTCACTCCCCCTTGCGCTAGTCTAACTTTACTAAACAAATATTTACGTATGAAAAAAGGCACCATCGTAATTAATATGATTGGCACACTCAAAAGTTCTACAGCAAGTTGAAATTTCGCAATACAGTAACGGACAATCAAAGAAAGTACTAATGCAAAAATATTACAATAGGCATTGATTTTAGACTGAAGAATTGCATTAAAATAAATAATGTAAACATCATGGACTGCAAAATATATTGCAATACTCGTCGCTACCGAAAAAACAAAAGTAAGCTGATCTGCAAATAAATATATATAGACTAATGTTAATAAAGATAAACTTACATAAACAAGATCACGAATAATTTTCGTTGAATCAATAATATATTCGCCTAACCTTCTATCTTTTGCTGTTTTTTGAAAAATAATGTTTTCAGAGCCTAACATCGCTATGGTTTGAATAATTGCAAAAATTGAACTTGCAAATGTTAGCTTTCCAAAATTCTCTGGTCCTATATATTTTGCAACAAAAGAGGTTACAAATATTAGACCAAAAATAGATATTAACTTTTCAGACATCATCCAAATAGAGTTGGTAAAAACTTTATTTTTTAATTTTTTAACCAAGCTCATTGATTATAGTCTTATATCACTGTGTTCTTTATCCAATACATATTTTAAATCATATAAAACATATTGGTCCTTACCTAATTTTTTAAATTCATCTATCGACATTTGTTTGAATTCATCATGGGCAACAGCTATAACAATTGCATCGTACTGACTTTCAAGCTCAGAAATAGGAGCAAGCCCATATTCATTTTCGGCTTCAGACACATCAACCCACGGATCATAAATATCTAAATCAAGATCATATTCTTTTAATGCCTTAACCATATCTACAATTTTAGTATTTCGAATATCTGGACAGTTTTCTTTAAAACTTAATCCCATAATTAGAATTTTTGAGCCAACAACCTGAATACGTTTTTTAACCATTTCTTTAATTAGTTGGGTTGCAACATATTCACCCATACGGTCATTTAAACGACGAGCTGCAAGAATAATTTCAGGATGCAAACCAATTGATTGTGCCTTATGTGTTAGATAATAAGGATCTACACCAATACAATGACCTCCGACCAATCCTGGTCGGAAATTCAAAAAGTTCCACTTAGTTCCTGCTGCTTTGAGCACTTCCTCAGTATCAATACCCATCTTATTAAAAATAAGCGCTAGCTCATTAATTAAAGCAATATTGACATCGCGTTGGGTGTTTTCAATGACTTTCGCAGCTTCAGCAACTTTTAAAGACGGTGCTTTGTAAGTGCCCGCTTCAATAATTAGCTTATAAACTTGATCAATATAATCTGCAACTTGCTCAGTAGATCCAGATGTAATTTTTAGAATATTGGTTACATGGCGTTGCTTATCACCAGGGTTAATACGTTCTGGACTATAACCCACAAAGAAATCTTGATTAAACCTCAATCCTGACATTTTCTCTAATACAGGTATACAGACTTCTTCTGTAGCACCTGGATATACTGTAGATTCATAGACTACGATATCACCGTTTTTAAGTACCTTTGCAATACTTTCAGATGCTTTAATAAGTGGTGTTAAATCTGGTTGTTTAAAATCATCAATTGGTGTTGGTACAGTGACAATATAAAAATTGCTTTGATCCAATTGTGCTATGTCGGATGTATAGCTCAATAAAGTTTGCTTTTGCAACTCTTGCTGAGTTACTTCAAGCGTATGGTCAAAACCATTTTTTAATTCATTGATTCGTGTGGTATTAATATCGAAACCTACTGTTGAAACATGTTTTCCAAATTCAACAGCCAAAGGTAAACCAACATAGCCAAGACCAATAATTGCAATTTTAAGCTGTTCTATTTGAAACATATTTTTATCCAACAGGAATTAAGAGTGTTAATACAAACAAACTCAAACTTTATATAAGCGTAAATATAGCAGATTTTACCTGAGTATGCTGTGCTTGATACACTTGGTTAATACATTAAATATACCCATTGGATAAATTATAGAATACAATCAAAAAATATAATGGATACATTTTAAGTAAACGCAAATAGCACTACAAAATTAAGGGTCTTGAATGTGAAGTACCAACGCACATTATTTTTTTTAGCAGTTTCTTTGTCTTTTTCTGGTTGTGCAGTCACATCTGGTCTACAAACCTATGATCTTCCAGATCAAGGATCCTATAAAACTGATCAAGGTGCTGAGCTATCTGTAGTTCAACTTACTCAAAATAGCCTTCCTGAAATCGCACTTAGTACCACTCAAAGTACAACGAATATCATCGGTTTATTTAAAAATCAACAAAACATATATAAATTAAGCCCAGGTGATGTTCTTTCCATTCAGCTCTGGGCTTATCCAGAAATTACGCCACCGATACAAGATGCAACCAATATTAAAGCTGTCGGCTACCCAATTGATCCAAATGGAAATGTCTACTTGCCTTTAGTTGGTCAAATTAAAGTCGCAGGTAAAACACTTGCTGACACCAATCAATTGCTCCGCAATCAATTTGCTAAATATTTAAAGCATCCTGATGTTGTTGTTCGTGTATTGTCTTATGAAGGGCGTCGCTATTTTGTTAATGGACAAGTACTTCGTAGTGGGCAGTTTACTTTAAATGATCAACCCATCAGCATATATACAGCACTTGGACAAGCTGGTGGTGTTAATCCTGAAACAGGTGATAATACTAGCATCCAACTTATTCGTCAGGGTCAAACGTATAATCTCAATGTACTGACTTTAGAGAAACAAGGCCTATCTTTACACAACCTACTCATTCAACCTAATGACACTATTTTTGTAAATACTAAGCAAAATCAGAAACTTTATGTAATGGGTGAGTCTAATAAAAGCCAAGCACTTCCGTTACGTGATCAGGGCATGACTCTCAGTGATGTTCTGGGTGAAAGTGAAGGTATTAACCCCTACTCTGCAAGTGCTGCTAAAATTTATGTAATGCGTACTGACTTAACGACTCGCCACTCTACAATTTATCATTTGAATTTAAGTAGCCTCGGTAACTTCTCTTTAGCTAATCAATTTGCCATGCAAAAAAATGATATCGTTTATATTGATGCAACGGGTCTGACTCGCTGGCAGCGCATTATGAACCAGATTGTACCATTCTCAAGCGCACTGTATTCATTTGATCAATTAGGGGGTAATTAATGCAAATTAGAAATATCCTCGTTGTTTGTGTTGGTAATATTTGCCGTAGCCCGATGGGTGAGTTCTTACTCAAAGCCAACCACCCTGAACTACAGATTGATTCTGCTGGATTATCTGCAATGGTTGGACATTCTGCGGACGATAAAGCAATTCTGTGTATGGATACCTTGAATATCGATATGCGAAGTCATGTTGCAAAACAAATCAATTCGGAACTGATCAAAAAATCTGATTTAATTCTTGTTATGAGTACAAATCAGCAGAAACATATTGAGCAGATTTGGCCCTTTGCTAAAGGTAAAGTATTCAGACTTGGACACTGGCAAAGTCAAAATGTACCTGACCCTTATAAGCACGATCAGGCTTTTTTTGACGAAACTTGTATTAACATTCAAAGCTATGTTTCAGATTGGCAATCACACCTTAAAATTTAATCAGTTATTTACTTATGAATCAGAACTCAAAAACTAGCGAAGATACTATTGATTTAAAAGAGTTATTTTTCTCTTTAATTGAACAATGGAAAGTAATTGCTCTTTGTGTCGTACTCAGCTTAATCTGCGCTTTACTTTATTTACGGGTTACACCTTCTAGTTATTCTACAGATGCAATGATTCTTGTAGAGGATGGTAAAAGTGCCGCATCTGCTGCCTTATTAGGGAACTTAGGGTCACTTGCAGGTAGCGTTGGTGGAAAATCGCCTGCGGATGCCGAAATTGAAATCCTAAATTCAAGATTAATTTTAGGTCAAGTCATTCAAAATTTAAATCTCAATATCCGAATTGAAGACAACCAAAATAATTTATTTGACCGCTTAGTTTCACAAGATAAAATTAGCCTTGACTACAAACCTGATGCTGTTATTTATACACGTAATCAGTCAAGCTTCTTCATCAAAAAACTTGATGTACCAAGCTATTACAATGACAAACCATTAGTTTTAAGTTTTATAGACCAAAATCGATTTAATTTAAGCTATAAAGATGAAATCGTTTTCAAAGGTAATTTAAATCAGATTAATCAATCTTCCGATTTAATGGGTCTTTGGAATGTTCAAATTTATAGTAAGACACCATTTAAACAAACATTCACTTTGAAAAAACTATCACTCCCATCTGCCATGAAATTGGTTACATCTGACTTTACTGTTGCTGAAAAAGGTAAAATGACAGGTGTAATTGGATTAAATTATTCTGGGATAAATAAAGCAACGATTACAGAAGTATTGAATAATATTCTTAATGTTTATTCCGTACAAAATATTGAACGTAAATCGTTAGAATCTAAACAAACGCTTAGTTTTTTGGATAAACAGCTTCCTGAATTAAAAAAACAACTCGAAGAGTCTGAAATTAAGTTCAACCAATTCCGTGAACAATATAATACCATTGATGTCACGCAAGAATCTGAGCTTATGCTTAGGCAAAATATCGATCTTGAAAAAATGAAAATCGAGTTGAAACAGAAGCAAGCTGAACTTTCTGCAAAATATACACCTGATCATCCATTAATGGCTGAAATCAATGCACAAGTCGCTTCACTCAATGATAAGACGGCTGAACTTAACCAATCTATTAAAAAGCTACCTGAAACACAGCGCTTGTACTTACAAATCTATCGTGATGTAAAAGTTAATACTGAGCTTTATACTTCTCTACTTAACAGCTACCAACAATTGAAGATTGCTAAAGCGGGCGAAATTGGTAATGTTCGGATTATTGATACTGCTGTAGAGCCTGTTAAACCTGTTAAACCACGTAAACTCATTATTTTAATTTTATCTCTATTTGTTGGTGGGTTTATTGGCGTTCTTATTGCATTAACGCGTAATATGCTACGTTCAGGAATTAAAGACTCTACTCAGATTGAAAATGAGCTTGATCTCCCTGTATACGCAACGGTTCCACGTTCTCCTATTCAGGAAAGTCGCATTCAAATACTCAAGAAAAAGAAATCAATTCCTATTCTTGCAGTAAAGAATTCGGAAGATGTAGCGATCGAAAGCTTACGCAGTATTCGAACCACAATTCATTTTGCTTTGGCAAATGCTAAAAATAATATTATTGCAGTTTCTGGCCCTGCACCAGAAGTCGGTAAATCCTTTATTTCAACTAACCTTGCTGTAATTTTTGCTCAAAGTAATAAACGTGTTTTATTGATTGATGCCGATTTGCGTCGTGGGTATTTACACAAATATTTTGATCGTGAACCTGCACCAGGGCTAACTGAATTAATGGCTTCGAAAATATCTTTGGAACAAGCCATTCATAAAACAACTGTTGCAAATCTAGACTTTATTGCGCGTGGTAAGAATCCAGGAAATCCTTCTGAAATGCTATCTTCAGTGCAATTCAAAGAATTACTTGAGCAATTGTCTACGCAATATGACCATATCATTATGGATACTCCACCAGTACTTGCAGTAACAGATGGCATTATCATTTCACAATATGCTGGTGTGAATTTGATCGTTGCTCGTTTTGCTAAAACGCAGATTCAAGAACTTGAAATAACAGTGACTCGCTTTGAACAAGCTGGTAGTAAAGTACATGGTATAATTCTCAATGATATTCAGAAAATGGCAGGCAGTAGTGCATACAATTATTCCTATGCCTATACCGCTCATAAAGATTTAGACTGATTTAAAAAAGCTGGGTTCCAACCCAGCTTTTTTAAAGCTAATTTTTTTTATAAAAAAATCAATCTATAAGCAAATGCTAAATTAGGAATAAAATAATCCTACACAATATTTTTCATTGATTTTATTCAAAAATGATATCGTTTGTTATACAGAAGCGATATGCTTTATCAATTAAACTATGACGATTAATTTCGTGTTGTAATGATTAAAAACTGAGAAAACCTATGAGTAAAGCCTTACCCATTGCTGTCGCTGTCTTATTAGGCGGTGCTGCACTTGTACCTGTATATTATGCAACGCAGCATCCTGCTCAACCTACCGTTGCAACCATGTCTAGAGATGCAAAACCGATTGATAAAATCAGTTATGCTTTGGGTTATGAAATTGGTCAACAAACGCCTCCTGAGCTTAATGTTGATGGTTTCATTACTGGCATTCGAGCGGCACATGCAAAGCAAGAGCGTATTTATACCGATGAAGAGCTTAAAGCTGCTTCTGCATTGCTTCAAAAAGAATTAGAACAAAAACAAGTAGATGCTGCCAAAACCACAGTATCAACGAATGATCAATTCCTTGCTGAAAATGCTAAAAAACCAGGTGTAATTACGACTGCATCGGGTCTACAGTACAAGATTACTAAAGAAGGTACGGGCGCTCATCCAACGGCAACGTCTATGGTTAAGGTCCATTATAAAGGGCAATTAGTTGATAACACTGTTTTCGATAGCTCTTATGACCGTGGTGAACCAATTGAATTTCAGCTGAATCAAGTGATTCCAGGGTGGACTGAAGGTTTACAACTGATGAAAGAAGGCGGTAAAGCGACTTTATATATCCCTTCTAACCTAGGTTATGGTGAACAAACAGCGGGTTCTATTCCACCAAACAGCGTTCTCATTTTTGATGTAGAGCTCATTAAAGTTAAATAATTTAAAATTAAAAAGATGGGAGAGCATGCTCTCCCTTTTTAAGTGACATAAAATTAAAATCAATATTTATTCAATCTTTTAGCGACAACATACATTATTGGTTTTCTTAATTATGTTATATCTATACCCCTAAAATATTCACTTTTGCAATCTACAGCATCGAACAAGCATCCACAAATATTTGCCTTCTGAGCTTGCATAAATATTAAGCCTTTTGTTAAATCATGGAAATATATATGAAAAATATGGTTTTAGCGACCTCGCTCCTGAGCCTTAGTGTCATCAGTACGGCAGCCCCAATCACCACAAAAAGTACGCAACAAGATCAATTAGGCTATAGCTATGGCTATGTCATGGGTCGTAGTAATGCTGAAACCTTAAAAGATATTAATTTAGATGCATTTATACAAGGTATTAAAGAAGGTTCTAATGGTCAAAAAGCCACATTAACCGATGAAGAAATGGCAAAAGCGCTCGCAAATTACAAACAACAAAGTGAAGCGAAACAATTACAAGACTTTAAAAGCCTTGCGATCAAAAATGCTAAAGAAGGTGATGCGTTCTTAGCTGAAAATGCAAAAAAATCAGGTGTTATCACTCAAGCAAGTGGTTTGCAATATCAAGTTTTACAACAAGGTACAGGCAAATCTCCTTCTGCATCATCTAAAGTACTTGTGCATTACGAAGGTCGTTTAATTAACGGTACAGTTTTTGACAGTTCAATTGCTCGTGATCAACCTGTAGAATTTCAAGTCAGCCAAGTCATTCAAGGTTGGACTGAAGGCTTACAACTGATGAAAACTGGTGCTAAATATCGTTTCTTTATTCCTGCAAAATTGGCTTATGGTGAAATTGGTGCAGGTGATACCATTGGACCGAATAACACACTTATTTTTGATATTGAACTGATTAAAATTTTATAAAATTGATCTGAAAAATAAATTTTTGACATAAAAAATCGCACAATTTAAGGTGCGATTTTTTATACTTATTATTAAAATATTAATGCTTTAATTGGCGAGGTCTAAAGCCTGTAACCAATAATCCTACTGCATAAGCGACAACACCGAGTACACATAATCCAACCACTTCGACTATACGAAGCCATTGTGATGCATTGCCATCATACCAAGTTAAGCCATACCACAACGCTGTAATCATAACGATATTGGCTACAGCAAATTGTATAAAAAGTTTTTTCCAATGAGCGCCAAAACGGAAAATATCACGCTTATGTAAATAAAAATATAATAAACCTGCATTGACCAATGCTGAACCTGATGATGCGATCGCAAGCGCCATATGTTCTGCTTGCCAATCAATTAGCTTAAAAATACCAATAAAAACAATGTTTAAAATTGCATTGGTCGCAACAGCAATTAAGCCCACACGGACAGGCGTTTTAGTGTCTTGAATTGCATAAAAACCTGGTGCAAAAACTTTAATCAACATAAATGCCAATACACCACCACTCATACATTGCAGTGCCATAGCTGTCATTTGCGTATCACGCACATCAAATGCACCATGCTGAAATAAGGCTTGAATAATTGGGGTTGAAAGCATGAAAAGTGCAATACTCGCAGGTACACCGACAAGCACAATAATCCGTGCGCCCCAATCGAGCATTCTACGGAATTTCGCTTGATCTTCTTCTGCCTTACTCATTGAAAGTGATGGCAAAATTACAGTACCAATCGCTACACCAATCAAGCCTAAAGGTAATTCAGTCATACGTTCTGCACTATATAACCATGACACTGAGCCATCTTGCATAAATGATGCCCAAATAGTATTGAGCAATAAATTGATTTGCGTTACTGATACACCAAAAAGCGCAGGCAACATCAATTTTAAAATACGATCAACACCTTCATGTTTAAAATCGACTTTGGGTGGAATCAGTAATTTTTTCTTCCACAACTCTGGAATCTGAATCGCTAACTGTAAAATACCTGCGACGACCACTGCCCAACCGAGTGCCATAATCGGCTCAGCCATATATGGCGTTAACAACCACGCCCCTGCAATCATCGCCAAATTCAGCAAAACAGGCGAAAATGCAGGTGATGCAAATGATCCGTAACTATTTAAAATGCTACTCGCAAATGCTGTCAGTGACATAAACATCAAGTAAGGAATGGTCAAACGGAACATATCAACCGCAAGATCAAATTTTACAGGATCACTGTGAAAACCTGGTGCATAAAGATACAAAATTGCAGGTGCTGCAATCATCGCGATCAAGGTCAGCGTTGACATTGCGAGTAATAAACAACCGAAAACACGACTAATCAGAATTTGTACTTCTGTATGCAATTTTGTTGTTTTATATTCAGTTAAAATAGGAATAAATGCCTGAGAAAATGCCCCTTCGGCAAATAATCGCCTGAAAAAATTTGGAATACGAAATGCAACTACAAAGGTATCGAAGTCTTTACCTGCGCCAAATACATTCATTAGCACGATGTCACGAACCAATCCTAGAACTCGTGACAGCATTGTCATTGCACTGACAATAAAGGTCGATCGCCAAAGCGCCATCGTATATATCCCATTATAATAATGTCGCTATTGTAATTAAGTTGGCTTAAAAATACGTTGTTAATTCTTAATTCGATTGGCTATTTTTAGTCACTACGTTGCTGTGCCAACATTTCACGGAATTTTGCCCATTCAAAGTACATGCCTGGATCGGTTTTACGTCCTGGTGCAATATCAGAATGTCCTGCAATATGTTGCTTAATTTGAGGATAGGTATCTTGTAATGTGATGACTACATCGATAAGGCTTTGATATTGTAAAGCTTCAAAAGGTAGATCATCACTACCCTCTAATTCAATCCCAATTGAATAATCATTACATTCTTGCTTTGCCAAATAAGTCGAACGACCTGCATGCCACGCCCGATCCTGACAATTGACAAACTGTAGGACTTCACCTGTACGTAAAATCAAAAAATGTGTTGATACCTGCATGCCTTCAATGGTTTGAAAATAAGGATGTACAGACCAATCGAGCTGATTTTGAAAAAATTGCTCAATGTAGCCACCGCCAAATTGAGAAGGTGGCAAACTAATATTATGAATCACAATCAATTGAATTTCAGTTTGATCAGGGCGTTGATTAAAATTAGGTGAAGGAATTTGCCGAGCCCCTTGAAGCTGACCATCAATAAGCTGAAAATTTGCGGTTGCAGACATGATTTCATCCTAAGATTGATTGCACATTTTGATTCAATATGGAGTCGAGTATCCGACCATAAAAAATCAATGATTGTTGTGCAGTGTACTCTGAACACATACAAATAAAAACTTCCTCAAACTAATACGGACAATGCTAATATATCGCTCAGTTTTTGAGGGATATAAGGGATTTCCATGAGCATACCTGCCGCACTGCTTGAACAAGCGATTCAAATCAACATTCAACATGCTTTACAGGAAGATATTGGTGATGCCGATATTACAGCTTTACTGACACCTGAAGATGAGCAAGCGACTGCGACCATTATTACTCGTGAAAATATGGTGCTTGCAGGTCAACCTTGGGTCAATGCCTTAATTCAAGCCTATGATCCCTCTGTACAAATCACTTGGCTTAAAAATGATGGTGATGCTGTTTCTGCCAATGAAACTTTGTATACCTTACAAGGTTCTGCACGTAGTTTATTGACTGTTGAACGTCCTGCATTAAACTTTATTCAAACCCTGTCTGCAGTTGCTACTAAAACTGCGGAGTATCTAAAATATTTAGAAGGTACAAATACTAAATTATTAGATACACGTAAAACTTTACCAGGCTTACGCATCGCACAAAAATATGCTGTTGCCATTGGTGGTGGGCAAAACCACCGTTTAGGTTTATTTGATGCATTTTTAATTAAAGAAAATCACATTATGGCAGCAGGTGGCATTGCACAAGCCATTGCTAAAGCGCATCAAATTGCCCCAGGAAAATTGGTCGAAGTCGAAGTCGAAACATGGGATGAACTCAATCAAGCACTTGAAGCCCAAGCAGATATCGTGATGTTAGATAACTTCAGTCAACAACAAATGATTGATGCGGTTAAGTACGTTGCAGGACGTTGTAAATTGGAAGCCTCAGGCAATATTACCCTCGATAATTTACGCGAAGTTGCAAGTACAGGTGTGGATTATATTTCCATGGGTGTCTTGACCAAAGATGTACAAGCAATTGATTTATCTATGCGTTTTAATGCTTAATCCTTGCTCTTTAACTCACAATTTTATATCAGCTTCGGGATATCTATTTTTCTTTAAATAGATATGCCGTTTCACCTTAAAATTGATCACATTTTATACAAATATTTTCTTCTAAAAACCTATTGGGAAGCCTATAATATCGCTCCACTCATTTATTGATATTTAGGCATAAAAGCGCATGAAGACATTAGGACAACAAGTACTTTTTCTACTTGTAGCTTTCTTATCTGTATTTGCTTTTTTTCTCTATCAAGAAGATATCAATAAATTCTTTCAATTAAATGACATCTATCTAAAACCTCGTTTATATAAATATGCATTTTCAGTGCTCATGAATTATGCATTTATTAGTTTGTTTTATGTGTTTTTAAGAAAAATGTGGTCAAGTCTATTTTTCAGCCAATTTATTATTTTTTTATTGACGTTTATTAATATCAAAAAAGAACAGTACTTGTCTGCAAGCCTTGTACCTAGTGATTTTTTACTATTTAAAGAAACGTTTATTGCATCCCCCCTGATTTTAAAATTTGCGGTTTTTGGTGGAATTACAGCATTTATCGCTCTCTTTATATTTTTATATAAAAAAGAAAAATTTGGTTCAAAGCCTAATTTTTGGGTCAATACTGTACTTAGCGTTGCGATTTTAGGTTTTTTTGTCACCGCAAATTTTAAAAATAATTTTAGTGCAAATTGTCCTGTTCGAATCAAAGGGACTTTATGTGAATATGCAATGTATTTGCCTGCAACACGTGGCGATTGGATCGGTGATCATCTCACTATAAAATATTTAGGATTCTCTACCTTCTTTTTTTCAAAGTCTGTTGATGGTTTGAATACTAAAATTTTTCAAACTGAAAATATTCCTGAAGATAAAATTCAGGCTTTATACCCAAACACACCTGTACAAGTTGCTCCTGAAGCAGCACAATCTATGGTCAATACAAATAAAGAAACAATTTTACCTAATATTATTTTTGTCATGAGTGAATCACATTGGGATGCAACACGTTTAGATAAAAGCATACCTAAAAATATCACGCCAACAATTAATAAAAATCAAGTGTCTAGTGTACTCTCACCAAGTTTCGGTGGAGGAACGGCAAATGTTGAGTTTGAAGTCTTAACCAGTCTGAATGTCTATTTAAATCACAATGAATTGGCTTATGTATCTAAATTAAAACGCCCAACATATTCACTTGCGACCTATTTAAATTCATTAGGTTATGACTCAACTGCCATGCATAACAATGGCAAATATTTTTATAATCGTAGTGCCGTTTATCAAAACTTAGGTTTTCATCGTTTCACCTCGCTTGAAAATATGGTCAACACCCAAGATCGTAGTAAATACATCAACCAAGCAGGTTGGGCAACCGATGATTTACTGTATAACGGTATTCGTGACCAGCTCAAAAATACCGACCAACCACAGTTTATTTATGCGATTAGTGTAGAAAACCATCCAATGTACAGTGATGACCGTTTTGGTAAAGATCATTTTAAAATTACCAAAGATGGTGTCAGTGATTCGACTAAACGTGCTTTAAATACTTATTTAACTGGTATGCAACGAGCTGATGAGAAGTTTAAAGGCTTGATTGAAGATGTGAAGCAGTTAGATCGTCCAACGATCATTGTTTTCTTTGGTGATCATTTACCAAACTTGCAACAAGTTTATGATGAATATGGCTTCTTTGCCTCTACTCAAGAAAAAGCTGAGAAAAAGGATGTAAAATTCTTTGAAACCCCACTTGCTGTATGGGCAAATTTCCCTATTGAACGTAAAACATTGCAAGAACCATTTATTCCTGCACACTTCCTTGCGCCTCGTATTTTAAGTGCTGCAAATATTCCATTGTCACCTTATTATTCATTTATTCAACATGTGAATAGCTGTTATAAAACCGTACATCAAACAGGTATTCAGCCACAAAAGAGCTGTGATACCCCTACTGAACTAGTTTTACAGCAATATAAAGACATGAATATGGATGTACTCAATGGTAAAAACTTTACTTATGAAATTTTATCCAAAAAAAAATGAATCAACTCTAAAAATTAACTGAAATATTAAAGAGTTCTTGTAAACGTTGAAAACTGAAAATTTATGATTAAAACGTATATGAAAAGTTCCTTCTCCCTTTACGGAAGACTAAGATGATCGGGTTTGAATAAAAAACCTCTCTTGCCCAGCAGTACGGCTCATCTTCTAAAAGGGAGAGTACCTCATATGTAAACTTCAATTTTGTTCAATTAATAACTCACATAGAAGGTCTAAAATAAAGTCGGATAATTTTGTTAATTGCTAATTTATTGCAGGTTACTCTCTCAACTTAATTTCACAGTTATTACTACCATTAGAATGCTAATGCTCCGTTGATGAACTATTTAAAAAAGTTATTCATCCTTTGTCTTTACTTCTGTTCTATAAGAACTATGAAAATCTATGTATTGTTATATAGAATGTTTTCCACTTCTAAAATAAATTTAAATAATCTGTTATCTATATAGTAAAAAACTAAAATTAAACTATAAAAATTGCCTTATTATCACTTAGTTTGTATATTTGTTTAGTTATAGTTATTAAATACCGATTAAAACATGATATACACCGCAAAATATTTAAAAAGCATGAATTTTAATACAAATGTTGAAATTAAAGAATAATGGATTCATCTCATATGTCTTATTTTTTAAGAAGTTTTATTAAACAACAAATACTATTTTTAATGATTGCTTTTTTTGCAGTGTTTCTTTCAAGAATAGTCAATAATGATTTATCATTTGCGTTCAATATTCAAAATAGTCTTTTATACAGTTTTATCCAATATTTTATTTCTGTTTTAATCGTTTTTTCTTTCATTAATCTAATTTATTTTTGTGTTAGAAAATTAAAGCTCTCACTCTTTATTTTCACCTCCATTCTTATCTTATTGAATTTTATAAATATAAAGAAACAAGAATATCTATCAGCAAGTTTTACTCCCACAGATTTCTTATTATTTAAAGAAACGTTAATTTCAGCACCTATTCTTCTCTTAATTAGCACAGCGATTAGTATTTTTAGCTTTGGTTGTATCATTTATTTCATATCTAAAAAAGAAGTTATTACGAAAAGTAAAAGTATCTATTTCAATTTAGCTATCCCTTTAGTAGTTCTTTCTTTATTTATTTTTATGAATTCACAAGAAAATTTCTCTGCTTACTGTGAGAAATTAGAAACTAGCTCTAAGAGTTGCATATTAGCATCGGCAATCCCTAAAACACGAAATAATTGGATCGGAGATCATGAAGCGATAAAAACTTATGGCTTTTTAACTTTCTTTTTATCAAAGAGTCTTGATAACTTTTTTGTTCAAAAAAGTAGTTCTCATATTACTGAACATCAAATATCATCGCTGTATGAAAAAAATAATTTGCCTACCAATTTAAGCCCTCCTGAGCTACCTAATATTATTTTTGTCATGAGCGAGTCTCATTGGGATGCGACTCGGCTAGATCAGAGTATTCCGAAGGATATTACTCCAACGATCAACAAACATCAGGTTTCATCTGTACTATCACCTAGCTTTGGTGGAGGTACAGCAAATGTCGAATTTGAAGTTTTGACTAGTTTAAATACATTTTTAAATCATAATGAGTTAGCGTATACATCAAAACTAGATCGCCCGACCTACTCGTTAGCAAGTTATTTAAATTCGATTGGTTATAACTCTACTGCGATGCATAACAATGGTAAGTATTTCTATAACCGCAGTACGGTATATCACAATCTTGGATTCCATCGCTTCATATCTATTGAAAATATGATCAGTTTGAAAGAACGTAGTAAATACATCAATCAAGCTGGTTGGGCAACAGATGACTTACTGTATAACAGTATTCGTGACCAGCTCAAAAATACCGACCAACCGCAGTTTATCTATGCCATTAGTGTAGAAAACCATCCAATGTACAGTGATGACCGTTTTGGTAAAGATCATTTTAAAATTACTAAAGAAGGCATCAGTGATTCAACAAAACAGGCTTTAAATACTTATTTAACCGGTATGCAACGAGCTGATGAGAAATTTAAAGGCTTGATAGAAGATGTGAAGCAGTTAGATCGTCCAACGATTATTGTTTTCTTTGGTGATCATTTACCAAACCTGCAACAAGTTTATGATGAATATGGCTTCTTTGCCTCTACTCAAGAAAAAGTGGAGAAAAAGGATGTAAAATTCTTTGAAACCCCACTTGCTGTATGGGCAAATTTCCCTATTGAACGTAAAACATTGCAAGAACCATTTATTCCTGCACACTTCCTTGCGCCTCGTATTTTAAGTGCTGCAAATATTCCATTGTCACCTTATTATTCATTTATTCAACATGTGAATAGCTGTTATAAAACAGTACATCAAACAGGTATTCAGCCACAAATGAGCTGTGATACCCCTACCGATCTAGTTTTACAGCAATATAAAGACATGAATATGGATGTACTCAATGGTAAAAACTTTACCTATAAAATCTTAGAACCAAAAGCTGAAATTTAATCCTAAATCATTTTCAGCCCAAATAAAAAACGCATCTCATGATGCGTTTTTTATTTTCAAAACTTTAAATATAAATTAAATGCTTACCAACCTAATGCTTCTTGCTGTTTTTTCACAAGTTCTGCAATACCTTTTTCAGCCATATCGAGCATTGCATTAGACTGCGCGCGAGTAAATGGTTTTTCTTCAGCAGTTCCTTGAATTTCAATAAACTCACCTGCTTGCGTCATCACCACATTTAAGTCAGTTTGGCAATTTGAATCTTCTTCATAGCAAAGATCAAGTAGTACTTCATCTTGGAAAATACCAACTGAAACTGCTGCAACTAAACCTTTTAATGGGTCTTGTTTGATTTTCTTTTTCTCTAAAAGAACATTCATTGCATCAATGAGTGCAACTGCTGCACCTGTAATGGCTGCTGTACGTGTACCACCATCCGCTTGGATTACATCGCAGTCAATTGTAATAGTATTTTCACCAAGCTTTTTCAAATCGACCATTGCTCGTAGGCTACGACCAATTAAACGTTGAATTTCTTGAGTACGACCTGATTGTTTACCACGAGCCGCTTCACGGTCACTACGTGTATGAGTAGAACGTGGCAGCATGCCGTATTCAGCAGTGACCCACCCTTGACCTTTACCTTTTAAAAAACGCGGTACAGAATTATCGATACTTGCAGTACAAAGTACTTTTGTATGACCAAATTCAACCAATACTGAACCTTCCGCATAACGCGTATAATTACGAGTAATTTTAACATCACGTAATTGGTCTAATGCACGTTGGTCAATACGCATAATTTGTCCTAAATTTTGACTGAAAATGAATTGCGCAACATTATAGCAGAAGCGAGTCGGATGGTTTTGTTACATCTTGGTGGTTTTTAAAATTGGCGATATCGTTCATACAATACGTGAACCACAAAATTATAAAATGTTGCTCTTTTTTGAAAGATATCCTGTGATCTAAATCTCTAGTTTATGAGCGTAAAGCCATCATGAACTAGAGATTTTATTAACGGATCATATAAGGACTTAAATAAATTTCTAACCAAGAAATTTTATATCAAAACTATGCTGTAAATAGTTCCGAAACTCTTTGCCGAAGCCTTGTCATTAAAACCTTATATTAGAAATAATAGTTGAGTTTCAATAAATAATTTCTTGGCGTTCCAGGCATTGAACTTGAACGCCAATATTCCTTATCTGCTAAGTTATTTACTGCAACAGTTGCGCCCCAATTCTTGTCTTTATAACCTAAAGCTGCATCTAGACGTGTCCAATCAGGCATTTTGGCTGTATTTTCATCTGACGTATAGTATGAACCCATATACGTTGCACCAATTTCACCATAGAATTTTTCTGTAGGTAAATATCGAACAAAAAGATTCCCCGTATGTTTAGAAACATTACGTAAATCATTATCGACTAACTCAGGCCTAAATTTGTTTTCAGTAATCTTCGCATCTGTATAACCATAACCACCTCGAACATATACTTTCGAGAATGCTTGACCAATGAAACTAAATTCTAAACCTTGTGATTCATTTTCACCGACAATTACATAAGGTGAACTCGTATCATCTGGATCTTCATGCGCTCGTATATTGTGCTTTTGAATATGAAATACTGAAAACTGAGTATTTAGCTTTGAATCTAGCCATTCACTTTTGATACCCACTTCATATTGATCAAGATATTGAGGTTCATCATTAAATGCATTTAAATCCTCAGTTGCCGATACTGCATTGACCCCCATATTCCCACCAAAAGGAACAAAACTTTTACTATATGAAGCATATAAGCTTTGTGCTGGGACAGGTTGCCATACAAAACCAATATTCGGACTTAGTGTTTCATTTTCTACAGTTTTAGATTGACCATAGCTTGATGAACTTTCGAGCTTATTTGTTGTTTTCGCTTCATAGTAATCATATCTTGCCCCTATCATCATTTTAATTTGGTCATTAAAACTGATCAAATCCTGTAGGAACAGACCGTAATTTGTCCCTTCATTATAGTTATGTGAAGTCACTACATGACCACTACCACGATTACTAAATCGATCACCTGTTAACGGATTAACAAAACCATATATTAATGAACCATCTTGATTTTTATTTGACAGTAATGGCTCACGTTGCTCATAAGTCCAATCTGTTCCTACCAGAACATTATGTTTTAACGAACCTGTTGTGAATTCACCCGATATATCCCACGTATTTGCAGTCGTTTTATTTGTGGTTTGTTGCCAATAATAAATTTGATTGATATAACCTTTATAACAGCCCTTATCTTTTGCTGTTGGGGTCTTATCAGCCGCACACATTGACCCTAAATAAAAATGATCAAAGTTCTGTTCTGCTTCACGATGGCTTAAGCCCCAATGAAACTTCCAGCCTGGCGCAAACTCATACTTCACGTCTGTTCTTGCCGTTTTTAAAACATCTTCAACATAGTCTCCGCTTTGTGCAAAGCCCATTTTAATTGAAGTTCCATCAGGCAAGTTTTCATAAGATGGACCACGATCAGGAACACGATTTAAATCGTCATAGGTAAATTCGGTTGTCCACAATAATCTTTCATCATCACTACGATAGGTAAAGCTTGGTGATATCATTTCTTCATTTGAACCAATACCATCACGGAAACTGTTGGTATCTGATTTTTCACCGACTAAACGTACAGCCCAGTTGTCATTTAAGACCTTATTGATATCAACGGTTCCACCTACATTTTCATAAGAACCAGCATATGCACCAATAGTACTTGGTGATTCAAAGTTAGCAAATTTAGTCACCATATTGATGACACCACCACCTCCACTCCGACCATACAAAACGGAAGCAGGTCCTTTTAAGATCTCAATGCGTTCAACATTGGCTGTACTACGTCTTACTTGACCACTTTCACGGACACCATCTCGATAGATATCACCAGTATCTGCACTAAAACCACGTAGCATAATGCCATCGCCACGCATATCGTAAGATGTTGATACACCTGGTGTACCTTGTAACATTACGCTTAAATCATTTGCCCCATAAAGTTTGTATTTTGATACATCAATGGTGTCTACAGTCTGTGGAATATCTTTTTTGTCCAATCCATTTCTTGTGACATTTGCTTGCTTATAGTCAACATATGTTTTTATTGGATCACCTTCCGCCATTGCCTCAATCACAATAGTGGGCAAAGTCGCCGATACTTTCACTTGTTCATTCATTTCTGAATTTGCGAAAGCTGCTGAAGATACAAAAAGATACCCTGTAGAAAACATCATCAGAGCTAAAGTTTTTTTTGCGTAAGGCACAGACACACCAACAGTAAATGATAATATTTCTCAATTATATTATTATTTACAACAAGACCACAATAATATTCATGAAAAAATTCATAATTTATTCACAATTAAACATAACTCTTTAGAAATACAGAATAAATAGTTTTGCATAATATGGAAAGCCCAATGACTTACATTGGACTTTATGAATGAATATTGATCTTTCAACAATAATTTTTATACAATTTTATTTTGTGAGACTAAGCAAAAATTCCTTTCACTTTTTGCAAGGATTGCGTGATTTTAGCTGTCATATTATTTGGCAGAGAATGCTTTGCTAAACGTACCCATACGCTACCAAACTGTTGAAAAAAATTCGCTTCGTTATAGTTAATTTCATATTCAGCACATAATGCTTTAATTTTTGGGGCAACTTCTGCATAACGATTAGCAGGCATATCTGGAAATAAATGATGCTCAATTTGATGGCTCAAATTACCACTTAAAATATGTAGCCATTCTGTTCCTGTAAAATTACTTGAACCGCGAATTTGACGTAAATACCATTCAGCACGCGTTTCATTCTCAGTATTATCCATTTCAAAAGTTTCAGCATCTTCCGTAAAATGACCATTAAAAATTACAGCTGAAGACCATAAACTACGAATGACATTGGCAACCGCATTACCTACAAATACAGGTAAAGCATTCGGCCCTGCAATTACAGGAAAAAATAGATAATCTTTTAAAACCTGACGGCGGACTTTCTTACGGAATTTAGCCGCATCTGCCCAAACTTGTTTCCACGTTTTAGTCTTATAAATTAAAGCATCTTCCAAATGTAGATTTTGAACCCCCACATACCATTCAAAAAATACCATCAACTGAATTGCTAAAGGAATATTAAATAAAAAACGAGGTTCCCATTTTTGTGACTCACTCACTCGAAGTAAACCATAGCCAACATCATGATCTTTGCCAACAATATTGGTATAGGTATGATGCAGATAATTATGGGTATATTTCCAATCATCGCCCGATGACATCGTATCCCAATCATAATTTGCACCGTTTAGACTCGGATCATTGAGCCAATCAAACTGACCATGCATCACGTTATGACCGAGCTCCATATTTTCTACAATTTTAGAAATGCCCAATAAACCTGTTCCGATCACCCAAACAGGTGGAATCCAACCACCAAACATCAACATGCCACGAGATGCAATTTCGCTATACCGAACAAAATTGCGAATTTTATAAATATATTTCGCATCTTGCTCACCTAAGCGATCCATTACTTCACGGCGTATTTGGTCAACACGGCGACCAAATTCTTCAGTTTGTTCAGGACTTAAATGCTTCGACTTACTGCTTGGAAAATTCACTGACATATTCATCTTTTCTACTCCTACACAGTGCATTTTGAGCGACTGTGACTAAATTTTATGTGCAATTTCCCCGAGCTTTAGATTCAATGAATCGAAAACGATTTGATCTTGAAATTGCGTAAAGGATTAAAAATTAAATTTTTATATTACAAATTAATCGTTACTGGACTAATTGCCTGACTAATACACAGCTTTATTTGAGTATTTGATCCATGATCAATTTCGCCTGTCAGCACATTTCTAGTTGAACCACTCACTTTGGTACAGGTGCAAGTATTACAAATTCCCATACGACAACCATGCGTTGGTCTTAAACCTGCTTTTTCTGCACTTTCTAGCAAATTACTTTGTGCTTCAAACTCTTGCTGTGAGCGTAAGAATGTCACAGGCTGCACAGCTAGATTTTCATCAACCGTAATTTTGAAATATTCCTGATGTAATTGATGCTGTAAACCATGTTGCTTATAAATTTGATTCAAACTTTGCATCATTGTACTT
Source organism: Acinetobacter sp. 1207_04 (assembly GCF_052850415.1). NCBI lineage: Bacteria > Pseudomonadati > Pseudomonadota > Gammaproteobacteria > Moraxellales > Moraxellaceae > Acinetobacter > Acinetobacter sp. 1207_04. The sequence goes on along the minus strand of NZ_VXCQ01000017.1, from coordinate 21,810 downwards.
GCACCACATGCATACGTTTGGCGTTGCGTAAAATCAGGAATCAATTGTTCTAATAACGCTAAATCTAAGTGCTGTTTCTGCGTTACTGTATTGATGTGATGATATTTCAAAGCCGCACACTGTTGTGCTAACTGCTCAAGTTCCACGTGAAATGCACCATCACGACTAAAGTAAATGAGATCAATCTGATGCCCTTTTTGTATAGCTTGTTGTAACAATGAATAAATTGCAGTAATACCACTACCTGATGCGAGCAATAGCAACGGAGATAAATCAGCTTGCAGTATAAAATTACCTTGCGGTTGAGATAACTCAACAATACTTCCTAAGTCAGCTTGTGTAATAGCTTTAGATACAAGACCTTGCTGTTTAACACCAAGAATAATATCGCCATTACTTAGAAATTTTACTACAGAGTAATTACGCTGTTGGCGCACACCAGCAATTTCTACAGTGACGAGAACACTTTGCCCTGCTTTAAACTGTTGATGTTTAAAATTACGATTCGGACGTAACTGTATTTGATAAAAATCAGTACTTAAACTCCGAATTTTAATAATACTGGCTTTGACCTTTTTCCAAGCCCAAACAGGATTGATTTTTTCAGCGACAAAATCGACAAAATCTTCACGTACCCATTGTGGCTGATACTGCATTTGGCTACTCATAAAACGTTCCTCTTTATGCTTGCTATTTATTGAGTGAACAAATGTTCTTTTAGTGAACACTCGTACACTATAATTTATTTTTATAATTTGAGTCAACAGGTGTGCACTGACATTCATCGCTTAATTTATCATTATTTTTATATCGCTATTTTTGATAGACTCATCACACCACAAAAATACAGGTGTACACATGTCAATACGGGATGAACGCAAACAGCAAAGTCGTCAGGCTTTACTTGATGCGGCTTTGACATTGAGCACTTCAGGTCGTTCATTTTCCAGTATTAGTTTGCGTGAAGTAGCTAGAGAGGTTGGTTTAGTTCCAACGGCGTTTTATCGTCATTTCCAAGATATGGATGAACTTGGCAAAGAGTTAGTTGATCAAGTTGCGCTATATTTAAAAAATGTAGTGCATCAACTTGGGCATGGCTTAGCACAGCCGAATGCTAAAACTCAAACCAGCATGGAACACTTTTTTCATGCGGTTGATGTCTATCCACAACAGTGGATTTTTATGATTGCAGAGCGTTGGGGTGGTTCAGAAGTTGTACGTCATTCCATTGCACGAGAAATTGAGTTTCTCAATGACGATCTTGCTAATGATCTGACGAAATTTGAGATTGTACAAAATTTTGATGATGTTGCTGATTTACGTGGACTCACCAATATTCTCATTAATCTTTCTTTTACTTGGGCAATGTCGTGGATTAGCCTCTGCCGTCAATACAAAGGTATAGAGCTTGAACTACAAAAAATGGTTCTAAAAAAGCAAGCTGTGACGCAAGTTCATTTAATTTTTAAAGGTATTTCCAATTGGGAAGGTCGTAAAGAAGTATAAAAAATAATGTATCACGTCATTTTTCTAATCATTAAATCAAAAAAGCCAATCAAAATTGATTGGCTTTTCGCTATAAGTCTAAGAACTACTTCGACTTACGTTCTAAATTAACTAAATAATCAACTACTTGAGTAACTTTAGCATCTTCACCAGTAACAACATATTTACCATTTACAACCACAGCAGGAACACCTGAAAGTTGGTACTGTTGTGCAAGTTTATTTGACTCAGCCACTTTTGCAGTAATTGGGAAAGAATCATACATACTATTAAATTTTGCTTCAGGTACACCATAATGCGTTAAAAACTGAGAAAACTCTGCTTTTTGTAAAACTTGTTGACCATTTCCATTTGCATGGAAAATTGGTAAATGCGTATTTTTACGCACACCAAGCGCTTCCGTTACATAATATGCACGAGCACCTTGTTCCCAAACTTTATTCATTGCGGCAGGTGTACGCACAAAGTAAATATCTTTTGGCAATTTTTTCAGCCAAGTCTGCATATGTGGTTCTAACTTGATACAGTGAGGACATCCGTACCAAAAAAATTCACGAACTTCGATTTTACCTGGAACCGCAGATTTACCAGGGTTCTGAATCACGGTGTAATCTTTACCTGCAACATAATCTGCTGCCATTGTGTTTGCAGAAAATGCCATAACCATAGCGGCTACACCGCCAAGAATAAATTTTTTCATTACAATTTTTGTCCTCTATGCATCATCTTATATAGCTGTCATTAGCTTATCTGCTAACTATAAAACAAATATGGGAAAATCGTTTTCCTTCTGTGAAGATTTTTATACGATTCATCGCTTTTTTCAGAATTATGGTTACACTAGCACATAAACTTATTTTTGATGAAAACAATTGATTTAGAGGTGACTTGCATGTCGCAACTTAACGTTGATCCACAAGAAATTGCAAAATTTGAAGCCCTTGCGGCACTTTGGTGGGATCAGCAATCTGAGTTTCGTCCACTACATCAAATTAATCCACTACGTTTAAATTGGGTTGATGAACACGTAGGCGGTTTAAGTGGTAAAAAAATTCTCGACGTCGGCTGTGGTGGTGGTATCTTGGCTGAAAGCATGGCGCGTCGTGGTGCAGATGTTTTAGGCATCGACATGGGTGCAGCACCACTCAATGTTGCTCGTTTACATGCAGAACAAGAAAATGTAAATAATATCGAGTATCGCCAAGTTCCTGTAGAGCAACTTGCCGAAGAACAAGCAGGACAATATGACGTTGTGACCTGTATGGAAATGCTTGAACACGTACCGAATCCAGCATCCATCATTCAAGCCTGCCAAAAACTCGTCAAACCAGGTGGTCATGTCTTTTTCTCGACCATTAACCGTAATCCTAAAGCCTATTTACTGGCGATTATTGGTGCAGAATACGTTTTGCGTATGCTAAAAAAAGGTACGCATGATTATCACAAATTTATTAAACCATCAGAACTTGCACATGACATTCGTGGAGCAGGCTTAAAACTCAAAGATATGACAGGTTTACATTTTAACCCACTGACTCAAAACTATTGGTTAGCCCCAAACGTTGATGTCAACTATATGGTCTATACCGTAAACGAAGGTGTGTAATGCAAGCCGTACTTTTTGATCTTGATGGAACCTTAATTGATACTGCTGCTGACTTCATTCGCATTATTCAACAAATGTGTCGTAATGAAGATCGTACTGTTGTCGAAGCCGATCTGATTCGCACCCAAGTATCAGAAGGTGCACGAGCGATGGTGAAATTAGTTTATCCTGAACTAGAAGTGGATGACCCGATTTTTCTTGCACATCGTCAGCGCTTTTTAGATTTATATGGTGCAGATATTGCGGTAAATACAGACCTTTTTGAAGGTATGTATCCCCTACTTGAACAGCTTGAACAAAATAATATTCCTTGGGGAATTGTCACCAATAAACCGCGTGGTTTAAGTGAGTCATTACTCGAAGCACTCAATTTGACGGAGCGTTGTGCAGTTTTAGTTTGCCCTGAAGATGTCAGCAAAACAAAGCCTGATCCTGAACCAATGTATTTAGCAGCAAAGCAGATTAATATCGCGCCTGAACAATGTATCTATGTGGGTGATCATCCACGAGATATTGATGCTGGGCGTCATGCAAATATGTATACCATTTTAGCAGCTTATGGCTATTTACCATTGCAACACAAAGATGATCTTGTTGCATGGCAAGCAGATGCCATCGTAAATAATGTCGTCGAATTACATCAACTCATCGAAAACTTAGTAGATATTCCATCGGCAACAGCGTAATTTAGCATTTTCAAGCATCATAAAAATTACAGGAGGTCACGCATGAAATATTCAGAATATCAACCTCGTCCCGACTTATTGAAAGATAAAATTATTCTGATCACGGGTGCAGGTGATGGAATTGGTCGTGCTGCTGCAATTAGTTATGCCCTACACGGCGCAACGGTGGTTTTGCATGGTCGCACGCTCAATAAGTTAGAAGTGATTTATGATGAAATTGAAGCTCTTGGCGCACCACAACCTGCCATTTTACCGCTACAACTTTCTACCGCTTCTGCAAGAGATTATGAATTATTAGTCGATACACTCGAACAACAATTTGGTCGCTTAGATGGAATTTTGCATAATGCTGGCATCTTAGGTGAACGTGTCCCTTTAGCACAATATCCTGAAGAGGTTTGGGATGATGTCATGGCAGTTAACTTACGCGCACCTTTTGTACTGACGCAAGAACTTCTGCCTTTATTGCAAAAATCTGAAAATGCGTCTGTCGTCTTTGCGAGTTCTGGTGTAGGTCGTGAAGCACGTGCAGAATGGGGTGCATATTCGGTTTCAAAAATTGCCATTGAAGCCGTCAGTCAGATCTTTGCTAAAGAAAATACTTATCCAAACATTCGTTATAACTGCGTTAACCCTGGTGGCACACGAACGGCAATGCGTGCCAAAGCCTATCCACAAGAAGACCCAAAAGTATTACCAACACCTGAAGCTATCATGCCTGCATATTTATATCTCATGGGTGACGACAGCTTGCATATGAATGGGCAGAGTATTGACGCCCAAGATTAAACTCTGATGATTCATTTTTATCTTACCCGATTTTGTTTATGAAATCGGGTTTTTTTAATCGCTTTACCCAATTATTATTAGATTTTTAATCCATTTAACACATTGAATAAAATATTCTATGCTCTACTTATCATTCACAACATACTGAGTTAAGTAGATCCTATGAAAGACCAGAAACATAAAGTTGAAATCATTCGTTCAATTGAGCAATTTCAATTACCTCAACATTTAATCCAAGCTTTAGACAATCCTCACCATGCTAAACAAGTCATTGAAGCCGTAGATTATTTAAATTTAATGCATGAACAGTGGTATTAAGTCAGCGTATTTTCACGTTATATTGCAAAATATTCTCTTTTCATATAAATATTTACAAATTAAAATGAACTACGTCACACCCTAAAGTTCGTGATAAAACACCGTACAGTGAGGTTTTGCAGGAAATACTTTCAAGCGATTTGAAAATATGTTCTTATTATCTCTGTAGTTTTAATCGAATTACTCTTTATTCTTCACAGTTTCTCTGCATTTTGGCAGTACATTAGTCGGGTCAACAAAAATATCATCCACGAGGACATTACATGAAAAAGATAATTGCTATTTTGGCTATTTCTTTCAGTGCGTTAATGACGAGCCATATCGCCATTGCTGGTCCACATTGGGACGATGACCGTGGCTCTGAACGTGGTGGACAAGGTAAAAAATATCGAGATTATCAACAAGATGATAATGATGATGAACTTCGTGAAAAACGCCGTGAGCGTGAAGAACGGGGTGTACGTCGTCTACAGCAACATAAGTGGCAAACAGGTTATGTGATGCCGCAACATTACCGTGGTAATAGTTATAAAGTCGATTATAAAGATACCAATTTACCAAAACCTGCTCGAAATCAACAATGGTACAAAATTAATAATGACTATATTTTAGTTGATTCAGATAGCAACAGTATTATAAATATTCGGGGCATGTAAATTTTTTAAATACATTCAAAACTCAGTCAATGCACTGAGTTTTTTATTTTTATCATTTCATCGAAAGCCTTGTTAGTTACAGATCTCCATAAAGCCTCCATATACTTCACAATTCAACTAAATTTCCCTCACCATTTATCTCTAATCCACACGTAATCTAAAACGATCGAAGGATGCGAACATTTAGGTGAGCGACATGAATAAAGTATTTACAGCAATTACATTTTCTCTTGGTGCACTACTTACAACATCAAGTATGGCAGCCTCATATGATCATGACAGATATCAGAATGACCGTCATGGACAAAATCCAGGTTGGAATTCAGATCGCTATAATGATCGCCACGATCATTACGATAATAAAGATCGTTATAATCAGCAATATGCACGCTACCATTCTCGTGTAAATCCAAGCCGTGAATGGCGTTCAGGTCAAATTTTTCCAAGTCAATTAAATTCGTCACGTTATGCAGTGAGTCATAAGAGCCACCGTGATTTGTATAAACCTGGAAAATATCAACAATGGTATAAAGTGAATGGTGATTATGTTCTAGTCAATGAACGTAGTAATCGTATTATCCGCATCATGGGTTAATGACTGCAATATTGAATAAAATGAAACGACCCCAAAGCCTAAATTTAGTTTAGGCTTTTCATTGTCTCTAATGTTAAGCCGATCAAAACGCCCCTTACAAGCACTCGTTACATCATGTTCGAGTGCTTTTTTTATTTTCACTCTTCTTCTTTCTCATTTTTTGTTTAGAATCTCTATATAGAAATGGGTGATACCGAGGTAAACATGCAAACTGATCTGACTGAACCAACTCAAAGTACGACACAAAACTATGTGCATTGGTTTCGTCATTCTGCACCTTATATCAATGCACATCGTGGCAAAACCTTTGTGCTTATGTTTGGTGGTGAAGCGGTTCAGCATGAAAACTTTCAACATATTATTCATGACATTGCCCTTTTGCACTCACTCGGTATTCGCTTAATTTTAGTTCATGGCGCTCGTCCACAAATTAATGCAAATTTAAAAGCTAAGCACATCGCAAGCCCAATTCATATCAACCGCCGTATCACAACACGCGAATCTCTATCTTGCGTTATGGATGCTGTTGGTTCAATTCGCCTACAAATTGAAGCTTTACTGTCGATGGGACTTGCCAATTCACCGATGTTTGGTGCACGCATTGATGTCGTTTCAGGTAACTTCATTACCGCAAAACCTTATGGCATCCGAGATGGGATCGATTATCAACTTACAGGTGAAGTCCGTACTATTGATACCGAAGCGATTCAACGTCATTTAAACAATCATAATATTGTGGTTCTTGGACCAACAGGATATTCCACTACAGGTGAAGTGTTTAATCTTTTAGCAGAAGAAGTTGCAACACAAACTGCGATTCGACTACAAGCGGAAAAGCTAATTTTTCTCGGTAACCAACAAGGTCTACTCGACGAGTTTGGACAATTACTCCGTGAAATTACACCTCATCAACTCGATCAACACATCACTAAATTTCAAGATTCCAATTATGAAATTGCACTGCATTTACACAATGCCAAAACAGCTTCCTTGAATGGTGTACATCGGGTTCATTTGTTGCCTTATGCTTATGATGGGGCACTCATTGAGGAATTATTCACCCGAGATGGTCACGGGACAATGATTACCGATGCACATTATGAAGATGTGCGTATGGCAAATATTGGTGATGTCGGCGGGCTGATGAACCTACTCCGCCCACTTGAGGAAGAAGGAATCTTGGTCTATCGTTCACGTGAACGCTTAGAAAATGAAATTGAACAATTTGCCGTGATTGAGCGTGATGGTACTGTACTTGCATGTGCTGCTTTATATCCAATTCCAACAACCGATTCTGAGATCAAATCTGCGGAAATTGCCTGTGTTGCTGTTCATCCGAGTTATCGAAAATCGAATCGAGGAACACAAATTTTACATTTCCTTGAAGAAAAAGCACAACAATTGCAGATTCAACAACTCTTTGTTCTTACGACACGTACGGCGCATTGGTTCATCGAACACGGATTTACACCTGCAACAGTCGATGATCTTCCTGAGACACGTCAGGCGCTTTACAATTATCAGCGTAATTCAATGGTTTTTAAAAAAATGATTTAAAGCAAATCTTGTATATAACGGTGCTGTGTTAGCAGAATTTTTGCAAACCTTATTCAATTGTTTAAATTAAATTCTCTTACCGAAGGCAATAGGCAGATGTTTAAACATCTGCCTATTTTTAATTTAAATCCATTATTTCATTTAAATTCAACATAATAAGATAAAAATCAAAAAAAATAATGTTATGTTTTTATTGCACTTTTTAAGATAAATTGTGCACTTTATCTTTTATCTTTTTTCCTGATAAATAATGTTGGAAAAGTTATTTTTTTTGCAATGAAAATCCCGACAGCATAGGTGAATCTTCTCCACTTTGCTGACGGACAATCTTCATGGCTCGCAATACTTCAAAATCTTTACTCAAAATCACTGCACTTAGTTTGGGTATTGCAAGCACGATGCTCCTTTCAGGATGTGACAAAAAACAAGAACAAATCACATTAAATATTGGTTATCAAAAATACGGCTTACTGCCAATTATTAAAGCCCGTGGCGACCTCGATAAAACCTTAAAAGAAAAAGGTGTCAACGTGAAATGGGTTGAATTCCCTGCTGGTCCTCAGCTTCTTGAAGGTTTAAACGTAGGAAGTGTATCTTTTGGTGAAGCGGGTGAAGCACCACCCATTTTTGCACAAGCAGCCAATGCCAATTTGGTTTATGTTGCCAACCAACCGAGTGCCCCACTTGCTGAAGCGCTGGTTGTCCCAAAAAATTCAGCCATCAAATCTGTTCAAGATTTAAAAGGCAAAAAAGTTGTCTTAAACAAAGGTTCAAATGTTCACCATTTATTATTAAAAGTGCTTGAAGCTAACCATTTAACACTCGCTGATATTGATGTGGTTTATCTACCGCCTGCCGATGCCCGTGCTGCCTTTGAAAAAGGTGCTGTAGATGCTTGGGTGATTTGGGATCCCTTCTTTGCCGCAGCTGAACAGCAACTCGGTGCAAAAGTAATTGCCAATGGTCAAAGTGCTGACGGTAAAAAATTAGTCAATAATTATCAATTTTACCTTGCTGATCGTAAATTTGCCGAAAAATACCCTGATATTTTAAAAACAGTAGTGAATGAGCTCAATACGACAACACAGTGGGTTGCACAGCATCAAACAGATGCAGCAAAACTTTTGGAAAAGCCTACGGGTCTGCCACTTGGCGTGTTAAACACCTCAATTCAACGCATGGGCTCTGGTGTTCACCCCATTTCAGATGAGGTTGCCAAAGAGCAACAATATGTTGCTGATGCATTTTATCAGCAAAAACTGATTCCCAATAAAATCAACATTAAGGCAGCAATTTTAGCCAATTAACATTCACCAATTCACTTAATAAAATGGCACTAAAAAGAGGATATAACAATGACTCAACTTGCTTTGCATCACTCATCTTCATGGTTCAAAAAAACAGGGCATGCTCTGACTACGATTATGCTTGGTTGTGCAATGTTGGGCTCATCTTCTGTTTGGGCGGTTGATCCGAGTGTAAAAGAATTACGAATTGGCTTTCAAAAAAGTTCGATTAACTTTGCGATTGCTAAACAACAAAACCTTTATGAAAAAGAATTTCCAAACGCAAAAATTTCTTGGAATGAATTTCCTGCAGGACCGCAAATTTTAGAAGCATTGGCTGTCGGTTCAATAGATGTTGGCGTAACAGGCGATACACCGCCTGTTTATGCACAAGCTGCAAAAAAACCGTTGTTTTACATTGCCTATGAAGCGGCTAAACCGTTGGCATCTGCCATTTTAGTTCCACAAAATTCAAAATTAACTCAGTTAAGCCAACTCAAAGGTAAACGCATTGCTCTACAAAAAGGTTCAAGTGCGCATTACTTATTGGTACAGGCTGTACGTAAAGCAGGCTTACAGTGGTCAGATATTCAACCCATTTGGCTCAGCCCAGCTGATGCTCGAGCAGCCTTTCAAAAAGGTGCTGTTGATGCTTGGGCAATTTGGGATCCATTTTTTGCCTCAGCGCAACTTGAAGATCACGCCAAAATTTTAGCTTCAGGACAGGGGTTAAGCCCAAATTATACATTTTATTTAGCATCCCCTGAATTTGTTAAACAGCATCCTCAAGCAGTCAAAGGCATCATTCAACAACTCAATGTTGCCGATCAATGGGTACAAGCAAATCGTATTGCAACGGCTCAAGCCATTGCAAAAAGCACAGGCTTAAAACCCCAAGTGAGTCAGACGTTTATTGATCGTCGTCCCCGCCCATCGGGTGCTGCGCCACTGTCTGCCAAAGTTATTGCTGACCAACAACAGCTCGCAAATCGCTTTACTGAACTCAAAATTATTCCAAATAGCATCGACATTAAACAAGCTGTTTGGGCAACGAAATAGCATTTAAATATTTTTCTAAGGATGAAAAAAATGAAGATTTTTTGGTTTATTCCCACACATGGTGACAGTCGTTATTTAGGTACAAGCAAAGGTGCACGCCAAGTTGATCATGCCTATATGAAGCAAATTGCGGTTGCTGTCGATAATTTGGGTTATGAAGGTGTACTCATTCCAACAGGGCGTTCTTGCGAAGACCCATGGATCACGGCGGCGAGTCTGATTGATGCGACAAAAAATCTAAAATTCCTTGTCGCATTACGTCCAGGTGTCACTACACCTGCACTTGCAGCACGCATGGCAGCCACATTTGACCGATTATCGAATGGTCGTGTTTTGCTAAATTTAGTGACGGGTGGCGATGAACAAGAACTCAAAGGTGATGGTGTTTATGAAGATCATGCTACACGTTATAAAACCGCAGCCGAATACACCACTATTTGGCGTGAAATCTTAAAACGTTCACATACAGGCGAAAGTTTTACGTTCAATGGTGAACGACTACAAGTCGAAGATGCAAAACTTCTTTACCCACCCATTCAGCAGCCTTACCCACCACTTTGGTTTGGTGGATCTTCAGAAGATGCCATTGAACTCGCAGCAGAACAAGTCGATACCTACCTCACTTGGGGCGAGCCACCTGCATCAGTGAAAGAAAAAATTGCTGTGGTTAAAGCACGTGCTGATGCTAAAGGACGTCAATTAAATTATGGTATTCGTCTGCATGTGATTGTTCGTGAAACAAATGAACAAGCATGGCAAGCAGCTGAAGAGCTTCTGCAATATGTAAATGATGCCACCATTGCAGCGGCACAAGCAAAATTTAAAACGATGGATTCAGTTGGACAACGCCGTATGGCTGAACTACACAATGGCGACCGTAGCAAACTCGAAGTTTCACCGAACCTTTGGGCAGGTGTGGGCTTAGTTCGTGGTGGTGCAGGTACAGCGTTGGTCGGTGATCCACAAACGGTTGCTGACCGTATTCAAGAATATGCTGACCTTGGCATTAGTACTTTTATTTTCTCAGGCTATCCACACTTAGAAGAGTCTATTCGTTTTGCTGAATTGGTCTTCCCACTATTACCAATCGAAACCCGTAAAAAATTAACTCAGCCAAATTTAACCGGACCTTTTGGTGAAATTGTGGCAAATAACTACCTGCCGAATGCAACAAAAAATGAAACAACGCTAGCAAGTGTCGCTCAGCACAAAGATTCGCTGAAGGAGCTTGCATGAATGTCTTAACGCCACCAAATACTCAGCAAAAAAAACCCATGGTTTCACGTGGAACACAGCAACTTTGGCAGCGTTTGCTGCCATGGGTTGTTCCGATCCTACTTGTGACTATTTGGCAAATCGCATCTAAAACAGGATTATTACAAAGTCGTATTTTACCTGCACCTACTGCTGTCCTCTCCGCTTTTTGGACACTACTCGTCAGTGGTGAGTTATGGCAACACGTTAAAGTCAGTGCAGGCCGTGCATTGATGGGGCTTTTTGTCGGTGGAGGCTTAGGGCTAATTCTTGGGCTACTAAATGGTTCATCAAAAATAGCATCAACCTTACTTGATACAACCTTGCAAATGATCCGAAATATTCCGGCTTTAGCACTTATTCCATTGGTGATTTTATGGTTCGGTATTGATGAATCTGCAAAATTATTTCTCGTAGCAATTGGTGTATTTTTCCCTATTTATATCAATACCTATCATGGTATTCGTTCAGTTGATCCACAGTTAATCGAAATGGGAAAAAGCTACGGCTTAACTCGTTGGCAATTATACAAAGAAATTATTTTACCAGGTGCTATGCCTTCAATTTTAGTCGGTTTACGCTTTTCTTTGGGCTTGGTTTGGGTCTTACTTATTGTTGCAGAAACTATTTCAGCTCAAGCAGGCATTGGTTACATGACCATGAATGCACGAGAGTTCTTACAAACCGATATCGTACTCGTTGGTATTTTACTGTATGCCCTACTTGGCAAACTTGCCGATGTATTTGCACAAGCACTCGAAAAATATCTTTTAAGATGGCATCCCGGCTATCAATCATAGGAGTCACAGATCATGACCGATTTAAGTATTAGCCAATATGCCAATGATGCAGCTTCAACAAATGACGCTGTGCAAAAAAAAACAACGAAAATACACGACGACCAAAACCTTCCCTCGTCACAGCAAAATCTTGTCGGTGCAGAGATTCTAATTGAGCAACTGCATAAGTTTTATGGCGATGTTAAAGTCCTCGAAGACTTGGACTTACATATTGGTGCAGGGGAATTTGTTGCAATTGTTGGGCGAAGCGGTTGTGGTAAAAGTACCCTTCTACGTCTAATTGCAGATTTAGAACAACCAAGTTATGGCGAAATTAAATTTAAATCTTTGCAGAATTTTCGTGAAGGTATTACATCCAGTGATATTCGAGTCATGTTTCAAGACCCACGACTGTTACCATGGAAAAATATTCTCAGCAATGCACAGCTTGGCTTGAATAAAACACATTTCCCTAAGGCGATGCAACTGCTTGAAAAAGTCGGTTTAAAAGATAAAGCTTTACTATGGCCATCACAGCTTTCAGGTGGGCAGCGTCAACGTGTTGCGCTTGCTCGTGCTTTATCGCACACCCCTCGTATTTTATTACTTGATGAGCCTTTGGGTGCACTCGATGCCCTCACCCGCTTAGACATGCAAAATCTCATTGAAAAGCTTTGGCTTGAACAGGGTTTTACCACTATTTTAGTCACGCATGATGTCAGTGAAGCAGTTCAGTTGGCAGACCGTATTATTTTGCTCGATAAAGGACGAATTGCTCAACAATTTAATGTCGATTTACCTCGCCCTCGTCAAAAAAATATGGCATTTACTAAACTTGAACAGCAAGTTTTAAATGCTGTTTTGTCTACCTAAAATTTACTCATTCAAGCATTGAATCGATTTTTTATACCGCTCATGCTTTTCGATTTAGTTTGGGTGGTGAAGTCATTAGATATACACAGGGAAAATTATATTTCACACTCCATTTAGAAAATAAATAAAGGGTTGAAATATACCGAAAATGATCCAATAACGCCTTTTATTTGAGGTCGCTCTTACCAAAAAACCTTAATTAAAAAAAATGAAAATATGATTCAAAATATTATTTTTAAACGTATTTTGTGCCCTTATTTTGTGCAACTACACACGAACATCATCGAAATAGATTAAATACATCATTCTTACTATAAATTATTCGATTTTATTTAAAAATAAGCCATTCACTTGTGCACAAATCAGACATTTTACCGTACAATTTAAAGATCATTTTGAAGATATACAGCTGAGATGGAACAAAAAAAGAGTATGCAAAAAAGGCAGCAATTACTTGCCGCCGCATTGGATGTATTTTCACTCTATGGCTTTAATGGTGCGAGCCTCGATGAAATTGCCCAAATTGCAGAAATGCATAAATCCAATATTTTTTATTATTATGAAAATAAAGAAGCATTGTATGTAGAAGTCCTCACGACTGTTATGCAGAAGTGGCTTGCGCCATTGCAAGCACTTGAAGCAGAGCTTGAGCCTGTAGAAGCACTTACGCATTATTTGATGACCAAAATTGAAACAGCAAAAACTCAACCAAAAGCCTCTCGATTATTTGCTTTAGAAGTAATTCAAGGTGCGCCACATATTTTGCCAATCTTAAAAGGTCCACTGAAAAAACTGTTTAAACGCAAAGCTAAAGTCATTTCAAATTGGCAAGAACAAGGTAAAATTTCAGCCGGAATTGATGCTGAATTACTAATTTTAAATATTTGGGGCTTAACGCAAAATTATGCCGATTTCCACACCCAAATTGAAATGGTCACAGGAAAGTCTTTACGTAATAAAAGCATGTATCAACGTATGATTGAACATACCATTCACATGATTTTATACGGTGTGATTCCACGCGATCAAAACCCGCAAACATAAATAGACCTAAAGAATTCTTTAGAATTATTTTTGGCATACGACCATAGTTCTCCTATGGTCGCCGAATTTTGAAAAATACAATCTCAGATACTTTCATATAATTCTAATAATTTCTGAGCCCCTAATAATAAATTCTCTTCCCACTCTAAATGTGCTGTATCCCCTGCACCATCGGTAATATATTTGACAGAAATAAGGCGTACACCTAGTTTTTTACATACTTTTGCCAAAGCATAACCCTCCATATCGACCAAATTACACGATACTTTAGATAAACCAGTTTCAAAGCTATCCCCTGTACCGCATACACCTTGTGTCAACTGCTCAAAATAACGTTCAAATTCAATTTCAGCAGGATAATCTTGATCCATGGGTGTAACTCCCACTTCAAATCCAAGCGGTGATACGTCCATGTCACGTTGTACAAACTGCACTACTTCAACCAACTCATGTGCATTGAAATGTGAACTACCTGCTGTGCCTAGATTGAGTAAAACTTTACAGCCTGTTTGTTGAATGACCTCAAAAGCTTTAAATGCGGCATTGACCTTGCCAATACCACTGTAATGCACCTTAATACCAGCTTGTTCAAATAAGCCTTTCGACTCACTCGGTAGTGCCATAATTAAAGCGAGTTGATCTTTCATACCATACGATCCACAAAATTTTTGCTCATTTAAATGCAAAATGCACCAATCTGCAAATATCGATTGATGCATTTTATAAATAGTGAGCTTCGTCAAATTGACTTTAAACCCAGATACTTAAACCTGCTCACGTTGTAGTAAATTTTGCAAACATGGGGAATGGAATAAATAACCTTGATACATACCACGCAATGTTTTCAGCATCACCATCCCCCATAAAGCAATCAATAAGACCGAAAGTGCTAAACCACAGTTTACGATAAAATTAACCTGCAACTGATGCCCTAAATTAAGGATGGCAAGCGTAAATACACCGAGTGGAAATGTCAGCCCCCACCAACCTAAATTAAACGGTAAACCTGTTTTCACATGACTCAATGTAGTGAGAACAGCAATAGCAAACCACCACACACCAAAGCCAATAAGGATTAAACTACTTGCAATACCTGCATAGTGCAAAAAATCTGCTAAGCCATTTAAATGATAGGCTTGTAAAATATGCGGTGCTTGTGCGCCTAAAACGAGTAATGCCAATGCTCCTGTTCCTATTGGACCAAGTGCCAACCAACTGCTGATCGCAAGTTCTTTACTAGGAAGCTGATGCAAGGCTAAACGCAACAATAAAATCGTCAAAATCGCAAATGCAGGTAACACTGACATGCCCCACAAAATGTAGCTACCAAATAAAATACCTAAAGTGGTCTGTCCCACAGCCAAATGTTGAAGCAATAAACCTCCGCTCGCTGCCGTAACTTCACATGCAACAATCGGTAGTAGCCACATCGCAGTCATGGTTTTTAACTCATGTTTTTGGCGACTAAACATTAAAAATGGAACAAAAACGCTAAGCAGTACCGCCAAGAATACATCGACATACCAAAGCATTTGTGCAATCTGTATAGCAATATCACCATATAACACTACACCAAACTTTAAGAAACCATTGATAATGGTCGCAAGTCCCATGGGAATTGTGCCCAAAAACAATGCCATACTTGAGTGAGTAAAAATTTGTCGTGCTTCATGCGGATAAATGAGCCATCTCAATATATAGAGCACGCTAAATAATGAAAATAAAACTATATTCATTTGCCATAATAAAGTCGCAAATATGTTAATCGACTGTGCGAAAACAGAAAATTCAGCTAAAATCAATGCCACAACACCCGTCCCCATGGTGACAGTGAACCAGTTTGGTGTGAACTGTCGAATTACATCATGTCGTTGTTTAAGTTGATACAAAGGCTTTTTCATCGTCTGAACCTCTTAAGTCGATGTTTATATCTTACAAACATTCCATAATAAATAAAATTGATTAATATTTATTAAATGAATCAATTTAGTTGATATAAAACTCAATAATTCAAAAAATATTTTGAGTAAAAACACAACAACAAGACGAATCTGTGAGAATATAGCAATATATATCCTTTCAAATTTAAGCCTATTTTGAAATCATGAAGCTGTTACGTTTAAATGCTTTAGCCACTGACTTACAATTGCCCGAAACCGCAGTGACGATCGGCAATTTTGACGGTGTCCATTTGGGTCATCAAGCCATGATTTCACAGCTTCAGCAATTTGCTGAACAGCGCCATTTAAAGACAATGGTGATGATTTTTGAGCCACAACCGCTCGAATTTTTTAAAGGTTATGATGCCCCACCTCGAATCAGTTCATTACGTGAAAAAGTAGAATATTTAGCTGAGCTTGGTGTTGATTATGTTGCGATTGCTAAATTTGACAATCAATTCCGTAGTTTAAGCGCAGAAGCATTTGCCGACTTACTCAAAAATAAACTCAATGCACAAAGCCTTATCTTAGGTGACGACTTTCACTTTGGCAAAGACCGTCAGGGCAATAGCGAATTTTTAAAACAATATGGCTTTGATGTCACCAATCTTAAGACTGTTGAGTTTGACGGTGAGCGAGTCAGTTCAACACGCATTCGCCAAGTGTTACAACAAGGTAATTTAAACCTTGCAGCCAAATTACTTGGTCGTCCTTATA
Organism: Acinetobacter sp. 1207_04; assembly: GCF_052850415.1. NCBI lineage: Bacteria > Pseudomonadati > Pseudomonadota > Gammaproteobacteria > Moraxellales > Moraxellaceae > Acinetobacter > Acinetobacter sp. 1207_04. The sequence goes on along the minus strand of NZ_VXCQ01000017.1, from coordinate 5,145 downwards.
GCATGACAGGTCGTGTACAATATGGCGACCAGATTGGTCGTACATTGAATTTCCCAACCATCAATGTACGTATGAACCGTCATAAGCCTTGTTTAAATGGTATTTATGCGGTGGAAGTCGCATGTGAAACTACACCATTGGCAGACAAAGTTCGTGCTGCGCACCCTGAATTACACGGTGTTTCAGGCTATCATGCGCAAACGCTTTTTGGTGCAGGGCATGTCGGCACACGACCAGCTATTAAGCAGGAACATCCAGAGTGGCGATTGGAAGTACATTTCCCCCAAGTTTCTGCTAATCTGTATGGTCTATTAATGCGGGTAACTTTCCTCGACTATTTACATGGCGAGTTAAACTACCCTTCGCTTGAAGCACTTCAAGCAGGAATTGATGATGATGTCGTGAAGCTCCTTGAGTTTCGCCAAAACACCCCCAAATTCCCTTTATAAACTTAACTATTTTTCTTGTAAAACGTGTCAGCAATGATGCTGATAATATTGGATGACAACTTGCATGAGCGATAAGCAAACTACTGAAAATGCAGTAGATTATAAATCTACGCTAAACCTGCCGGGTACTGAATTTGCAATGAAAGCAAATCTTGCAGTACGTGAAGCGAAATGGTTGGAAGAGTGGTATGCCGACAACATTTATCAGCAGATTCGTACATCGCGTATTGGCAAGAAAAAATATGTTCTGCATGACGGTCCTCCTTATGCCAATGGTCAAATCCATTTGGGTCATGCAGTCAATAAAGTCTTAAAAGATATCATTATCAAAAGCCGTATTATGGATGGCTTTGATGCACCATACGTGCCAGGTTGGGACTGTCATGGTTTACCAATCGAACTTAAAGTTGAAGAAAAAGTCGGTAAAGTTGGCGTTAAAGTCGATGCCTCAACTTTCCGTAAAGCCTGCCGTGAATATGCGTATACACAAGTCGAATTACAGAAAAAAGACTTTGTGCGTATGGGTGTGTTTGGCGATTGGGACAATCCATACCTGACAATGAACTTCAAACAAGAAGCTGATATTGTTCGTTCTGTCGGTGAAATTGCCAAAGCAGGTCATATTGAACCGGGTCTAAAACCAGTCAATTGGTGTTTAGATTGTGGTTCGTCATTGGCTGAAGCTGAAGTTGAATATGAAGATAAAAAATCGGATGCGATTGATGTTGGTTTCACTGTCGTTGATCTTGCTGATTTATCTGCACGTTTAGATCTAACCGTCACTGATTCAACTGACATCGTGATTTGGACAACGACGCCTTGGACGCTTCCTGCCAACCAAGCGGTTGCCCTACACGCTGAAATAGAATACCAATTAGTACAAGCAACAGGTGAAAATAAAGTTGCTCAAAACCTTATTCTTGCTAAAGATTTAGTTCAATCTGCAACTGAACGCTATGGTTTTGAAGCATTTGAAGTACTTGCTAATTTTGTCGGTAGCAAACTTGAAAACTTACAATTACAACATCCTTTAATTGCTGAACGCCAAGTGCCTGTGATTTTAGGCGAACACGTTATTGCAACGAGTGGTACAGGTGCTGTGCATACTGCGCCTGGTCATGGTGTGGACGATTATAAAGTTGGCTTAATCTACAACTTAAAAGTGGATAATCCAGTTGGTGGTAACGGTGTATATTTGCCGACTGCGCCAATTTTTGCAGGTGAGCACATTTATAAAGCCAATCCAAAAATTATTGCGACACTGACTGAGTGCAGTAAACTTTGGGCACATGTAGTGATTAAACACAGCTATCCACATTGCTGGCGCCATAAAACACCGATTATTTTCCGTGCAACACCGCAATGGTTCATCAGCATGGATGCACAAGGCTTACGCCAAAAAGCACTCAATGCGATTGAAAATGAAATCAGCTTCGTGCCTGATTGGGGTAAAAACCGAATTCAATCAATGATTGAAGGTCGTCCTGATTGGTGTATTTCACGTCAACGTACTTGGGGTGTGCCAATTCCATTCTTTGTACATAAAGATACGAATGAACTACACCCTCGTACACCTGAATTGATTGAAGAAGTTGCTCAATTGATTGAAAAAGAAGGGATTGATGGTTGGTACAACCGTGACGCAAAAGAGTTCATCGGTGATGATGCTGAATACTACAACGCTATCCGTGACACGCTTGATGTATGGTTCGACTCAGGGACTACACATTACGCAGTATTACGTGAACGTGAAGAACTGACTGATCCTGCTGATTTGTACCTTGAAGGTTCAGATCAACACCGCGGTTGGTTCCAATCATCATTACTTACATCAATTGCAATTAATGAACGTGCGCCTTACAAAGGCTTATTGACTCACGGTTTTGTAGTCGATGAAAAAGGGCGTAAAATGTCGAAATCCATCGGCAATGTGATCACGCCACAAGAAATTATTAAAGATATGGGTGCAGATGGCTTACGTTTCTGGATCGCATCTGCGGATTACCGTTATGAAATGACCGCAGGTAAAGAGATCTTTAACCGTGCGTCAGATGGATACCGTCGTATTCGTAATACCCTTCGTTTCTTGCTTGCGAACTTAAATGGTTTTGAGCCATCAAATGATTGCTTAGCGATTGATGATTTAATTGCACTTGATCAATACATCTTGCAACGTGCAACTGAAGTTCAAAAAACCATTCAACAAGCCTACGAAGAGATGAATTTCCATCTTGTGACCAATGCTTTAACCAATTTCTGTATCAATGACTTAGGTGGTTTCTATTTAGACATCATCAAAGACCGTCAATACACGACTAAAGCAGATTCTCAAGCTCGTCGCTCTGCACAAACTGCGTTGTATCATTTGGTACAAGCTTTTGTCCGTTGGATGGCACCAATCTTGACCTTTACAGCACAAGAGGCTTGGCCACTGATTCCAGGTCAAACTGAAAAGTATGTGTTCACAACAGAATGGTATGATATTCCTGTTGCATCTACAGAAAACGTCGTGACTGAAGCTGAATGGCAAACTTTGATTTCAGTAAAATCTGCAGTAAATAAATTTATCGAAACAGCACGTACAGCAAAAACTGTCGGTTCTAATTTATCTGCAAAAGTTGAACTTTGGGCAAATAAAGAATTGAAAACTGTACTTGACCGTTTAAGCGATGAATTACGTTTCGTTTTGATCACTTCTCAAGTGATCGTCAATACTTTTGATGAAACTCAAGGCGAAGCTTCTGATCTTGACGGTTTACGTGTTCAAGTTTCAGCGGCTGAAGGTGAAAAATGTGCACGTTGTTGGCATGTACTCCCAGATGTAAATACACATCTAGCACACCCAGGTCTTTGTTCTCGTTGTATTATTAACCTTCCTACAGGTCAAGGCGAAGAGAGAAAGTATGCCTAATCCAGAAAATAAAAAGGGATTATTCCAATTCTACCCACACAATTTAGTGTGGGTGGGTTTATCCATTGTCGCAATTATTTTGGATCAATGGACAAAATGGATTGCCACTGAACATCTAATTTATGGTCAGCAAAATCCAGTATTGCCCTTTTTAAATTGGACATTATTACATAACTATGGCGCAGCCTTTAGTTTCTTGTCCGATGCTGGTGGATGGCAACGTTATTTCTTTACAGGTCTTGCAGGTGTTGTTTCCATCATTTTTTTATTTTGGTTAATGCGTATGCCAAAAAAAATGATGGTTCTACCTGTTGCCATTGCTTTAATTTTAGGTGGTGCCGTCGGTAATCTAATTGACCGAGTAAGTTTGGGTTATGTCGTGGATTTTATTCATTTTTACTACAATAACAGCCACTTCCCTGCCTTTAATATTGCAGATAGCGCCATTACCTTAGGTACCATTTTATTACTTATCGATACCTTCTTTTTAGAAAAGCAACGTATCCAGCGTGCGGAAGCGCAAAATGACTGATTTAATTCATCCAAATGAAGAAACCCGTGTTGCAGAAGGCTCTAAAGTTGATCTGCATTTTTCTGTTGCCATTGAAAATGGTGTAGAAATTGATAACACACGCAGCCGTGAAGAACCTGTCAGCCTTGTTATGGGTGATGGTAGTTTACTCGCAGGTTTTGAAAAAGCACTCTTTGGTTTACGTGCCGGTGATCGCCGCACAGTAAGCCTTCCTCCTGAAGATGCTTTCGGTCCATGGAATGCTGAAAATGTACAAAAATTTGATACTGTAAAGTTTGAACAGCGCCCTGTCGAAGGTCACATGATCGAATTTGAAGACAAAGCAAAACAAAGCCTATTTGGTGTGGTGAAAACAGTAGGAGAAGACATTACTGAAGTGGATTTCAACCATCCATTAGCAGGTAAAAATATTACTTTTGAAGTTGAAATTTTCAAAGTGACACCTGCAGGTCAACAAGGTATTAAAATTTTATAAAGTCATTTTAAATGGCTAAATATCTATTAAAAAAGCTCCTTTCGGAGCTTTTTTAATTAAAACAAATCAATACTTTCAATATATTTAAAATCAGACTAATTTAAATCAATGAAATTTCCCTATTCTAAAGATCAATTAGGACTCAAAATGAATATTCAAATTATCGTGGGCAGCATCCGTGAAGGACGTGTTGCAATTAAAGTTGCAAAATGGCTGAAAAAAGAAATTCAAAACCTTGAATTTAGCACAATAAATGTTGAAATTTTAGACTTAAAAGAATGGGATTTACCATTTTTTGCAGGTAAACACTCCCCTGCTAGCGGTATTTATGACCAACCAAAACAACAAGAATGGGCAGATAAAATTGCTTCAGGGGATGCATTTATTTTCATCAGCCCTGAATATAATCAAGGCTACAGCCCTGTACTTAAAAATGCACTTGATTATATTTATAAAGAATGGCATGGAAAACCGTCTTCTTTCATTAGCTATGGTGGTAGCAATGGTACAAGTTCGATTGCACAAATACGCCTTATATGTGCAGGTTTAAGTATGATTGACTCAAATGCCGTGATTCAATTACGAGATATTTTCAGTCGTACCCATGGAGAAAGCTTTGAAGGAAATGAATTTGACAATAAAGCAGTTAAATCTGTGGTCAATAAATTGATTCAATATAGTAATGTCTAAGCACTTTATTATTAATGTAAGCTATAGCCTACAAGTATTGCTGCAACAAACAACTATTCGTACTTCATTATCAATCGTATTCTACTTG
>NZ_VXCQ01000016.1:0-61060 GCF_052850415.1 Acinetobacter sp. 1207_04 | reverse complement strand
CATATTATAAATTGGGGGTTGAATAGCTTGCTTAGCAGTTGATTCTGCCGTGTTTACCAACACTTTGGCTATTTTATGTTCAAAGGTTTGAACGACTGAATTGTCTTGAGGTTGCTTCTGTTTTTTAGTGATGAGCTGTTGGCAATGGTTCAATTTGTTTTGAACAACGCCATTCAAGTAATCTTTAAGGTTTTGGCAAACACGAAGATCAATCTCTGAATATGTAGCAGCTAAAACAATTTCATCCATGATGAATTGTGATTGTTCATAGACTTCTGTTAGTTGATGAATATTTTTATCGAAGTCTTGGATTTTATTAATCAGTTCACATGCCTTGTCCATCACCCTACTCTCCTAAATATTCACGAATTTCAGCATTGGCTTTTTTATAGGTTTCTAAATGAGCATCAATGAGTGAATAGTCATACGACCAATCACTTGCAACTACGGCTAAATGCTCAAGGCATTTTTCTGTAGATTCAGCAGGACAGCAGACTTCTAAGCATGGATTACCATGTTCAGCAACGATTTTAGCAACCTGATTAAAAGCAGCTTGAATGAACTCTTGAGTTGATACAAAGATAATATTATTCATATTGTATACATGTGTAAGTATTACATAGGGCAATAGTACTATGCTTTTGTGTTAATGTATACATGCGTAAATATAAAGTGCGTAAAAATAACTTGTATACTAGGAGTGGAGTGCTATATGAGCCAAAAGGCTTGGAGTAAAAGAATGGCTGTGACTGTTCGTTTAAATGATTCAGAACAAGAAAGGCTGAGACGTAAAGCTATTGAGTTGAACAAGGTGCTGATCAATCGTGGGCTAGAACCAATTAAAGATAGTGAATTAGTACATCGTATTTTAGATCAAGCAATTGAATCTGCTGAAGTATCATCTTCAGGTGAAGTTATTATTGTTTTGAAATAAGGTAAAAGTCCCAAATTTGAGACTAGAGTCCACCATTAGATAACGTGGACTCTTTTTTATAAACTACTGTGGTATTGGAAAATCAGAAATTAATTCATAAGCTATAGCCTTACTATCAAATTCTGATTGCATCCACAAAAGAAACTTCATTGTTAATTGTACAAACAATATTACAATTCGCTTATTTAAATCAGCATCATTCCATAAAAACTCTTTGACAACTCGTTCATTAGTCTCACGATCGATTCCACCTATAGTAATCGATAATTCTTCACATGGAAGAAACCGCCCTTTAGATGGTAATGAATTAACTAAAGCTACTAATGAGTCAAATGCACTTTGTTCAAGTTTATACTGCCGACGATGTGAATATTTATTTCGAATTGCGTTGAATTTATCTAGAATATTGTAAAGTTGTTGATCTAAACCTAAATTTTTTGCAATATTAAGTTTAGTTTTAAATCCAATAAATGGTCCATCGAATAAATCCTCAGTACCAGTAATTTTGGAACACCAAATATTAATAAAATCCTCTAAAATTAAATGTGCTCTTAAAACAACTCCCGATGTGTCTGTCGAATTTACTAAGGCAATATAATCATCGGAAGTAAAGACCTTTGCAAAATCCCCACCAATAGGAACATGTTTTGAACCATCTTCAGTTATATTATTAATCATTATTAAGTTCACCATTAGCTTGTTTTCTTAGGTATTCTGAGACAATTTTATCTATAAAAGCCTCACCTTCTTTTACTGAACTAACAGGTTCAGCTAATATTTTTCCATCAGGCATTTTAAAAACAGCTAAGTGCGGAAAGTCACTTGATGGAGGATCATAAACAACAGCTGACATTTTAGGCATATCAATTTCACTTTATTAAAATCATTCTGAAGTCGCATAACTTCATTTTATGTTAAATAGGATATCTAAGACTGTAGCCTACACAACGCTGTTGTAGCTACAGATCAGCACCGTGAATCTTAGAAATTATATTCACGTTGCTGATTATCCTAATGAACATAATATTCGTTATGCAAAATCCTGCGCTATGTAATATTTTGCCAGTCTTGGTTTTAGGGTCTTGCAACGTAATTTTATTAAACTATTGTTTTATAACAAATCAAAAAAATTAGCCTGGGAAAAAATCTTGTCCTGGTGTTTCCTTCAGTATGTAATAAAATGCCACCTACCTAAGTCGATCTATATGGTGATCTAATTTTATAAATAATAATTTGAGTTGGTCTATTTCTTCAAAGTTGTTTGTCTGTAGATCACGAACATGATCTAAGTACTTCTCCAGTGATTCACGTATAAAAAAAATAAAATATAGTTCAAATAAGTATCTGTAATGACATCAATAATTAGCTTTGTACTATCTTTTTCATGATTTGGGCACAGTAACGAATAGGTTTTTATTGAAATAAAGTATGGAATTGCAAAAAAAAAATAGAACAAGCTTACTAGATTCAAAGATTTCCATAATAATCCCCTATATTAAAGATAAAAACTGACTTTATTAGAATTGATAATAGCCATTAAAACGTGATTATTTGGATCATCTATCATATTTTGTAAATCGCTTTGTGATACTTCATCCAAAGTACTATGTCTTGTCGATACATGGTTAGGATAAGAATGCCAATCACGGATATAGTAAACAATATAGATTACTTAGGCTAATTTAACCTAAACAAAATCGTGTGACTATCACACATTGTTTTAGATCAACTTTTTTTGAACGGTCAGCCGATAAAACGAATTATTCTCGTGAGATATGTGAGCATGTTCTTTACCCCTAAACTTCTTGATGAAGTCGAAGCCACTTAATTATATTTATGTAATGCTTTTCTTGAAAAACGTGAGTGTTTGATGGCTGATTGGGAAATATTTTGTAATTTGTGTGATTAATATAAATAAATGGCATAAAAAAACTGTACCTAATTGAAATAAATTTCTATAAATTAGCCACTTATAATATTACAATTGAAAGTTACCAATACGTTCAGCACACATCTGTAGAATTTATATCCAAATTGTAACTCAAATTTGAGAGATCTTATTTTTAAAGGATTGTGTAACAAAGCCGATATAATGAGCAAAAATATGAGTAAGTTTATCCCTATCAGAAGCATTAAAATCTATGGTAAAAGCGAATCTTTAGCTTAATTTTTGTTTCTTATAAGTCTTGAACGAGGATAGTCCATATTTTTTTTAAATTAGAATCTTAACAAGTTTTTTATTTTCCTGTATTTAATTATTAAAAATAAAATATATATTTCAAATATTTATTGTATAAGACCCGATTAAACCATGCACTTTAGTATATTATGGCAAATCCCATCAGCGCTGAAGGATAAACTCGATGGAAATAGATGAAGAACTCACACTAAAAAAAATTCAAATTTTTTTAGCTTTTATGCGATACGGAAATTTGTCAAAAGCTGCTGTTGAAATGCAAATTAGTAATGTCAGTGTACATAAAGCATTACATTCTTTGGAGAGCTCATTACGTTGTCCTTTATTTAAAAATGAAGGTCGAAACTTAATTCCTTTAAAAAGTGCTTACGTACTTGAAGAAAATTCAAAGAAAATAGTTCAAGATATTGTTTCTACAATTAGTAAAACCCGTGAGGCAGCTGGATTTGCAGCCAAAATCTTTCATTTAGGCTCTTTATATTCTTTAACAGTGACAACTTTGCCAAGTATCATTAGTGGGGTAAAACTTAGACGTGGCGAACTAGATATTCAGCTTTTGTTGAGTTCCAATCTCGATTTAATAAAAAAATTAAAAGAAACAGAATTAGATGCAATTATTGTCGCACTAAATGAAACAACCTCTGGTCAAGAATTCGAAAATTTACCGATGTTTCAAGATGATATTTTTTTAGCAGTTAATAAAGATTCTAAATATGTAGTCTATGATGAAATTGATTTAAGCCAACTTAAAGATGAAACTTTTCTAACATTGGCAAAAGGTTTTGCAACACGCAGTGATAGTGATGTCATATTTAAAAAAGCAAAAATTGATCCCAAAGTTTTCTTACAAGTTTCTGATATTTTTACGCTAATTAGCATGGTCAATTCTGGTGTTGGCTTTGCTTTGTTACCTGGACGAATTTCATCGATTTATGAAAGCTCAGTGAAGTTAATTCGATTAAAACAGGAGTATCAAATCAAGCAAGAAATTGGTTTGGTATTTTTAAAAAGTAAAGAGCGAGATCCAAATTTATTGGCGTTGATTGCTGAATGTCGCATGTTTACCCAAAAATATAATGCACTAAACGCACAAAAAGGTAATTTTCCACGTTAAGGAGAATTACCTTCTTCTATTAAGTCTTTATTAACCTACTAACAATTTTACGCATAAAAATAATATAGTAGGTCCCATTAAGCAGCCTAAACCTGTGTGGAAAGTTGCAGTTAATGCACCATAAGGTACTAAACGACGATCTGTTGCAGCTAATCCTGCTGATACACCACTTACCGTTCCAGCTAATCCACCAAAAATCATAGCTGAACGTGGATTATCTAAGCCCATAAATTTTGCAGTCATAGGTGTAGAGACCATAACACAAATCGCTTTTACTAAACCTGTTGCAATAGATAAAGCCATAACTTCTGAACTTGCTCCAATTGCGGCACCTGTAACCGGTCCAACAATATAGGTTACTGCGCCTGCACCAATGGTGGTAATGCTGACTGCATCGCGATAACCAAAAATCCAAGCAAAGATACAACCGACAATGAAAGGAAAAATAGTTCCTAAGAAGAGTGCCAACACACCAATAAAGCCCGCTTTTTTCGCTTCAGTTGCTTGTACTTCAAATGCTGTTGCTACGATAGCAAAATCACGTAACATCGCTCCACCCATCAAGCCAACCCCTGTAAACAAAGCAATGTCTGTAATGCCCTTTTGGCCACCTGTTACACTTCCGCCGATGTAAGCTAAAATTAAACCAATTACAATTGCAATTGCAGAAGCATGCACACGACCTTTGGTTAAATATTTTGACAGCTTGGTTGAAAGCCACATTATTAAAGCAATCAAAGCAAACGCTGTCACTAAACCCAAATGGGTTAAACCATCTAACATTAAATCAAACATGGGCTTTATCTCCTACTTTAACTGTATTGAACTCATCTTCATCTGGTAAAGGTTCGCCTTTTTTATAACGACTTAAACCAGCAATCGTAAGAGTACATACAGCCACTGTAGTAATAGCTGCGAATATCGCCATATGACCACTTGATACCGCAGAAATCACATTTTGTTGTGCTGCCATTGCAACCACAATTGGAATATACATGGTGCCCCAAAACACCACACCCATTTCCGTTTCCGCAGTCATGAAGCCACGTTTATCCATCCAAATTCGAATAAAAATAAGTAAAATCATGGCAATACCAACACCACCAACATTTGATTTCACACCAAACAATACACCTAACATGTCACCCACCACTACACCTACAAGTGTACATAGTGCGAGTAAACCAACGCCGTAAATAATCATGGTAATTCCCTCATTTTCCTTGGGTTATTCCAGTTTCAATTGTCCTTAATATCAATGTTCAATCAGCAATTATTGCCTGTTGACGCATTGCAACTATCAGACTGTCTCTGCGAGTTGTTTGAAATGACAAAACGCTACCTTCTTTAAAAACTTTTCTTGCTAGTCCAGTTAAAACTGAACCTGGTAAACCTTCGATTTGTAACCTTACACCTCGCTCCCACGCCACTTGAACTGTGCTTTCCCAATCAATGGTTCGACACATGTTAAAAATTAAATCTTGTTTAATTTGTTCTGTTGCATGTACTAATCGTGCGGATGTACCACTTAAATACTTAAACTTTGCTGGATGTAAAGCAATATTCTCCATCGCCTGAACCAACTGTTGTGCCTGTTCATCCAATAATTCGCAATGTGATGGCACACTAACATTTAATTTTTTAGCAATCGCTCCCTGATTTTTTGCAATCTCCACGACCTGCGCCATTGCTTGTTCTGAACCAGAAATCACAATTTGGTTAGCCGCATTTAAATTTGCGATATAGACCTTCCCTACTTTTTGATAGACCTCGGTAACCCATGTAATCACTTGCGACTTATCTGTATTCATAATTGCAGTCATTCCGTAGCCAAAAGGATAAGCCTTTTGCATAAGCTGACCGCGTAATGACACTAATTTCAAACCATCTTCAAAACTGTAAACACCCGCCACTGCTGCTGCTGTCCATGCCCCAATCGATAAACCTGCGACATAATCAGGTTGAACTGCTGCATCAAGTAAAATTGCAGAACTGATATATCCCGCCAAATATAAGCACAGTTGTACAGCTTCAGTTGAAGCGAGGGCTTCGGGTTGATCTAAGGTCAGTACATCACGCTGCAAAGCCACAGAAGCACGCTCTAAATAATGTCGTACTAAAGGATGCTCAGGTAAGTCATGAAGCATATTAACTTTTTGAGCACCCTGTCCTGGATATACCCACATCGTACTCATATAAATTCCTTTTCCTGCCAAGGGTTTTCGACTAACACCGCAGCATGGCTAGATTTAAGCAAAATTTTACTTGAACCTGTCGCCCATTCCTTCAATGCCACACCACCTTGTGGCGTTTGTAACTGTACATCCAACTTTTCTGTCGTTTCTTCCAATTGAATCAACATCTGATGCGCAAGCTGCTTATCCAAATAATTTGGCATTCGCATGATTAAATCAATATCACTTTGTGCATGTACAGTTTGAATACCTGTAGCAAGCTCAAAACCAACACTGCCTGTGTAGCCCCATTGCACTGCAAAGCGATTCAGAACTTTTGAAATACTGACTAAGCGCTGTTGCAAATGTGGAAATTGACATAAATCAACATTCACCAACTGCTCTGGACTCACACAACGAATAACTGCAGATTTTTGCATCTGTGTGGCATAACGCTGATGGCGCGCACTGCCACGTATGCCGACTGCAACCATCGATGAATCTGTGATCGCTCGCCTAACCACGACTGGATGTCCAGCTTGCAGAGCTTCTATTGCCCATGCAGGTGCTGAATTTTCCAGTGTTTGAGTGGTCAGGGCCCATAACAAATCATGGGGTTGCAGGGCTTCCATGCTGTTACCAATCTGCAGCCAAACGATCACGAACCAATTTGGATGCTTGTCGATTTACACCATGTAAACGATTTTCTAGTCCAACAGAACCTTGTTGTTGCACATCAACAATTGCTTGCTCAATGCGTTGCTGAACTTGTGCAACATCTGCATCAGTGGGTTGAATAGGATTGGATACCGTTAAAATATCTGTCAGCAACCCCAAACTAGAATAACTTTCAATGTCATAGGCCATCGGAGGAATACTGGCAGCCAATTTTTCTAACTCATCAACAGAACGTAAAGTCACACGAGCAGCCGACTCTTTACCCATTGCATGTACCATGACCCCTTCATCATTCAGGGCAAAAATACGATTAGCCTGATAACCATGCGCAAGAAAAGCACCTGACATCGATTTACCCACCAGTAGACTAATCACAGGATGTTTGGCTAATCTAGCTCTGGCATAACTATCGACAGCACCAGCTAAAGCTAGATAAATCCCGAGCACTTCTTCACGGCGACCATAAGCTTGACTTGGTACATCAACCACACAAATAATAGCGCGCTTAGACTCAAGCTGATGGTCTTGTTGAATCACATCATCAACTGCTTTAGCCAAAGTCCAACCTTCTAAGACACCTACTTCACCGTTACGGGCACGTGGATATAAATTTTCTGTATTGGGTACGACAGCAATTACGCGAACAGCCTGTTGCTGAAAATGACCATCTGCAACCAAAATAGAATCGGTATATTCTGTAACTTGGCGACAACTCGTCGTGAGTGCATTAAACCAATTTAAGCCACGCACTGAAGTGTTTTGATCAATATCATGACTCATAATGACGCTCCTTGATAAAGTGCTTGTACTTGCGCTGGTGTCAATTGCTCAGCAGTATCAATATTTTCTAGACGTGGCAGATAAAACTGATAATTCGAACTGCGATGTAACTGTGGTACACCTTGGGTCATAAAATCTTGAATCTGTTGTTTAATTTGATTACGGTTATCTTCAACAAAACTGTCAATCATGGCACTAGCAGTACGTTGTTGCCCACCTGTGATACTCCAAATAAATGGACGGTCTTTCGAGTCGTACTCTTGAACACCTGCTTCTTGTTCAATGACTTGTGGCCCATTGAGTCCCAGACGACCTTCTTGCGTCATGATTAAATAACTGCATAATCCCGCAGCAATTGACATGCCACCAAAACATCCAACACTACCTGCAACCACACCAATCACTGGACGATACTGGCGTAAATCTACAATCGCAGCATGAATTTCGGCAATCGCTGCCAAACCTAAATTGGCTTCTTGTAAACGCACACCGCCTGTTTCAAGCAACAAAATCGCGGTGGTTGGAATTCCTTTGCGGTTATCTTCAGCCGCCAGTTCAAGCGCACCTGCGATTTTTGCGCCACCGACCTCTCCCAGACTCCCCCCCTGAAAAAGACCTTCAATTGAAATCACGACTACAGGTTGTTGTTGGATAATGCCTTTGGCCACCACCACACCATCATCCGCTTGGGGAACGATATTTTGCTTCATCAACCACGGTGACATAATTCGTTCAAAAGGATCTAATAATTCACGGAAGCTATTTTCATCTAAAAGTGCTTTGACACGTTCACGTGCATTCAGTTCAATAAAACTGGGCTTATTGAGTAACATTGCTAAATCAGCCACGGTTCACCTCCTCCAATGCTTGTTCAAAACGTAAACGTACTACACCTGGGGTTGCACCAAAGTCATGAATATCTGCATGAACTGCGGGGGGAGTTTGCGCACTGAACATCCGTTCAAATAAATTTTTCCAACGCTTCGAGCTTCCATCCACAGATGTGACCACTTGAATGGTTATTTTCCCTATTTCATTCGGCTGCATTAATATTTCAAGGTCGCCTGAACCTACGCAACCAACCAAAGCTTTTTTGGCTGGTGCGGTACTTGCAGGAAACTCAAAATTCAGTATTTCCATTACTTTTCTTCCTATTTATTTTGAATTAAAGTTGTTCAACGCGGTCAAGAAATAAAGTCGCCGCCAATAAATCGGCTACTCCTCCTGGGGAAGCATTCAAACGCATTAAATCTATTTCTAAAAAATTGAATGCACGCTTGCCTGTGTCCGTGGCATACCCCCCTAATTCAAGTACATATTGCGCACCTTTCTGCATCCGCTTTAAACCTAATTCGCCCGAACGGTACAACACACAGGTATCTTTAAGTGTTGCCATCATGGCCAACAAACTGTCTACTCGCGCTACGACTTCAGTGTGATGCTTTGCACGACTGGCACGTAACTGAGGTAAGCCAAAATGCATAATCACTGGGAAAGCCTGTTGTGCCTGAAGTTTTGCACCACCTGCACCATATTTTTTCTGCACATATTGCCCATGACTTTGCTGTTGTTGCGGTATAAATCTATCTTCTAAACAAGCAATTTCTGCTGCAATTTGACAAATTTCGCTTGCCTTGATATTCATTTTCTGGCTATGCATAGCTGTTGCCGTAACCAATAAGCCCAAAGCCCAAATTGCACCACGATGTGTATTTATTCCTTGAGTTTCCATCAACATCACAGCTTCACCATCACGTCCAATTTGCCCAATCGCTTCACGTAAATGCTGTGAAACAGTGCCATGTTCTAAAGCTACTTGAGCCATAGCCTCAAACATTGGTTTTAGGCTTTTGGCTGAGCGCTCCATCAGTTCTAGCGTTAAATCATGATGTGCACCATTCCCTCTACGATCGACCAATGCCGGTTTCGGGGTTAAATTCACCTCATCAATTAAAGCATGGACAGCAAATTCAGCTAACAAACTGCTATAAGATCGTTTCTGATTCTGTACAAATGCATTCATTACCAACTCCTGAATTTTGCAGGCGGTTGATATAAACCATCAGACCATGTCACTAAGTCACTGATATTTTTTGCTGCTAATAATTCACGTGTTGCATCTGTACGACGAATACCTAAATCTTCAGGGAAAACTACCAATCCTTCTTGTCTTAAACGTTCTGTTGTTTTAGGATCTTGCTTAAGCCCAATTTCAGTCACGCCTGCAACTGCTGCAATCATTTCTTCCCGTTCTTGTAAGCTGCTAGCTTTATACAAGTAAGCAATGCCTTCTTCGGTCAATAAGTGGGTGACGTCATCGCCGTAAATCATAATCGGTGCTAAAGGCATATTGGATTTTTTAGCGACATCGACTGCATCTAAAGTTTCCACAAAAGTAGGCTTACCACCCTCTTGGAAGGTTTCAACCATTTGAACCACAAGTTTTTTACCACGTGATAAATAAGTATCGGTTTCTGTCGCACCTACTAAACGCATATCCAGCCAAGCAGGTGTAGCATGACGACGACCTCGTGGATCATGTCCCATATTCGGTGCACCGCCAAAGCCTGCTAAACGACCTTTGGTGACCGTTGATGAATGACCTTGACCATCTACTTGTAATGTTGCTCCAATAAACAAATCAACTGCATATTGCCCAGCAAGCTGACACATCATACGATTAGAGCGTAAGGAACCATCACGACCAGTGAAAAAGATATCTGGACGGGCTGCAATATATTTTTCCATGCCTAGTTCCGTACCGAAACAATGCACACTTTCCACCCAACCTGATTCAATTGCAGGGATTAAAGTTGGATGTGGGTTCAAGGTCCAATTACGACAAATTTTACCTTTTAAACCCAATGATTCGCCATAAGTCGGTAAAATCAATTCTATTGCAGCGGTATTAAACCCAATACCATGATTAAGTGACTGAACATTGTGTCGCTCGTAAATACCGCGAATGGCCATCATTGCCATGAGTACATGCATGGAAGTAATATGCTTTGGATCACGTGTAAATAGCGGCTCGATATAAAAAGGCTTGTCTGCAACCACAACAAAATCGACCCATGAAGCAGGAATATCAACACGTGGTAAATCAGTAACATCTTCAACTAGCTCATTGACCTGTACAATCACAATTCCATCGCTAAATGCAGCAGGTTCAATCAATGCAGGCGTATCTTCTGTACTTGGGCCTGTATAAATATTGCCCTGACGATCAGCTTTAAAGCCTGCAGATAACACTACATTTGGAATTAGGTCGACCAATAGACGTGAATAGAGTTCGATATAAGTATGAATCGCACCGACTTCCAATAAACCATCTTCAAGTAATTGGCTGATACGCAAACTTTGTGTACCTGCAAATGAGAAATCTAGTTTTTTAGCGATACCTTTTTCAAATAAATCAAGATGTTCTGAACGACCTACGCTCGGCATGATCATATGTAAATTATTTAACACAGCAGGATTAGTTTGCGCCAATGAACGCGATAAAAAATCAGCCTGCTTTTGGTTATTTCCCTCTAATACAACACGATCACCTGATGTAATCAGTATTTCTAATACTTTAATAATATCTTGAGTCGGAATCACTACACCATCTGTATACTGGCATACTTGATCGATTTTTAACTGTTTTCTCTGACGGCGTGTATTCCACTTACGCTCTTCATGCTGAACAGAACCTTCCATGTCATTATCCTAGTTTTGTATTGTCGTCTTAGTCTATAAAAGCCTTTTATTCGGGTTTAATCAATCAACCTTGAATCACTTTTATTAACTTGAAGTTAATACAAATTTTGAATATTCATGTAAATATATTTGAAATTAATGAGAATGATTTAAACAAAAAAGATTTTCCAGATAAAAAATCGCAGAGGCGAAATTCATACAGATTATTCGCCTTTTCGCCATGGATTTTACAGCAACAGACACTGCTGAATTAACCAATATTTCTGTCCGTTCAATTAATTCAATCTTCATCAAAATTCGTCATAAAATAGCCCAAACATGTGAAGAAATCTCTCCCTCTGAAGGTGTGAATGTTTTTTCTACATCTTAAACAGACGAACTACCCTTTCAACCATCAGCACAGTAATTTGTATCTCAATTTGCTTAAAATACTCCGTGAAAACCCTCTTTAGCTTCCTAAGCTCCTACCTAAGTACTGCTTTAAAATATTCTTATTCTTTATCACTTCATCGCATAATTATTATTTGAAGTACAATAGGCCTCTTGCATTAGTCGAAATTTGAACAGGGATGACCTTTGATAAGATATTGTATAAATCGAAAATGACTAAAAACCTCGCTTACACAAGAGGTCTAATATGTATAACAAACTGAGCTCATATACATAGATTATTCAAACGAATTCATTCTTTTCGTGTAAATGAACGTTTAGCTCCAAAAGAAACTTATAATTCGTAGAAAAAATATAGTATATTTAACCAAAGAGTATATTTATACATATTGCAAATATGATTTTATTTTTATGCTCCATAGTAAATTTAAGATTATTCTTACTCAAATTATTTACACAACATTATAATTTTATGAAAACATCTATTTATGCTTTAGTTATTTCTATTTTGATTACTTCATCCACAGTTTTATTTGCGGAGAGTCACGATTCGTCAAATTTTAATATCAAGATTACAATTAAAGAGTCTTGTAATATTTCATCTAAAACTACATCGGATCTGGATTTTGGAACAGTTGAACGCTCTTCGCCAGAGGTTTCAACGCAAGGTAATTTGAATGTCACTTGCACTCAAGGCACGCCTTATAATATTTCGCTTAAAAGTAAGCGTCTCATGACTACTCAAACAACACAAATGACGATTCCATACCAGATCTACCAAGACTCAACTCAACAAGTTATTTGGGGCAGTGATGTAAATAATGCTTATACCAATATAGGCACAGGTACAACACAAAATATTCCTATCTGGAGCAAAGTTACTGCTGAGCATACCAATGTTCCAGCAGGAAACTATTCAGATACGGTAACTGCTGTCATTAACTATTAACCTCATTCTTTCTGGCTCTAACTATTCACTTTAATAAGTTAGAGTCACTGTTACAGTATCAACATAATCACCAGCAGGAATTATTAAAGCTTGTGCTGGAACTTTGCCATAAATTGAGATTTGTTGCGTACCACTTGTACCAGTACCTTGTGAATCACCTGTACTTTCCCACGGCTGAGATAAATCGGCACTCCTATATAATGCATATGGAATAAATTGATTGCCATTTCGCATACGACGAGTCGAACCATTATAATTTAAGCCATTATCCAGACTAACTCTCCATGTTGTATTTGTTGGACATAACAAGCTGATGGAGGTAGAACTGCTTACAGAGTGATTTAAATCGCTCACTTGACCAAAATTTAAATCAGGCATGTTATTCAAAACACAACTATTTTCATAATTAGTATCAATTTCAAAATTGTTATTTGCTTGTTTATTTTCAGTAATGACATCTGCAACTGTTGGAACTTTATTTTCACTAAAAGCATATAACATAGACATTGGAATATTATAGCTCTTATAGTGATCAGCCTTTACATTTTGTCCCGCATAAATCTTTCCATAAATCGGGATATTATAAACAACCTTATTTTCGTTAACAGCAACAACCTTATATACACATTTTAAAGTTGAAGGATTTATATGTGTATCTATACGCTGACTAAGTGCTGGATCATAAAATAAGTCATAAGATAGATAAGCAAACTCCCAAGTATCAGAAATAAGACGTCTACGGTTATTGGATAAAGCTGGTTCACCTGGCTGAAAGTAAAAACAGACTGCTGTATTCACAGGTTTCGTTTGATGATTTACCTGACAAGTCACAGTTGCATTGGTATTGCTTGATGTACCTTTACTATTCACCATCCCGAAGCTTAATTTGTTTGCTGAAACCCAACAACTTCCAGAAGGTGCAGCTTGAGTTTCTGGACTATAAATCAAGCCAAATAGCATAAATAAAATTCCAACGTTCAATAGAAGATTGCGGAAAATTAATCTTATTGTCATGTTTGATACGCTTATCTCAGGCAAAATAGCAAACTGATTTATTCGCATGTCTGGTTTCCTAAATCGATAAAGCCAAATTGATCTTTCAAATCAAGCAGCTTCAGTTGACAATATTGTCCTTCATTTTCTATATAAATATTTGAGGATACTGGATTTTCTAAATATACCAAGCCATCACGAGCAACAATAGTAAGCTCTTTACTTTCGCTTGTTGGTAGCTGATCTTGATTCCAGACGCGACTTCCCATTGGGAATATTTGTCCTAAATTATTCAACAATGTAAATTGCACAGTTTTAATTCGATATAGCGGGAATTTGATATATACGCCTGCCCCATTCTGCGGTACTGCATCTATTCGAGTCGTTTCAATTTTATAATCATAAGGTAGACCTAAAGCATCAATTGAAACACTATTATGCTGATAAGCATTTAAATCTTTAACCAACAACAAACCCTTTTTATTCGTTTTGCCAACACTTCTATTTTCAAGTTGCACAGGCACATTTTGCATACCATCTGTAGATACTACAGCAAAAGAACCGAGGGATTGGCGCATTGCAAATAAATCATAATCCATCATCACAACACTTCCCCGAGCTGATGCCATAGAAGTCGTGTAATTCTGACCATTTGCTTTTGAATTTTGTATACCTACGTTCCATTCACCATAATCATTCTGACGTTGTAACTGACCCTGTATCATATAATTTTGTTGATCAGTAAAATTTGCATCAGCCTGCCATCCCCAATCTGGTTGATCTTGTACTGCAGTACGGCGAGCATTCACTGCATATTGCGTATGATCACGATCATGCTGAACAGAAGCCTTCGCATTAGTTTTGCGATCAAGCGGAATATTTAAAGACAAGTAAAATGAATTTTCTTGATTGCCCAAATCACGCGTCATACTCAAATTTAAGTATTGCCGTGATGGAAAGACATAAGACCAGTTAAAAATCAGAAACTCATTTTCAGATTGGTCATATTGCTGACGAGCATAGCTTCCACCAAACTGACCATAATTTGTATTGACACCTAAAAAAGCCTGATCTGACTTTTGGATATAAGCATAGTCCTGTATTGTTGCAATATCAGCAAAATCCTCTGTTGCTTGCTGATGATTCAGTGAAAAGTTAAAAGTCCGATTGCTCCATTGGTAACCCAAGACATAATGTTGCCCAATTTGATCATTTAATTGACTATAACTATACGAACCATTAAAAATACCATACGTTTTCGGTAAACGATGAATCAATCCAAGCCCTGCAAGCTGTAAATCAGGTGCAATTTCTGCGTGACTTTCAATCGTTGTATCTTGAGTTAAACCATATCGATATGAACCATTTGCAACAAAATCATCATCATATTTGAATGACTTCAATGCATAATTGAGCTTGTTCACACCAAAATTAATATCCCAATCGGATAAGCCTTGACGTAATAATTGTGCTGTACCAAATAAGGAAACATTCACGATACGCTGTTGACCATTTAAATCAGTGATTACAAGTTGGGCATCACCCGCACCCGATATCGACGGTACAGTTTGTAAATTAAACTGTCCAGGTTGTGCCTGACTAGTACTTTGCTTCACGCCATTAATGAGTAAATCAATAGATGATGGTAAGAGTACTGAGCCTTTAAACGATTCAAGTGGAGATGTCACTTGATAAGGTTGTAATTCAAAATTACGAGATAACTTTAAACCCGAAATACGTGTTGAACGCGTCCAATCCAATGCTCTAGATTGCGCATCGCCAATTCGTAATGAAATTGCCTTATTTTGGAAATCTTTTTGCCAATACGTATCTAATATTGTACTTTGTACTCTCTCATCAGGATCTTGATCGTTATAAAGATGATTGGCTGAAACACTAAAAATACTTCCTTCAGATAATCCCCATAAACGTAATTCATTCCAGGCACTTAGAGTTATATTATTTTGATTATGCTGAGCATATACATCGTAATTGAACATAATACCGGGCTTATTTTGCTCAGGTCGTATTACGGCTTGCTTAGCGGTTTCATATCCTAGTATCTGTTCATTACCATTTAATAATAACTCAGTGGCTGTAATCTCAATAATTTGTTCAGAAATATTATAAACATAATGTAAACCAATAATATCATTAAGTTTTATAAACTGTACTTTATCATCCATATGAGAAATTACCGATTGAAACTTCAATTTTTGCAAAGTTTCACGGTCAATCAGTAAGTCGTCACCAATTTGCTTAAAATGCCCAAGAATAGATTGCGTAGATTGATTTAATACAATATTAAGATATAAATCTTGACTCGTATTCAACTGAGGTGAAATTTCACTCTCTTGTGCGAAAGATGCTGTTGTGAACTGACAGCACAGACTAACGCCTGCGATCTGAACCCATTTGCCATATCGCTTCGAAAAATTCATCAAAAATTATTTAAGATTCAAAATTTGAGGGTTGCTATCCATATTAATTTTTGCTTCAAATTTTCCATTAGGAAGCATTTGTAGTTGTTCGGGAAAGTTCCAAGACATATTTTGTTGTGCCAATACATAACCAAGTAAACCTTTTATTAGAGGAATTTTTTCACCATTTGGATTGATATAATTCAATTGGCTTATACGTACATGGCTATTGGTATGATTTCGAACTGAGATGGTATTTTGATGATATGCAAACTCAACCTGATCTAATGATGTTAAACCATTACGAGAAGCAATCACTTGATTAGGTTGAAAAAAAACAGGAACAGAATACTGTAACAATAATTGCAGACCTGTACGGTCTTCTTGTAATTTAGTACTTGGTAATTCATCAATGATGAGACGATAAGTTTGTTCTTGCGATTGAGGTAGATTAACAATTTTAATGACACGAATCAGTTGCTTTTCACCTGCTGGAATTTCTGTCACCATGGGACTAGCAACAATATTTTTCGTTGCAGTAAGTACATCTTGACCGTCTTTTTGGACCCACTCCTGCACACGTGTTTGTGCACGAATGGGTTGATCACTAGTATTGGTTAACCAAATTTCTTTTGCATTTTCAGTTGTAGAAAACTTTAAAGAAATCGGTGCAACTTGAAGACTTGCCGCCCACGCAGAGATCGTACAACTACTCATTGCTGTAGCTAATACCCAAGCGAATGCATATTTCTTCATTTGCCCAATACCCTTATCATTTATGCCGTGATATTACTGGAAATCAAATAATCAAATTGAAATTAGTAAGTTACCGTTGCAACCACTGTATCTAAATAATCACCAGCTTCAACATTCGTATTTCCTGCCAATTTTGCATAAACAGAAAGTGATTGAGAATTTCCCGAACCTGTATTCGACAACAGATTTTGTTGATCCCACGCAATCGAATTTTGTAAATCTTGATATAAGTTATAAGCAATTGTACTTGCTGAGCCTAATTTGCTCATTTTCCCATTACCAGCTAAAGCAATTTTATATGGTGTACCCAAAGTACATGTAATATCTAATTGACCATCAGCAATGCGATCGACATTGGTTGAACGATCTAATGCTACAAAATTAATATCTTTTGCATTGCTAAACTTACAAGACTCATTTACAGTAATTTTTACTTTAAATTCCGTCGAATCAGTTGCAGCAATAGATGGAGAACTTACAACAACTAAGCTTGCACCTAGAAGTAGAGAAGAAACGATAATGTTTCGCATAATGACACCAAAATGTGATAAGTCATACAAATTTGCGATGTATTATAGACTTAAAATTAACCGTGTAAAGAATTTACTTTTACAAGTCATTTACAAGCCCCAATTAAACAAATATAAAAATCATCAAAATATAATTGCATTATTAGAATATTTTTTAATTTTTACAAAGTGTTAGTTAAATAAATTTAATACGATTTTCAATTATAATTATTTTGTAACAAGAACACATAAAATGACTTTTTTAGTTAAATAATTTTATATTCTTATAAAAAACTATATATAAAAGTTTAAAATTCATACAATTTAAATTATATGTAGGGTTAAATTTAAATTAATCCAATTCGTTCTATTTAATTTCTTACTCTACAATTTTTTCGTCTTCGACTGAAAGATATATGCTGAAATTATAGGAGACTTCCAATTGGGATATTCTAGACATCTAACTTCTAAAATTTCTCTACCATTTAATTCGGTGTCTTAAAATTCAATTCTTTTTGAATTTTCTGCTGAATATAAAATAAGTCCATGTAAATTTGCTAATGTACAGCCTTTGTAAAATATGCTTTTTGTTCTTCCCTTGTTTTATAATTTCGATCGGTTTGGTTGTACAAAGATTTAAATTGAAATACCGTCTCGAACTAAATAATTAATAATAATTTGTATATATTTATTTAGATCATCTTTAAAAAGCATATATTGTAAGGCTAAACCATAACTTAATGAGATAAGTTCTAAACTCTTTGACTCAGCCTCTTCAGGAGTAATCTTTTTATAAGCAGAGAAAAGTTTAAACAAAATATTAGTAATTTGTTCTTTATGAATTTGCCAAATATATTTATATTCATTAGCAAAATCTTTATCACGTATTGCATACATTTGTAGTTCAATTGAAATTTTTAACCATGATTCATTTTTAAAAAAATCAGTAAGCCATAATTCTAGTTTTTCTTGTAGTGAAGAAGAATTTACACTTATATCAGTTAATATTTGTTGTAATTGAGCATTTTCTTTTTCAAATTGAATCCGCATAAGAGTCAGTAAAAATTCTTCTTTATTGTTAAAATTTGAGTAAAAAGCACCTTGAGTAAATCCCGCATATTTTGAAATATTTCTAATAGATACAGAACTATACCCTTGTTCAGAGATCAATTCGAATCCAGCCTTGATTAAGTATAAACGAGTTTGTAATTGTTTATCATTACGAGAAATTTGATCCTTTTCCATATATCGCTACAAATTATAAATATCACTTGATATCTTAAATTAAATACGATAGTTTTGCGATTAACTTTTCAGATATCAGTCGATATCTTAAATTTAAATTTCAAAACACAGGGAAACTTATGAGTGTAGCCCCATCAAAAAAAATTGTAGTTATTAATGGCCATCCTTCTCAAACTAGTTTTAATCATTCTTTGGTTCACACTTATCTCGAAGCAACTATTCAATTCGGTGTTCAAGTTGAGTTAATCGAAATAGGTCAATTAAATTTTGATCCTAATTTAAAATTTGGCTATGAAAAAAGAATAGAGTTGGAATATGATTTATTAGAATCGTGGAAAAAAATTATAAATGCTGATCATCTCGTATGGATTTTTCCTGTTTGGTGGGGCGGCTTACCTGCTATTACAAAAGGATTTATAGATCGTCTTTTTCTACCCTCAATGGCTTTTAGTTATTATGACAATAGCAACCGTATTCGTGGCAATCTTCAAAATAAAACAGCTCGAATTGTGACTACTTTAGATCAACCAGGATGGACTTATAAGTGGTATTTTGGCGAGCCTAGTACTAGGCAACTCAAACAAGCAACTTTACAATTTTGTGGAGTTAAAAAAATTAAAACAGATTATATCGGTTCTATACGAGGCTCAAGTCTAGCTCAACGAGAAAAATGGTTACAATCTATGGTAAAAATGGCACAACAGGACTGCTCATAATAAAAAGTTTTGGTTTTGCGAGCATCTGTTTGTTTTTCATTTTGAGAAGTATCAACGTTTATGGCGATCAAGCATGGTTAATAATGCCGACATCTATCGAAACGATAATGAGCTTTATGAAGCTGACCAAATATCCTCCATCATTGCTGATTATATTATTTAATGTTGATTTGGGTGTAGTCCTTTTAGTTTTGCTTCAAAAAGTTGAAAGTAAAAACTGGATAAACCCATTGATTGTTTTTGGCTTCGTTCTAATGTTCTTTTATATTGCACACTTATATGTGCTCAAAGCTCTCTATCTAGTTGCGGTAACACTATTTGATACTCCTTATGGCGAATATTTAGGAGTCTCTCGCTTTCATCTTTATGGCTTATTTCTTTGACTTTAAGTATTTTACTCTAGCCACTGAATCTTAAATTCTCAGATTTTAAACATAAGAATAAGCATACTCACATTCTAAAATATTTTTAGATGAATACTTTCCAAACCTAAATAACCTTTCACTTTAGTTACTACGGTGATAATTCATTTTTTGATGTTATCACCATGAAAAATAGAAGAAGATATAAATTTATATTTCACAAAGTTAACTTATGTAATAGTATAACATTACACAAGTTAACTTTCTATTTACTATGATTTCAAAATTATACTTATTGACATCTTGTTCACTTCTATCCCACTTTACTTGGGCTCAAACTGCTAATCTTCCAGAAAAACTCCCAACTATTGTAATTGAGGCTGAACATACAACAAATAATTTAACAAAAAACTTAGTAACCACTAAATTTACCCATGATGTTATCGATGTTCCTTTTAGTCGAAGTTTTGTGTCTGAAGAAATGTTAAAACAGCAAGATATTCAACGTATAGATGATGTTTTAAATCAAGTCAGTGGCGTATTTAGTCAAACGAATTATGGTGGCGGCTTCTGGGATAATTTTTCATTTCGTGGATTTAGTAGCGACCCGAATATCGGACCTCAAATTATTAGAAATGGATTAAGTGTAAATCGGGGTCTAAGTGCTTCTCGGGATATGGTTAATATTGAATCTCTAGAGTTTCTAAAAGGTCCAATGGCTGCACTATATGGTCGAGGAGAAATAGGTGGTTTACTCAATATCAATACTAAAAAGCCATCTTGGGAATCCTCTAGTGAGATCAATTTAAGAGCCAATAGTTTAGAAAAATATCGTGCTAGTTTTGAGCATACCGCCCCCATTAATGACCAATTTGCATATCGCTTTGCTATTGCACATGAAGACAATCAAAGTTTTCGGGACTATGTAAGTAATTCACGCTGGTTTTTATCTCCCCAATTAAGTTGGAAGTTATCCGATCGAACTCAATTGGACTTAGATAC
Organism: Acinetobacter sp. 1207_04; assembly: GCF_052850415.1. Classification (NCBI taxonomy): domain Bacteria; kingdom Pseudomonadati; phylum Pseudomonadota; class Gammaproteobacteria; order Moraxellales; family Moraxellaceae; genus Acinetobacter; species Acinetobacter sp. 1207_04. The sequence continues at coordinate 40,139 of NZ_VXCQ01000016.1, read as the reverse complement.
AGAGTTTACTCACGTAAAAGGATTATTTGATCGTGGTGTTAGTGCTTATCAGAAGAAAATTGTGATGAATCCAAAAACCTATACAGGTGAACCAAGCGATGGAGATCATTTACAAACTGATAATTTTTATCAAATTCGGCTCACGCATCAATTAAATGACAATTGGAATGTTAAAAGTGCTGTGAGTTTGAAAGATAGTTTATTAAAAGGCTTTTCAAGTGAACCTCGTCGTATACAAAGCGATGGTCGTACTTTAGAGAGGCAGCGACGTTATCGTGATAATAAAAGTGATGATGTATTATTCCAAACAGAAATTTTAGGCACGATCCAGCAAGACTGGGCAAAACATGAAATATTGCTGAGTGCAGAAACAGGACAAATGAAATATCACCAATTACAGCTACGCCGTAATCATAGTTCAGACATACCCAACACAATAGATATATATCAACCTACCTATGGAAAATTTTTACCAGACCTTCCTTTGTTTATTGACACTGAAGATCGACAAAAATACTTCGCCTTCAATGTCCAAGATCAGGTATTTTTAAATGATCAATGGAGTGTTTTACTTGGTCTACGCTTTGATCATGTCACACAAGAATTTGTGAATAAAATTGCCATGACCTCAAATCAAAAAGACTTACAACAAACCAGTCCACGTTTTGGTTTGAACTATCGTTTAAGTGATGCATGGTCAGTCTATGCCAATTATGGACAATCATTTGCAATTAATAGTGGAATGGATCGCAATAATCAAACCTTTGACCCAGAAAAAGGTCAAAGTTATGAGATAGGCAGTAAATACCAACTCAACTCTCAAAGTCTGATTAGTGTTGCATTATTTAAAATGGATAAGGAAAATGTGCTAACAACAGACCCAATGGATAGTAACTTTCAGATTACTGCGGGAGAAGTTTCCAGCCAAGGGATAGAGCTAGATCTCGAAACACAACTGAATAACCAATTATCGCTCCGCGCCAATTATAGTTACACAGATGCACAAATTGAGAAGGATCAAATGCTTGCTAAAGGTTCACGCCTAAGTAATGTTCCTAAACATAGTGGTTCAATCAGTACAAATTATGAATGGTTGTTATCTGACAACTCAAATGTAGGCATTGGGGCAACAGCTGTTCATGTTGGGAAACGTAGTGGTCATAGCACTGATAATGGATTCAATCTTCCTGAATATACATTACTTAATTTAAATGCTTACTATGCTCCAAGTAAGCAAATACGTTATCAGTTCAACCTGAATAATCTTCTAGACAAAACCTATTACACGGCGAGTTATAGTGAGATGTGGATACAACCTGGTGAACCATTGAATGCATCATTAGCATTACAATGGAAATTTTAAATGCTTAAGTGAATACATTAGGGCTAGCTCTTGTCGCAGAGTATCTACTACTAAATGAATTCGTAACTGGCATTGTAGGTGTTAGACAGTCATCCACCATCAACGGAGTGGATCTGGCAGAGGGCTTTCAAGCTATTTAGGTCATCCCGTATCTTATATCTTATTGTAGCTTGGAATCCGAGGCTTTTGGCGAAATGACCACGCCTTTATTTGGCTCTAATGCAGCAGCAGGTGTCGTTGCAAGTTATCAGATGCAAATGCGGGCTTCCACAAATGTAATTGATCATAATTAGCATATGCTTGGGTTGACGCCTCGCACACTATTACAATGGTTAACGGCTTTGTTGCACAAATCTAGCATATAGACTTATTGGGCAATAACATTTCAAAATGAATAGGTCTCCCCCTAAAATCTATCGCATAACCAATGGGTCTTCGTATAATCGGCCTTCATTAATCGAGGCAACATTTCCATTTAGAATAATGTCAGTGATTCACGAGTACTAGAAGATTTACTTGCCCAATTTCCCTTGGATGAGTAAATTTATTCTGTCTATACAGATGGGGCTTATGACACAAAGCATTGCCGACAAGTCATTTAGATCGAGATGTACATGCGATCACTCTGCCAACGAAGAATGCAAAGGCTTGGAAGGTTCAGCAAGCGTGGTCTATGGAGCAGAATGAGTCATTGAAAACAATCAAATGGCCAATAGAATCTCTTTGGAAAAAATGGTCTGGTTATCATCGTAGAATTTTGTTTGAAACTAAGATGCATTGCATCAAATTATTAGGCGATAAATTAACAGCAAGGAGTTTCCCTTTATGCCTTAAATATAAATTACTAAAAGAAGATTTAAATTTTTATATAACAAAGTCTTATAAACATTAAATCAACTTTATTCTTTTTAAAATTAAAATAAGTTAATAATTGTACTATTACGATTTTAAAAATATTAAATTTTGATTGCTTATCAATTTTAAGTTCAAAAGATATAAGAAAATCTGGTCTTTTTAATACTTAACACTTAAGTAAGTTCAATTATAATTATCTTCTTAAAAATTTTACATGATTTAGCTTTATGAAAATATTAGATGGTGGTTTTGGTCGAGAACTTGCACGTAGAGGAGCACCTTTTCGTCAACCAGAGTGGTCTGCTTTAGCATTAACAGAAGCACCTGATATTGTAAAAGAAGTTCATTTAGACTTTATTCGTGCTGGTGCTGAAATAATTACAACGAATAACTATGCTGTCGTTCCATTTCATATTGGTCAAGATCGCTTTGACAAAGAAGTTAAAGACTTAGTACAAGTCGCTGTAAACCAAGCGAAACAAGCAGTTAAGGAAAGTGGTCAAAAAGTTTTAATAGCGGGATGTTTGCCACCACTTTTTGGTTCATATCGTGCTGACTTATTTCAAGAAGATGAAGCTGAAAAGTTAGTAAAACCAATTATTGATACACTTACTCCACATGTTGACTTTTGGCTAGCTGAAACTCAGTCTTGCTTAAAAGAAGTTGAAACCGTTCACGCATTACTACCAAAAGATCACCGTGATTTTTGGGTATCATTTACCCTGCAAGATGAAATAAAACGAGAACAGCCTTTACTTAGATCAGGAGAAAGTATTCAACAAGCTGCTGCAACTATTATACGTGTGGGCGCTACAGCTGTACTGTTTAACTGTTGCCAACCTGAGATTATTTTACAAGCCATCTTAGAAATTAAAAAAATTCTGCCAGAACATGTACAAATTGGCGCTTATGCCAATGCATTTCCGCCGCAGAACAGTCAAGCAACTGCAAATGATGGTTTAGATGAAGTACGTGCAGACTTAAATCCAGATTTATATTTAAAATTTGCTCAAGAATGGCAAGCAGCAGGTGCCTCTCTAATTGGTGGATGTTGTGGGATAGGTCCAGAGCATATTTCAATACTCTCAAAATTCTTTAAGCAGTAAACTTCGCACATGTCTACCACTAAAATTGGCTTACTTTCTTTAACCGCTCTTGTTTTCAGTTCAATGGTCGGTTCTGGCGTATTTAGCCTTCCTCAAAATATGGCTTCTGTATCCAACGGCCAAGCTTTACTTATTGCTTGGCTCATTACAGGTATTGGAATTCTTTTTCTCGCATTTGCACTGCTCTATTTAACTCGGCAACGACCAGATTTAGATGGAGGAATCTATAATTATGCACGTGAAGGTTTTGGAGAACTTATTGGTTTTTGCTCCGCATGGGGTTATTGGCTGTGTACTACCATTGGTATTGTCGGATATGTTGTGATTGCTTTCTCTGGCGTAGGTATGTTCACGGATCGCCCTGATCATGTTTATTTCGGTGAAGGTAACACAATTTATGCACTTATTGGCTCTTCAATATTTGTATGGATGGTTCATTGGTTGGTCAGTCGAGGAATAAAAGAGGCATCATTGGTTAATTTAATCGCGACTATAGCCAAAATTGTACCCATCGTCATATTCATCGTCTTTACTTTCCTTGCATTTAAACTCGACCTTTTTAAACTCAATTATTTTGATTTTTCATTACAAATGCCAGTATGGGAACAAGTCAGGAATCTCATGTTGATTACACTTTGGGTTTTTACAGGTATTGAAGGTGCTGTTGTTTTATCATCTCGTGCAAGGAATCGAAATGACATTGGTCGTGCTACGGTATTAGGTGTATTACTGGCATTAAGTTTTTATGTCTTAGTGACGGTTCTTTCTTATGGTGTGACCAGCCGTATAGAAATAGCCAATATGCATAACCCATCAATGGCTACTATTTTAGAGCAACTAATTGGCTTACCAGGCACAATCATTATTACTTTAGGATTAATTATTTCGGTAAGTTCTTCTTATTTAAGCTGGACACTTTTTGCTACAGAAATCCCCTTTCTCGCTGCAAAAAATAGAGCTTTTCCTAAGGTTTTTCTGAAAACTAATCAAAATAATGTGCCGATTGCATCATTATGGTTAACATCAGTTGTGGTTCAAACTTCATTAATTGCAGTATGCTTTTTCGACAAAAACTATACTCAATTATTATTAATTTCTTCCGTAATGATCTTATTACCTTACTTTTTAGTTTCAGCTTTTTATTTAAAAGAATCATGGAAAAATAAAAGAACCAAACATATCTGGATTGCATTGATTGCTGTGATCTATGCCTCTTGGTTACTTTATGCCGCTGGAATTTCTCTCCTTCTACTTTCAGGTTGTTTATATTTAGTTGGTTTATCTATCTTCTTGTATAGCAGATATACAAATAAAAGAGAGGTTTGCAACAATTTATAAAGTTTAAATTAGGATGGCTATCGTCATCCTAATTTAAATATTAAAAAGGATATACATGTTTATATTTAATTTAAGATCAAGTAAGCTTTTAGAATTAGCTCCCAAAAATTGTGTTAAAAAATGAATTCAAACTTTAATTTTTGGCAAGCATTTTTCCGTTTATTACACATGTATGCTGGAGTTTTTATTGCTCCATTTATTTTTATTGCTGCACTCTCTGGCCTTTTTTATGCTGCAACGCCTCAAATTGAACAATTCATTTATAAAGATGTTTTATACATCGAACAAAGTCATTTAAAGATACACCCTCTCAGCCAGCAAATTGAAAAAGCTAAGCAATTGTTATCTCCTACTGCTCAAATTACTGAAGTGCGTCCTTCTCCCGCAGTAAATCAGACAACACGGATTATTTTTTCAGATTCAGAATTAGAGTTGAATAATGAAGCCATCTTCATTGATCCTTACACACTTGAAGTAAAAGGTCAGTTAGCTGTATATGGAACAAGTGGCTTACTACCTTTTAGAACTAGGTTGGATCATTTACATCGAGATTTATTACTCGGAAGCTGGGGAAGATTTTATAGTGAACTCGCAGCAAGTTGGTTAGCAATTTTGATTTTTACAGGATTTTTTCAATGGTATAAACGTCATAATACGGTAGGCAAGAACAAGACCAATCAGAATAATTACATCAAAAAGCATAGCACTATTGGCTTAGTACTATTCCCCCTACTGCTCTTTGTTGCAGTGACTGGCTTAACTTGGTCTGAGTATGCCGGTGAAAATATTCGAATATTTCGACAAACGCTTAGTTGGCAAACACCTGTTTTAGCGACATCTATCAAAGCCGAATCTACATCTCGAATGATTATGCATCATGAAGATCATTCGATGGTTCATAATGATGCTCCCGTACAAGTCACTTCTAGTGATTTCGACATAGCATTAGATCTCGCTAGAAAATATGGTATAGATGCCGCTCAGATACAAATCAAACCACCTTTAGATAAAGATCAAGCTTGGAGTATTTCTGAGATTCAACTCCATTGGCCTACACAAGCAGATCGCATTGCAATTGATATTTCAAATCACAGAGTAATTGATAAGCTGTATTTTGATGACTATCCATTAATTGCTAAATTGACACGCTGGGGTGTCGATGCCCACATCGGAATTTTATTTGGTTGGATAAACCAGTTGATACTCATCATTTACTCACTAGCACTATGTGTAATGATTCTTTATGCATATTTAGCTTGGTACAAAAAAACAAACTTCAAACAAACGGTAATACAATTTTCAAATTTGTTCTTAAGTGTGTGGACAAATTCAAACATGCTTCAACGAGTTACTCTAGGAACTATATTGATTATTTTTGGGGTGCTACTGCCTTTATTTGGATTCAGCCTAATTGTTGGATTAGTCGCTATCTTTATTGGCAGCATTAATGAGAGAAAAGCTTAACTAATAGTTAGGCTTTTCTCATTAATTCAAAATCTAAATAGGCTTCGTAAAGTAGACCAGTCTTTGTATCCAAAACCTCCACATAGTCCTGCTGCCATAAAATTGTATTTTGCTCAGATACACCATTAAGCTGAATTTTAAGCTTCCCATTATCAGTGAATACAAATTTTCCTTGGAATATTTCAGGTTTTTAGCGTCCACTATTACTAGTCCTAACCAATTTAAATGTTTTGTCTTCCTTAACATCCAAACTGAGTGTTGCTTTAAGGGATTCACCCTCCTGCACCCAGTAATTTGTATAGCTTGCGACGTAGTAATCTTGATCAATGAGATTATAAATATTCGATTGCGCGCACAAGTCTAGTCGTAGCTGAGGAATAGCTCTGAACTATTAGGTTAAATATGCCAATGACAGTCTGGTAAATGATCAAACGCTGAAGGCTGACTATAGGAAGACCCATTGGTTGTGCGATAGTTTTTAGGAGGAGGCCTATTCATTTTAAAATGTTATTGCCCAATAAGTCTATATGCTAGATTTGTGCAACAAAGCTTATGTGACGTTAACTTTACATTCGATTCCATACCTAATTAAACCAGATACTTCATTAGTATGATCACGGTAGGTGCAAATAGAACCATCATAATTCCTGAAATAATCATCGAGAGGCTGGCAATCACTCCCTCCAATTCATGTCGTTGTCTCGCTCGAGCAATACCCATGGCATGTGCGGCATTGCCCAGTGCTGCACCAGAAGCAATATGATTTTTAAACCGCATCCATGACAGCAAAACATCTCCTAACAACATACCGACCAAACCAGTAATTACAGTAAAAAGCGGAATCAAACTGATTGAGCCACCAATTTTTTCAGTAAGCACCAAAGCAAAAGGAATTGAAATAGAACGCGCCAACAAACTATTTTTAACAATGTCATCAAAGTTAAATAGGCTCGCAAAAAACCAGCTGCTGAAAATACCCACCAACATGGCGAGACTAGAACTAATGATCAGCACTTTAAAACGTTGCCGAATCATATTACGATAACGAAATACTGGAATAGCAAACGCCACCGTAATTGGACCAAGCATAGCCACTAAATATTGAGTATAACGGTAATAATCTTGAAATTGCTGCTGTAAAATAAATATCAATACAATGCTTAGAATAGGGACAATAATAATCGGAGATAAATAGATTTTTTGCGTTCGAACAAAGAGTTGCTTTACCATAAAATAGCACAGCACTGTCCAAATCAAGTAAAAAACACCCCAAAACTCAGTCATACTGATCTTCCTGTTTTAAGAGCAATCGTATGGTGGATACAGAAGCCATCATCACCAAAGCCGTACTGATCAAAATCACCAGCAATATTTTCCAGCCACTGGCAATCAATAAGTCCTGATATTGAATTACGCCAACAACGGGCGGAATAAAAAATAGCAATAGTTCAGCCAGTAACAGATCAGCACCTTGTTCAATATGAGTTAACTTCAACCAGTTCATTTCAAGCAAAAATAAAAGCAGAAAAAAGCCGAGTACGCCTGAGGCCAAAGGTAGGTTAAATAGCTTTTGTAATATATAAGCACAACCCCAAACTGCCAAAATGATCACAATTTGATGGCTATAAATTTTCATCCTACTTAACAGATTACGAACATCGAACATGTCAATTTATGTCCGCATAAGCCCGCTCTTTAAAGGGCTGAATAGAGACACGTTTGTATGTTTCTAAAAAGGATTCATGCTCCAAACGCATATCCAGATAAGTATTTAAAATTTCTTCCAAGACATCAGGAATATCTTCTGCGGGAAATGACGGTCCTAAAATATTGCCGATGGATGCATCATGATCTGAGTTGCCACCTAAAGTAATTTGATAATATTCAGCACCTTTTTTATCTACACCTAAGATACCAATATTACCAACATGGTGATGTCCACACGCATTCATACATCCCGATATATTCAGATCAACTTTACCCAAGTTATATAACGTATCTAAATCATCAAAACGGCGCGCAATCGCTTCATACACAGGAATGGATTTAGCATTTGCCAATGAACAAAAGTCACCACCTGGACAGCAAATCATATCGGTCAGAAATCCAATATGCGCGCGTGCTAAATTGCCACGATCTAACACTTGCCATAGTTCAAATAAATCTTTTTGTCGTACATCGGTTAAGGCAATATTTTGTTCATGTGTAGTACGTAGCTCACCAAAGGTATATTGTTCAGCCAAATCTGCAATTAAACACATTTCATCAGAAGTCATATCACCTGGTGCTACACCTGCACGTTTCAAGCTAATCGTAACGATACGATAGCCCTCCACCTTATGTGCATGGGTATTGATATTGAACCAGTGTTTAAACTTTGGATACTTCTGAAATAAAGCCTCAAAATTTTGTTGGTCTAAGTGTTCATACGTAAACGGTTGAAATACTGCATCCATTTGATCTAAAACACTAGGTTGAACCTTGAGCAAAGTTTGAGTATGTATAAACTCAGCTTCAACTTTTTCAGCAAAGCCCGCTGGGGTTAAAGCTTTCACTAAAATTTTAATGCGAGCTTTGTATTTATTGTCACGGCGGCCATGCAAGTTATACACCCGCATGATGGCATCTAAATAGGCAATTAAATCTTCGCGTCCTAAAAAGTGCTTAATTACATGTCCAGCCAAAGGTGTACGCCCAAGCCCACCACCAACTTTAATTTGATAGCCCAACTCACCGACATCATTTTTAACCAGATAAACTCCAACATCATGAAAAGTCGTGGCGGCACGGTCTTGTTCAGGGTGTGCGCAGACCGCAATCTTAAATTTACGTGGTAGGAATGAAAACTCAGGATGGAAAGTACTCCACTGACGAATCAGCTCACAAGTCGGTCGTGGGTCTGTTAGCTCACCTTCAACAACACCTGCATACTGATCTGTAGTGGTATTTCGAATACAGTTGCCACTGGTTTGAATAGAATGCATATGAACCGTGGCCAGTTCTTGCAAAATATCAGGTACATCTTCAAGCTGTGGCCAATTTAGTTGGATATTTTGACGGGTTGAAATGTGTGCATAACCACGATCATACTTCTGTGCAATCTCGGCTAACTTACGTAATTGTGCAGAGTTCATTAAGCCATAAGGCACCGCCAAACGTAGCATTGGTGCATAACGCTGAATATATAAACCATTTTGTAAACGTAGTGGCCGGTATTCTTCTTCTGTCAGTTTTCCTTCTAAATAACGTTGGGTTTGGTCGCGAAACTGTGCGACACGCTCATTTAATAAATTTTGATCAAAGTCTGTATATAAGAACATGGGGATGACCTAATATATGTATAAATATGAAAAAAGTCTGCTTTGAATAAGGTATCAAAACGCAAGCTAAGCTAGAAAAGTTGCCTGCTTTCGAGACACACCATGTTGTAGACAGGTCTGCATATACTCGGCATAGACCGATAATTTTTCATAAATATGCTCTGCATAGAACATATCTTCGACCAACTGCGTTGCCTGCTTTTGGTTATAACCGCCATAACTCAACAATATCTGAGCATTCAATGTGGCGAATTTCTCGCATAAATCGATATATTGCTGATCTTTGTTTTTAAAAAATAATTTCCGCATATTCCATTCAGTACTATCAATAATGATATCTTGCGGATTAGTATGAATAATATGAATTTTGACCTTAAAAAACTGTTCCAACTCTTTAAGTTTTTGCTTATTAAGCGGCAATGCTGTCACTAAAAAAATCTGTGAAACATCAGTTCGACACAATGCTTTAATCAAGGAAAAATAGAAAAAATCTTCATCACTTAAACGGGTATCAGGTAAGTCTAAATAGATATTTAGTGCCTCAAGTACATCATCTATTTTGAGATTTTGTTTTGACTCAACTTGATAGTAACGATTGAGAATATTGAGTACGGTCGATGTCGCTGGGCTGTTATAAATTACAGGACGATTCAAGTTAGCCAAGATAAAAGGGGCAAATAAATATGCGACATCCGCTTGTTTGGCTTGGATAGTAGATTGCACAATATATTGAACTTTAGCTTTGGAAATCTCTCGCAATACTTTAGCACGTAGCAATGTTGCCTCTAAATTTACATATTGCAATTGTAATTGATCCTTCAATTCCTCAGTCAAACTTCGTGTCTCTATGAGTTCTAAGATTACATTCAATTTATCTGTCACAAACATTGCATCACCATTTCACTTTGAACCTATTTTTCATGAGAGTTTTGCATTATTGTTCAATGTTACCCATCTTGATTAACCCGAATATGATGCATTAAAAAATAGCCACTCATGAGACTAAAATAAATTTTGTCGTGTTGTCACTCAAATGTATAGCTACAAAAGCACTGGGAAAAAATATAACAGTGATAAAAATTACACTTCAAACTGTTATATTTTTTTAAGTAATTTTCTGTACCTACCCATTATTTAAATTGTCATGCAAGATAAAGTAATTTCTTTTGATCGGTGGTTTAAATGAAACGATCTCTTACCTTTCATCCTGTTTTAAAAAGCCTTTACTCTATCAATCCTAGGAAACTGTCTGATCTATTCACAGTATGGAGAGTAATATGAGCCTCGGACTCACAGCTTTAGAATTAGCCCGCATACAATTCGCTTTTACTGTTTCTTTTCATATTATTTTCCCTGCAACATCTATTGGTTTAGCATGCTTCCTTGCTATGTTGGAGTGGAAGTGGCTACGCACTCAAAACCCAGTTTATAAAGCCTTATTTAAGTATTGGATTAAGATTTTTGCAGTGGCATTTGCTATGGGGGTTGTTTCTGGCATTGTCATGGCCTATCAGTTCGGTACGAACTGGAGTGAATTCTCACGCATAGCAGGCAGTATCACTGGACCTCTCCTCACTTATGAAGTTATGAGTGCCTTCTTTTTAGAGGCGGGGTTCCTCGGAATTATGTTATTTGGTTGGGGACGAGTCAGCCCTAAAGCACATTTTTTTGCCACATTGATGGTCGCTATCGGCACCTGTATTTCCATGTTTTGGATTTTATCCTCCAACAGTTGGATGCAAACCCCGCAAGGATTTGCCATTGAAAATGGCATAATTATACCAACTGACTGGTGGGCCATTGTCTTTAATCCTTCATTCCCCTACCGATTTGCCCATATGGCAGTGGCGGCATTCCTCGTTTCATCGCTTTTGGTAGTTGGTACAGCTGCCTGGCATTTATTCAAAGGTCGCCGTGATGAGTTGGTTAAAAAATCATTCTCCATGGGTTTATGGATGGTTTTGGTCACGTCATGTTTACAAGTCGTAATTGGTGACAACCACGGTTTAAATACCCTGAAACACCAACCTGCAAAATTGGCAGCAATTGAAGGACATTGGGAAACTAACCGTGATCATGCAATGCCACTGTTGCTGTTTGCAATTCCAGATATGGAAAGTGAACGTAATACAACTGAACTCGGAATTCCTTATTTAGGTAGTCTCATCCTCACGCATTCATTAGATGGTCAAGTCACAGGCTTAAAAGATTTTTCACCTGAAGATCGCCCAAATGTACCCATTGTCTTTTGGAGCTTTCGTGTAATGGTCAGCCTAGGAATGCTGATGGTACTACTCTCTTTGACTGCATTATGGTTACGTAAGAAAGGTTCATTATATGAAAGCTCATTGTTCCATAAATTTGCAATTATTATGGGTCCTACAGGTTATATCGCCTTGTTAGCAGGCTGGGTGACGACTGAGGTTGGTCGTCAACCATGGGTAGTTTATGGTGTTCTTCGTACTAAGGATGGTCTATCTCACTCTGTCACAGCCGATCAGGTGGGTCTCAGTTTAATTATTTTTGTATTGGTTTATACCGTAGTGTTTGGTAGTGGTATTTATTACATGCTCAAACTGATTAAAGCAGGTCCTGCTCTCTTAGACAGTTTACAGCCTGAAAAAACAGCCGGTCCCGGTCATTTTAAAACCCCATTACGTCCATTGAGTGCAGTTGAGGAGTCTCTAGATTCGATAGAACGCTCTGCTCAAGAAAACAAGGAGAAACCGCATGATTGATCTCGTTATGGTCTGGGTCGGTATTATCGGACTCGGTGTTCTTATTTATGTCGTTATGGATGGTTTCGATTTGGGCATTGGCATTCTGTTTCCTTTTATTAGCGGAACGCAAGAACGTGATGTAATGATGAATACCGTAGCTCCTGTTTGGGATGGCAATGAAACATGGATGGTTCTGGGTGGTGCTGGGTTATTCGCTGCGTTTCCTCTAGTGTATTCAACCGTTTTATCAGCGCTGTATTTACCAATTATATTTATGGTGGTGGCCTTGATTTTCCGCGGTGTGGCTTTTGAATTCCGTTTCAAAGCCACGCGTACTAAATACCTCTGGGATCTCGCATTTATCTGGGGGTCAATTTTATCTAGCTTTTTCCAAGGCGTGATTTTAGGGGCTTATATCCAAGGTATTCAGACCACCAATGGAATTTACAGTGGTGGCGGATGGGACTGGTTCACCCCATTTACATGTTTTACAGGTCTAGGTGTAGTGGTCATGTACGCTACCCTAGGTTGTGGCTGGCTCATTTGGAAAACTGAAAAAGAGATACAGCAACGCATGTTTCACCTGATGCCTAGACTGATTATTGCTTTACTCTTTATCTTTGGTGTGGTGAGCTTATATACCCCATTCACCCATCCTGAGATTTCACAGCGTTGGTTTTCTTTACCCAATATTTTCTATTTCAGCCCAGTGCCAATTTTAGTCTTATTGTTTGTTGGGTTGATTCTATCGGCATGCAAAAAACAGCATGATTTAAAACCCTTTATCTATACTTTAGCTTTAGTATTTTTGGCTTTTACTGGGTTCATCATCAGCTTATGGCCGAATATTATTCCACCATCTGTGACCATTTGGCAGGCCGCTGCACCTGAATCAAGTCTAAAATTTACGTTAGTCGGTGCAGTCATTTTAATCCCGATTATTATTGCCTATACTTTCTTGTCTTATTGGGTATTTCGTGACAAAGTTCGTATTGGCGATGAAAGTTATCATTAATTTTAGGAGGCACTTTTAATGAATAAATTGATGACTAAAATGAGTTCTAGCCAATGGTTCATTGTCCTATGGCTAGTTGGATTTCTAGGCTTAGCTCTCATTGCAGGACTGTTCAGATTTTTATTATATTTCGCTTATCCGTGATTATTTTAATAACATCAAATTATTTCTAAATTGGACTTAATTGACTTGTTACAGTAGTCAACTACGATAAAAGAATATGGATAGAAAGTGATTTATCCATATTCTTTCTACATTATTATAATGATCTGAATTTTTATGTATAAATCTGAAAAACTTGCGAATAGCCTGAAACTACTGATTGAAAATGGCATTTGGAAAACCAATGAAAAATTGCCTTCTTTACGTCATCAAGCAGAACTATCTGGTTTTAGCTTGATTACAGTGATGAATGCGTATCAAGAACTAGAAGCACAAGGACTCATCTATTCAAAAGAAAAGTCAGGTTATTTTGTCATCGCACAAGAAGTATCAAATAATGAACATAACCAAAATGTCATGCTAAATCCTAAAATTGAAATTAATTCAACCGTATTTAAATATTTAAAATCTATTCAACCCGACAATATTATACCTTTTGGAACAGCTTTTCCTGATAGCCAATTACTCTACTCATCAAAACTTATTCAGACCTTTAGTCAACTCGCTAGACATAGATTCAACTATGAACAAAATCCTAGCTTACCCCCTGGCAATTTTGCCTTACGTAAATTGATCGCTCAACGTTATTGTATTCAAGGAATTGAAACTGTTCCATCAGACATTGTAATTACATCTGGTGGTCTAGATGCATTGAACTTGTCGTTACAAGCAATGACTCGGGTAGGTGATTATATTTTATTACAACAAACAATTTTTTATGGTGCATGGCAGGCAGCAGAGCGATTGGGTTTAAAAGTAATTACGATTCCAGAACATCCTGAGCATGGAATTGATCTAGAAGCCTTTGAACAAGCGATTCAAAAATATCCTATTAAGGTTTGCTTACTGATGCTAAATTGCCATAATCCAATTGGTTTTACAGTAAGTGATGACATTAAATTTCAATTAGCCAAGTTATTACATCAATATAAAGTTCATTTAATTGAAGATGATGTATATGAGGATCTATATTATGATCATAAAAAACCACTATCTATGAAATATTATGATCAGCAAAACCTGGTTCTTCATTGTTCTTCATTTTCAAAAACATTAGGCGCTAGCTTTCGTGTGGGGTGGGTTCATGCAGGAAAGTTTTCCGAATCTATTCAACATATTCAATTAATGAGTACATTATCAGTCAATTCATTTATTCAAAATGCATTGATTGAATATTTGTCACATCGCCATTATGAAAAGCACTTAAAAGCCTTACGCTTATCATTGAAACGTAATAAAAAACAGTTTTATAATTATCTTACAGAACATTTATCGCCTGTATGTAAAATTGAATATCATCCGTCAGGTTACTTTTTGTGGATTGAATTACCTGAATATATTGATAGTATTTATATTTACAAAATGTTATTAGATCAAAATATCAGTATTGCACCGAGTGTCTTATTTAATGCAAACTTTGTAAAGCAAAATAATTTTTTACGTATTAATTGTTCTTTTGACTTCAATAATCGTATTGAATCTATTTTGTCACAGATAGTTTATTGTATTAAATCTACTATAAAAGACCACTCTATACAGTCTTGATTTATGTTTCTAACGTATAAATTAATTCAAAAAAAATAGCATCTATGCTGTTGTATTTTCAACACAAAAATATAACAGCTAAATAAATTGGTTTAGGTTATGTATGTCATTTGCGAAAATTTCTTATAAAAAAGCAAATAATAGAATTTTTTATAATTTTAATTTTTCTATTTTATCAAGACTTGCTTAAAGTCATTTTTCAGTTTTAGCCAATACTTTTTTTTCTTCATGATGTGATAAATACTAATAAAGATTTGCGTCTGTGTCGATATCACTGCTCCCCTATTCATTCGAATACCAAAATTTATTACCTTGAATGTTTGACTACTTATTTTTTTAGGTTCTTTAACATCTTTTTTACTAGTTCAGCAGAAACCCTTATGGAAGCATAGTTCTTATCAGTGATAACCTTATTACTCACTATCTCATTAGTTTTGTTAAATGCTAAACTATATTAAAAGCTTTAATTTAGAATGAATTTATGTATCAGAACTTACAACATAGCTTTGAAAATAGCGTAATTCTCGTTGTTGAAGATGATTATGATATTGGTGACATCCTTGAAAAATATATAAAAAATGAGAACATGAAAGTCATTCGTGCAATGGATGGGCAACAAGCATTAGAATGTATTAAAACACATCATATTGATCTTATTCTTCTTGATATCAAGCTGCCTAAGTTGAATGGTTGGGATATTTTACAAATTATTCGTCAAAACAATAATTTACCAGTCATTATACTTACAGCATTAGATGATCAAGTGAATAAAATAATGGGGCTTAAGATGGGAGCAGATGATTTTATTATAAAACCATTTAATCCGAATGAAGTGATTGCCAGAATTCAAGCCGTTTTAAGACGAAGTGTTTTTCAAAAGTCTCCAGAAAATATTATTGTTTACAAAAGCATAGAAATAAACCTTGAAAATCATCAGGTGTATATTTTACAAAATACGTATAAACAATTACTTAGCTTAACTTTAACTGAGTTTAATATTTTAGTTCTAATGGCTAAAACACCCAATAAAGTTTTTACCCGCAACGAGTTAATTCAGAATTGTCTGCCTGAGCGAGATGCACTTGACCGCACAGTTGATAGCCATATAAGCAAATTAAGAAAAAAACTTGAGGAAATCCAAGTGCTAGGATTATTGATAAATGTTCGTGGCGTTGGTTATCGGTTAGATCAAAGCAATGAAATTTAAAATTATAAAAAATTCAATTGGTATTAATTCCCAATTTATTCTCATGATGAGCCTTCTAAATTTAGGCGTTACATTTTTATCTTTTGCATTGGGATACTTCGTATATAGTTGGGCAATTAAGATTGGCTTTATAGATTCCCAAAGTCTTAATTCCAATGAATTTTATATTACATCTGTAGACTTTATTTGGTTATTTTTAGTTTTATTAACTGGTTTTTTTCTATCAACCCTTTTAGCTTATCGATATGGTAAACGCTATACACAACCTATTAGTGAGTTAGCCAATGTTATCCAACAAATTCAGCAAGGCAATTTATCATTAAGAATTGAAGAACCACATCATCATATTCCTCATGAACTCAGGTCACTGATTCAAAATCTTAACGCGATGGCGAATCAACTAGAAGTTTCGGTAAAAAACTCAACAATCTGGAATGCAGCTATCGCACATGAACTCAGGACACCTGTGACTATTTTACAAGGCAGATTACAAGGTATTGTTGATGGCGTATTTACAGCCGATCACAAACTACATCAAAGTTTATTAAATCAAGTCGAAGGATTATCTTATTTAGTTGAAGACCTGCGCACACTGACTTTAATTGAAAATAAGCAATTTCGCTTAGAGCTACAAAGGACGAATTTGAAAGCCAGTATTTATAAATGCTTGCAAATGTTTCATGAGCGCTTTCAATTCAAAGGTTTAAATGAAGTGGTTAATTTGACTGATGAAAACGTGTTATGTGATGTAAGACGTATGGAGCAAGTTTTAATTGCATTTTTCTCAAATGTCTTAAGATATGCCAATCCAGGGCAGCTGATGATTACGACTTATAAAACACAAGAAAATTGGATTTTGATGTTAGAGGATGAAGGTCCAGGAATTGATGAGTCTCATCTTGAGCACTTATTCAAACCGTTCTACCGCTTGGAAGATTCCCGATCTCGTTTAGATGGTGGTACTGGCTTAGGACTAGCCGTCATTGATGCGATCATTGAGGCTCATCAAGGTCGCCTAAATTACTCTAAATCAAAGACATTAGGTGGAAGCTGTTTTACAATACAATTAAAAACTTATTCACCCTTGAATCAGTAAAAATTGATTCCAGTGAAAAAATATATCAGTCACAATCAGATGATCTAGTACATCTTAAACTGAGTAGAAACAAAGAAAATATGAAGTAAGTTGAAGACTAAATGGTGAGCTAAAAATTGCGCTTTCAGCTCACCAATTTAGCGTATCAATTTGATATTTTTTGTTTAGAGAATTTTTCTACAGTTCCCATTACAACGATAAAAAAGATAGGGACAAAAACAATAGCGAGCAAAGTTGCACTGATCATTCCCCCAAAGACGCCTGTACCAATTGCCTTTTGGGTTTCAGAGCTTGCACCAGATGCAATAACCAATGGGATAACACCACAAGTAAATGCGAGCGAAGTCATTAAAATTGGACGTAAACGCAATTTTGCAGCGGCAACAGTTGCTTCAACTAAGCCCATACCTTCTTCTCTGAGTGCTTTCGCAAATTCAACAATTAAAATGGCATTTTTAGCTGATAATCCGATAATCGTAATCATGCCGACCTTAAAGAAAATATCATTTGGCATACCTCGAATCATGATCGCGATAAAGGCACCAATTAATCCTAATGGTACAACTAACATCACTGACAGCGGAATTGACCAACTTTCATAAAGTGCAGCTAAGACCAAAAATACAACGAGCATTGATAAAAGTAGTAAAAATGTCGTTTGTGATTCTGACTGCTTCTCTTCTAAAGAAATACCCGTCCATTCATAACCGACACCTTTAGGGAGTTGTTTGATTAATGATTCCATTTCTGCCATAGCTTGACCAGAAGATATACCAGGCGCAGGACTGCCTGTGATACTTAATGATGGGCGTCCATTATAGCGATTGTACTGTTGTGGAGAATGTTGCCATATAGGTACAATAATCTCAGACATTGATACCAATTTACCACTTTGACTATTGACCTTGATTTGTAAAATATCATCAATATTCATACGTGATTTGGCATCAAGTTGCACGATTACTTGCTGCATACGATCTTGATTTGGAAAATCATTGATATACATTGAACCCATTGAGGTTGAAATAATATCTGTGACATCACTAAAATTAACACCAAGTGCTTGTAGCTTGTCACGATCAATTTTAAGTTGCACTGAACTTCCATCAGGTAAACCTTCAGGATAAACATCTACAACCTTTTTACTTTGAGCAGCAAGTCCAAGTAATTGTTCTTCTGCTTTGCGCAATGCTGGCATACCGATATTGCCACGATCTTGTAATCGTAATGTAAAACCAGAAGAGTTACCTAACTCATCAATGGCTGGAGGCAATACAGACATTGCTTGTCCTTCAGAACTTTCAGCCATCGCCTTATTTGCATTACTTACGACTTGTTGTGCAGTAATCGTACGGTCTTCAAATGGTAAAAGATTAGTAAAGTACATTGCTGTATTTTGTCCAGACCCACTGAACCCGAACCCCAAAACTGCCATATTGTCCTTAATGCCTGTTTCTTGATCCAAGTGTGTTTGAAACTCAGAGACAATTTTTCGAGTACGTTCTTGTGTTGCATCAGCAGGAAGTTGAATGGATGTCATAAACCAACCCTGATCTTCTTCTGGCATAAATGCAGTAGGAACTTGTTTAAAGCTAAGAATAAGAACAATAATAATGCCAAGGAAACATAACATGGCAGCAACTTTATGTTTGATAACCATAAATAAATTATGTTCATATTTATTATTTAACTTTTCAAAACTACGATCAAACCATCCAAAGATCCCTTTTTTCTCATGATCTTTATCAATTGGTTTTAACATCGTTGCACATAAAGCAGGTGTTAAGGTTAAAGCGAGAAAAGCTGAAAATAGAATAGAAACTGACATAGTAATGGTAAATTGGCGATAGATAATACCAACTGCACCCGATGCCAATGCCATCGGCAAAAATACTGCTGCTAAAACCAAGGTAATTCCAATAATTGGATTGGTGATTTCCTTCATGGCTTTAGATGTTGCTTCAACAGGTGATAATCCTTCCGATGCCATGATCCTTTCAACATTTTCAATCACAACAATCGCATCATCGACAATAATTCCGATCGCCAACACCATACCAAACATGGTCAGTACATTAATTGAAAAGCCTGCAAGTAGCATTACGGAGAATGTTCCTAATAGTGCTATAGGCGCAACAATGGCAGGAATTAAGGTATATCTAACATTATGAAGAAATATAAACATCACAATGAAAACTAAAACCATTGCTTCTAGCAATGTCACAATGACTTTTTGAATTGAAATTTTAACAAATGGAGCGGTATCATAAGGAATTGAAAATTTCATTCCTTCAGGCAAAGAAGCACTTAATTGATCTATTTTTGCTTTTACACCTTCAGCCGTTTTTACAGCATTTGCACCTGGACTCATTTGTATTGCGATAGCTGTAGAAGGATTTCCATTTTCTAAAATTGCAAAATTATACGACTGCCCACCCACTTCGATACGGGCTACATCAGACAGGCGTACGTTGGCACCATTTTGATTGGAACGTAAGCTAATATTTTTAAACTGTTCAACAGTTTCTAGTTGTCCTTGTGCAGTCAAAGGAATCGTAATTTGTTGTCCAGTTAAAGCGGGAACATCACCTATACGACCTGGTGATATGGGCAAATTTTGATTTTGAATGGCTGTATTGACATCTTTAATGCTTAAGCCATAAGAAACTAAACGATCTGGATCTACCCAAATACGCATTGCTTTTTCAGCACCAAAATTTTGTACCTTCCCAACACCTTCAACACGTTTAAGTTCTTCAATGACATAGCGGGTCATATAGTCGCTGAGATCAATTTCTGAATATTTATTGTCAGGTGAGTTTAAGCCAACCATCATCAAAAAGCCTGATGAGGCTGCATCTACCATGAGTCCTTGTTGTCGTACAGGCTGAGGTAATCTTGATTCTATCGCTTTGATTTTGTTCTGAACATCGACTTGAGCAAGCTCGACATCAGTACCTGGTTTAAAAGCTGCTGTAATCGTTGCACTACCTGAGCTATCTGAACTTGAACTGTAATAAAGTAAATTTTTTACACCTGACATTTCTCGTTCAATGAGCGTTACCACACTATCATTGAGTGTTTTTGGTGTAGCACCTGGATACATAGCTGTAATACTAATTTGAGGGGGAGCCACGCTTGGAAAGCGAGCAATTGGTAGTTTAGGAATACTGAGTACACCTAATAAAATAATAAATAAGGCAATCACCCATGCAAAAATAGGACGACGAATAAAAAATTGAGCCATTATTTCTGCCCCCCATTTTCATTATTCGTTACAGGTGCTTGCCATTGTTTTACTTTTAGTTGCTGATTGGGTTGAATACGGTCAACACCCTCGACAATAATTTTTTCACCAGCTTGAATACCTTGAGTTACAACGTAGCTGTTTTGATAACGCTGACCCAGTTGCACAGTTTTACTTTGTGCCTGCCCCTTTTGGTCGATAACAGTTACATTCGCCTTACCACTAATATCATGTTGTATAGCCTGCTCTGGTACTAAAATCGCATTATCAACTTTTGCTCGGCTCATGTTGACACGGACATACATACCAGGAAGTAATTTTTGATTGTCATTATTCGCTAAAATACGAATCGTTACATCACCCGTATCAGGATCTACCTTGGTATCTGAAAATAAAATTTCACCTGTTACACTGTACGGTTGACCTTGGCTATTTAAGATTTCTACATGATGGCTTGCATCAGACAAGTTTCCTTGCTGCAAGGCTTCCTGTAATTTTTCATAATCCGTAATGGATTGTTTTACATCAATATATACCTTATTAATTTGCTGTATTAACGCCATCGCATTCGTATCACCTTGACTTACTAAAGCACCTTCGGTCACTAAAAGCTCACCGATAATTCCAGAGATTGGTGCTGTAACTGTTGCATACTT
The DNA here is from genome assembly GCF_052850415.1 of Acinetobacter sp. 1207_04. Lineage (NCBI taxonomy): Bacteria > Pseudomonadati > Pseudomonadota > Gammaproteobacteria > Moraxellales > Moraxellaceae > Acinetobacter > Acinetobacter sp. 1207_04. The sequence goes on along the minus strand of NZ_VXCQ01000016.1, from coordinate 19,045 downwards.
TAAATTCAGTTGTTGTCTAGAAAGTATGGCTTCCATTTGTGCAACATCAGCTTTCGCTTTACGGTATTCTGCTTCAGTATTGTTAAATTCTTGCTTACTAATTGCATTAACTATGACTAATTCGGCATAGCGCTTCAACAAAACCTGTAAACGTGCAGCTTCAGATTCTGCTCGATTCAAACTTGCTTGATTACTTTTTACATCCGCTTGGAATATTTCAGAATTCAGCTTAAAAAGTGATTGACCCGCTTGAATATATGAGCCTTGTTTAAACAGAACTTTATCAACAATTCCGCCGACTTGAGGTCGAATTTCAGCCATACGATATGCGACTACTCGCCCTGGAAGGTTTTCAATTAAACTAATTGATTGCGCTTGTACAGTCAGGGCACTTACTGTTACCTCAGGTATTTCAGCAGTATTTTGGTCTGAATTTTCTGATTTTGCACAACCCATCAAAAGCACAGTCGTGATAACAACAGTACTCACTAAACGATGACTTTGCTTCATGGTTTTTACTAGATAGTATTAGATCGTACTATTTTGAAAAAACTTTGTTTACGGATGGCTAATATTGTGTGGAGATTGTGTGGAGAAAGCAGGAAAATTGCATAATTATCATTTTGGAGACCATGGAAATTACTTCTAAAATTAAAGGGTTTAAAATAGATTTTTCCTTAAAGTAGAGCTAAGACTCATTCTGTTTAAAATAAATGAATCTCAAATACGCAAATCATTTTATACTTTTTAGGTTGTTCTTGGATTTTTACAGCTAAGTTCATGAACTTATAAAACATAAGATATCTAAGACTGTAGCCTACATAACGTTGTTGTAGCTACAAATCAGTACCGTGAAGCTTAGAAATTATATTCACGTTGCTGAACCCTAATGAACATAATATTCGTTCTGCAAAATCCTACGCTATCTAATTCGATCTATGTGGTGATCTAGTTTTATAAATAATAATTTGATTTGTTTTGGGGGGGGTCTAAAAATCCCATTCACCACGAGCAAACTTATGTTATTGATTATTTTTAACCTGACTATTATTAATCAACCATCATTTCACACATTGCATCATTTTCTTATTCTACACTCAGCAACCAGATCATATTTTTTGTATTCGATTTCAAATAGTTGATATTCCATTATTTATTAAATGGCACATTTTTTGTCAATAAAAAAACCACATAAAGTGGTATTTTTTATCTAACTTGAAGCGTTTAATGCTTAAAGAGAATTCGTTTGCTCACTTGGAGTAAGTGGTTGAACTAAAACGATCTCACCTTCCTCTACTTTATGTCCTTCAGTTTTAGCAATGACCGCGGTTGCCACACTATTACCAATAATATTCGTTGCAGTACGTCCCATGTCTAAGAAGTGGTCTACTGCAAGAATCAGCAAAATACCCGCTTCTGGAAGTTTAAACATTGTTAATGTTGCAGCAATCACTACCAACGATGCGCGAGAAACACCTGCAATTCCCTTACTAGTGATCATCAGTGTAAGTAATATTAATATTTGTTGTGAGATACTTAAATCAATGTTATAGGCTTGAGCAATGAATAACACTGCAAATGACATATAAATCATTGAACCATCAAGATTAAATGAGTAGCCTAGTGGAAGTACAAAGCTAGTAATACGCTTTGGTACACCAAATTTTTCCAATGCTACAATTAGTTTTGGGTAAGCGGATTCACTACTTGCTGTTGCAAAACCTAATACTACAGGTTCACGAACAGTCTTAAGCAAACGAAATACATCTTTTTTCAAAAAGATATAGCCAACAGTAATAATCACAGCCCAAAGAATGAAAAGACTGGCATAAAAAGAGCCTATAAAAACACTATAGTCTATAATTATTTGTGGTCCTTTTAAGGTAATTGCAGAAGCAATTGCCGAGAAAACAGCAATAGGAGAAAACATCATAACGTAATCGGTAATACGGAACATAACACGACACAATTCATCAATAATTTTCGCAATTACCGTACTCTCATCTTGCTGATGATGAACATAAGCTAAGGCTGAGCCAAAGAAAATAGAGAATATAAGAATCTGTAAGATTTCATTGTTCGCCATCGCCTCGGCGAAACTTTTTGGAAAGATATGTGTAATAAAAGCTTGTATATTTAAACTTGTTGCACTGATACCCACATCAACAGGTGCTGTAGGAATTGGGAGATTCATTCCTGCACCAGGTTGTAATAGGTTTGCCATGCTCATACCTAAAAGTAAAGAAATGAGAGATGCACCAATAAACCAACTCATGGCCTTAAGTGTAATAGAGCCTAATGATGATGACTTACCCATTGAAATCAGTCCTGAAACAATTGTTGCAAAGACCAATGGTGCAATAATCATTTTAATTAATCTTAAGAATACATCTGTAAGAATTTTAAAATATGATGCAATATTTTCAGCTTGAGTCGTACTCAAATGACTATGAAAAAGCCAACCAATTAGTATTCCAGAAACCATAGCAACTAAAATAAATTTTAATAGTTTTTTCTGATCCATAAAAACTTCCTTTTAATACCCTAAAATCGATAAAAACATCTCATTTTTTATAAAATGTTTTTATGTTGTTCCATCCAAGTCAAATATCCATTTAACTTAGGGCTGTTGGCAAAATTTATAGAAAGTAGATCAGAATTAAAAATGCAAAAATGGATATTTCCATGCAAAATTTGCATGGAAATATCCACAATAATATATAAAATGCCAATGACATTATTCATTTAATAAATTTAAAGATTGTTAATATTTTTTAAAAAGCCGCATCTGGTTACTGACAATTAAACATTTCCGATCATAATATTTCTTTACAACTTCTTAGACTTCTTTTCGCTTATGAATGGAGGCATTATTTAGAATTAACAAACAGTTCCGAGATGAAATATCTTTCAATAAATACTCAAGCCAACTTGTAAATAGCTTATGGTCACATGTTCGATTAAACACAGTAAAAGTGATACGCTGAACTTGATCGGACTGCACTGAGATAGTCCATCCCATTTTATGTAGTCTTGATATTAGAACACTATATGAAACTTCATACGCGAAGTGACTCTTAAATAACGGAATGAGATCTTTTGCTTGTTGAAAATGGCATATTATTAACAAAGGTTTTAATCAATGGCTAGACTCAGAATAACTGAAGCGCTGCCCATATTTTCAAATTTTGGTTGATCGAGTTTTCTTATTTATTTTTAATCAAAATCCAATGTTGTACGAGCAATATGGAAAGTCATATATACTTTTGATTTGTGTCCAGTAGAATCATACGCTTGCATCACTTTCACATAAATCTTCGGAGTAAAATTTTGGCATATTTTTATAGCTAAATCATTTTTTATACTGTAGCTCAAAATAGATTTTTAGCTATAAAATCCAATCCAATATCAATCACTATTCTGATTAAATAATATCTAATTTTGCGTATTCTTTAGTTAATACTTTTCCTACTAGAGAGCTAAGCCATTATTCAACCTTCTTGGGGCATTACGAAATAATAAGTTGACTACAGCTTAGCTATACTAAAAATAGTTTTCGATATTTTAGTATTTAAATTTCACATTTAAACGAACCATCATTGGATCACCCCAATTGACCAACTGAGCATTCGGCGTTGTTCCAGCCAAATATTCTTTATCAAATAAGTTTTTAATGCTTAAGCCTGCGCCCCAACTTTCCGCGTCATAACCTGCATTTACGTCAATCAATGTGTAACTTGGCAAATATACAAAATCTGTATTGCGTTGAGCCGTACGTGAACCTTGATAGCGAATACCCGCTCCGATATTCCACCCTAGCTTATCTGGACTAAAATAATATTGAGTAGATAATGAACCTGCATTTTCAGGCACATGATTAGTTCGTTTACCAATCTCACTAGCAATCACGCTTTCAGTGACTTTTGCTGTAGGAATATAACTATATGTTGCCGATACATTCCATTGCTCAGTTAATGTTGCGGCAAGTTCTGCTTCAAATCCTTGGGTAACTTGCTCCCCTGTTTGAATTGAAAAATTTCCAGATGCATCTGATTCGGTGACATTTTTACGGGTCAAATCATAATATGCCATATAGCCTTGCAAGCGCTGATCCAAAGCCTGAAACTTTATGCCTACCTCTGCTTGTTTACCTTCCTCTGGATTGAGCAAGGTGCCGTTTTCACCAGAATCAGTTACAGGCATAAATGAAGTGGAATAACTAAAATAGGGTGCAAACATATCATTGATGCGATACATAACTGAAGCATTGCCTGTAAAAGCATTATCTGAATTTTTAGTGGTCGTGTTTTTTAACACACTATCAATTTCAACTTGAGTCCAATCATGACGACCTGACAATCCAATAATCCAGCGATCATCAATTTTAATGGTATTTCGTAGATATAAACCTGCATATTGACTATAGGTAATTTCCTGACTAGGTGCGCCTATTTTTTTAATACTAACATTGCCATAGCTCGGATTATTCGCATTAAAATCATTAATCGTATCTGTTCGACGATAATAATCACTGCGCTCTCGCATCATATCTACACCAGCCATCACATCATAGCTGACAGAACCGAAATCAAAATTACGCTGTAAGTTATTATCTAAAGTATAGTTAGTATCTTGCTTGTCTTGATTGTTAATTGCCCGTTTAATGATTGGTAGCGTATTTGTCCCTGATGCTAATATTGCATTCCCTTTTGTATCCGTTTTTGTTACTGCAAAATTTTGTTTAAAAGTCCAATCATTATCAAAGTAATGCGCATAATTTGCGCCAACCCGATACACATCTACATCATAGCCATAACCAGGCTCACCAAAAAATAAGCTTGGTGAATACTTTTTATAATTACCGTTACTATAGGGAATACCCTGCTGACGAATATAATCACGATGCTGATAACTAGCAATAACTGATAAATCATCTTTATCGTCTAAATCAAAATTATATGATGATGCAATATATTGATTTTTAAAATAAACATAATCTGTTGGATCATCTTGATCCGATACTCGTCCAACTACACGAAAAGCGCCTTTTTCAGTTTCGTTAGGCGCATAGTTAATGTCAAACGTACCTTCTTTTAAGCCATAGCTGCCATAACTTAAACCAGCACGTGAAAATGATTCTGCTTGTGGTCGTTTAGTGGTCAAATTGACAAGACCTCCTGGCAAAGCCAATCCAAAGCCCACAGAAGTAGGACCTTTTACGACTTCAATAGACTCAAGCCCAGAAATATCTTCTGCTCTTAGTACATTGTCTGATGCTTGTACACGTAATCCATCAATATAAGTTTGTGAACTAGAAATTTGCCCACGGATAATAAAATCATCCCAACCCCGACGTCCATATTGCCCAGATGTAACCCCTGCAACCCCATCTAAAGCCTCTGCAACTGTTTTGGCTTGTTTCTGTTCTAATTGTTGATTCGTAAGAACACTAATCGACTGTGCGGTTTCAAATAAAGGGGCACTTGACCGAAGCACTGCACTAGCTTTTTGTGCAGCATAGGCTTTTTCGCTATTTTCAGCCTGTATAGTAATGACGGGCAATTGATTAATGCTAGGAGTTTTCTCTACATCAGAGTCCGATTGAGCCTGTGATGCAGTTGCCATCAAGGCAAGTACTGAAAATGCTAAGGTAGATTTATTAAACCACATGACACAAAAACCACAAATACAAACATAAACCGTAATTATAATCATTTTCATTTATTATTGTTGCTATTTATTTAAATAAGTTAAATATTAAAATGCTTTGTTGTACAAAAAATTAAAAATAAAGTTCCCATATCACCTCAAATTTAAGAGACTACTTGGCTATGAGGTCGTCCTAGCTCCATAAATTTATTGATGAGTACAGCTGTTTAGTCCTGTCTTATGATCAAATCTATATCTCGACTCTCTTTACACATAGTTATAGGTTTTGTTCAGAGCATCATTAGATTCTGTAGGTGAGATTGTATAGCTCCAGATTATTCCAAGCCTCTCATTTTCCCACTAGCTTAGGTTATAATAATTCCCTCCCAAAATATGGTTGATCTATTATGAACACCTCCAATGACCCTTTACACGGCAAAAAACTTACTGATATTTTGGATGAATTATTGGATTACTACGGCGGCTTTGAAGGCTTAAATCGCAAAATTGAAATTAGATGTTTCTGTATAGATCCAAGTGTTAAATCATCATTGCGATTCTTACGTACCACACCATGGGCACGTGAAAAAGTAGAAAACTTATATTTGTATGTCTTACGCCAAAAAGCCAAACAGAAATCGTAGCTATCAAAAACCTAGCCTTAGCATACTATTTTATATCAAATAATAATCTACACTTATTGAATAGTCGCCAATTTTGTAAACACCTTTGAATTAGTGGTTGGACTGCTACCACTCTCCTAAATAATACTGTGACTAAATCTAGAACTTGCCAAATCTTATAGTGAATTATGTTTTGTACTATAAATGCTGAAAAAATCCAAAAATCAACCAATTACATGGTTGATTTTTGATTTATAAAAAAGATCAATCCCTTTGAGTCTATCAATACATTACTTTTCTAAAGCATATGCAATCACATAATCGCCATGATCAGGTGACTGACGTGCCCCACCTGCGGAAATGACCACATATTGCTTGCCTGTTTTTGGAGAAATGTAGCTCATTGGTGTACCTTGGCTACCCACAGGTAAACGCGCTTTCCATAATTCTTCACCATTTGATGAATTGAAAGCACGTAAGTAGAAGTCTTGCGTTGCAGCAAAGAATACTAAACCACCTTGTGTCGCCATTGGACCACCAATGGTTGGCATACCAATCGGTGCTTTTAAACCCATTTTAATACCCATTGGACCTGTATCTTCAACTGTGCCTAAAGGTATCTGCCAAGCCACTTGACGCGTTTTCATATCAATCGCAGTCATGGTCCCGAAAGGTGGTTTTTGACATGGAATGCCTAGTACCGACATAAAGCGGTTTTTATTTACTTTATACGGTGTGCCTTTCATTGGTACTGCCCCCATCCCAGTATTAACCTTCTCTCCACCGCTAGCTTCAAGTTTCAAGTCTTCAGGCGTTTGTTTAATTAGCTGAATCCACAAACCTAGGCGCATGTCGTTGACAAACATATAACGATGCGTTGGGTCAAATGCAATACTGCCCCAGTTCATACCACCTAATGAACCCGGAAAACTTAAAGAAATGTCAGAACCCGGTGCCGTGAATAGACCATCATAACGCATCGATTTAAAATTAATACGGCACATTAATTGATCAAATGGCGTTGCGCCCCACATATCCGATTCAGTCAAGGTTTGATTACCAATTTGTGGCATTTCAACTGAACGTGGTTGGGTTAAACTGTACTGTTCATCAGGAATATCTGCCGCTTTTACAGATTGCTCTACTACTTTAGTTAGTGGTTGACCAGTAACACGGTCAAGTACAAAGAACTGACCTGACTTGGTTCCTATTACAACAGCAGGTTTGGTTTGTCCGTTTTGCATTGGAAAATCGATCAAACTTGGTTGCATCGGTAAATCGAAATCCCAGAGATCATTGTGAACGGTTTGATAAACCCACTTTTCTTTACCTGTGGTTGCATCTAAAGCCAGAACAGAAGAATTGTATTTATGATCCACAGGTTGACGGTTTCCGCCCCACACATCGACTGATGAACTTCCCATCGGTAAGAATACAGCGTTCATTTTCGGGTCATAAGACATTGCAGCCCAAGAGTTAGCTGAACTACGTTTATAAATTTCACCTGGTTTTAATACATAGTTTGGATTTGAATTGCGTGGATCAAAGGCCCAACGTAGTTGTCCAGTAATCACATCATAGGCACGGATAACGCCACCTGGCATATCCGCTGCAAAGTTATCAGCAATACGACTCCCGACGATGATGCTAGTACCTGCAATGGTTGGCGCCGAGGTCACCTCAAAACGAGGTGCTTGCGTGCCCGCGCCTAGACCTTCCAATAAGTTCACTGTTCCATCGACACCAAAGTCTTTACAGCGTTCGCCCGTATCTGCATTGACGGCAATTAAACGACCATCAGGGGTATTGGTATAAACACGACGTGGACATGCAGTATTATTTGCGACCAAAGTAACAGCATTAGCGCCTGTTAAAGTTGGTTGCACCAAGGCTTGAGTTGAGTCAAAGTAACCTACACCACGACACCGTTCCCAAGCATCGGCTTTAGAGTTTACTTCGGCTTTCCAAATTTGTTTACCTGAGTCTGCATCTAAGGCAATGATGTTGTTATGCGGTGTACATAAAAAGACTTTCTCACCAACCTGTAAAGGGGTGAGCTGGTCTTCTGCACCATTACCTGTACCTGAGGTCATATCTCCTGTTTGAAAACGCCATGCTTCCTTTAGCTTGGACACATTATTACGGTTAATCTGATCCAGTGCAGCAAAACGACTCCCACCAGCATCATTACCATAGTGTGACCAGTTCACTTGTTGAGTTTGCGCTGTTACAGGCACGAGTGGTAGTTCTTCACCATTGGCTTTCACCGTTGGGTGTGGAATAAACATACCATATAAACCACCGAGCATGCCTAACACCGTCAAACCACCTAAGGCATATGCTGGTGCTGATGGTGCAATTTGAAATTGGTACTTACGAATAAAAGGTAAAGTAAAACATAGTGCAGCAAATAATCCCGCAGGGAACATTAAACGTGAATGGAGTGCCCAAAAATCCCAACCCGCATCAAACACTGCCCAGATAATAGTTCCTAGAAAAACCAATGCAAATATCCAGACACCCAATGTTTTTTTTCTAAAAATAAACACTGCTGAAATGATGGTCAATAAACCTGCTATCAGGAAATACCATGAACCACCTAGACTAATCAGTTTTCCACCACCGATTAAATAAAATAAGCCAGTTAGCAATAAAGCCAAACCTAATATAAAGCACCATATTTTAAATATGGGTTGAGATTGCGCTTCGGACATACTTTTTACTCCAAATGCTGTGTTTTAAATGATCTCTCCTACTTTATTTTGAGCATCATTCATATCACATCCAAACTTTTGAGCATCCACAATTAACTTGCTTCAACAATGAAAAAAGAGTGTTTAAATTCAGCAACAGTATCGCTTACATTTTAAACACTCTTTCACTTTAAATACGATTAAAAATTCATCTTAATGCTAAGACCTGCCACCCAAGCATCATCCACTTCTTTTACACCAGAAGGTTGATAGATATATTGTAGGTTGGGTCTGAGCATTACCGCAGGTGACCACTGATAGGTATAATTCAATTCAACATTGAGTTCGTCATGTTGAATTGGGACATAATCGTTGGCAAGCGCGTCATAACGGTAATAACCACGGCCTTCGTTGGTGGCTATTTGCTTGTTCGTCACACGGTCATTTACCACATAGTTAGCCAATCCAAAACCGATGGAATCATTTGGGCGGCTATCAAAAGGGCCTTTGTACCAAAGTGCTAACTGTTGCGTACTTTCAACAGCGGTCGTGTCTCGGTCATTGATGACCCCATTAAAACTGATATATAAACCGCGTTTAGGATCAGCCCCGTGTTGGGTCAGTTGTTGTTGAGCATTCAACCAGAAACTATATTTACCATCGTGAATTATTCCTGACGTACCTACATCTTTAGCTTCTGCTGTGGAATACAGTGCACCGAATTTATATTCGCCCTGTAGACCATTAAATGTAGCAAGTTTAGGTTTCCATGCCAGTTCAACTGGAATGGTGGCCCCTTCGACATTGTCCATATCTAGGTTAAAGCCATCACTGTCCGAGTCTGTTTTGACATTATCTGGGTTGACTTCATAGACCCCAACGCCAAGTGACCAGTCTGGTGCAAATTGGTATTTAACATTGGTGCCCCATAAGCTAACAGGCCAGTTATACCAAATCGAACCGATGGATTTTCCAAGCTGCCCACCACACAAAAGTAAGTTCTGAAATTCACATTGTGAGCTGTTAAAGTCATCGGACATGCCCATACGACCAATCTTAAATTGGACATTGTTGTCGTCAAAACCAGTTTTGATCCATGCTTGAGTTAAGCGCCAAATTTTGCCACGACCATAAATTTCTTGGCTGTTGCCTAACGTACTTGCACGAGGGTCTTTAATTCGTTCAAGCGTTAAGGCATTACCATCACGTTTAGTCACCATAATTGCTGCGGTAGTATTTTCCCAACCTGCAATTTTGTTTAAATCAAAATTGGCACCTAAGGTCAACTGTGCAGCATTATCAAAACTACTGTCATCATTATAACCACCAGCCAAATTGGTCGCTGCTTGACTCATAATCGAAGCTGTAAATTTATAACCTTGATCTTCTAGTTGCTTCCGCTCACCGTTCCAATCACCGAATAACCATTGACGATCTGCCGAATAAAACTCATTGGCTGAAGTAAATTGACAACAAAGTAAAGCCAAAGATAATGTACCAATTTTTACAAAATGTGTTTTTAAAATTGATGGTTTTAATAATTGTTGTTGCATAACCAAATATCCTTTTTTTGTGAGGAAAGCTCAACTCAAGTGAACTTTCCATGCGATTTTTATTATTTAATATGAATGGCTGAGCTCAATTCAGAAGTTGCACCTAAATGGTCGGTCATATTGGCGGTGACACTAGCCAGACCACTTGCCACCTTCCAGATTGCTTGACCTTGACCTTGCGCATTTGTCATCACAACTTGAGTACCTAAATATTGCTCTGCTTCTTGACTCTTCGTTTGAGGATTTGCAAAGAACTCAACCTGATAGCGTTGATTCGGTTGTGCTTGAACTGTAGCAGTGACTTGACCTTTGCTATAACTTAAACGTGGTGCTTGAATGTTTTGGTTTGGGATCGCGTTACAGCCTTGTTCATTCGGCTGGGTACAGGTTTTTTGAAGTTTCGCATCCTCAATAACCACACCACCACCACGAGAACCGACAAAACCTGCATGCTCTAGCGCTGGCACTGCAAACACAATTGAGCCTAAACGTTGATTGGATACACACGTACCACCCGCTTCACAGCGTTTAATATCTTTGCCATTATTCCATATTAAATTTTTGGTCAAGGTTGTGCGGGCATTGACATCTTTTTCTGAACGTATTGCAATACCCAGACGGTTCCCATGGACTCTATTGCTGTCAAAAATGTTGCCATCACCTGTGAGATTAAAGCCAATTGAGTTATTAGTCAGTTCATTATAAGCAATGTAATTACGCTTCCCCCAGTTAATTTGCAAACCATCCGAATAGTTTTCAAATTTGTTCCCAACGACTGCATTGTCATTGCCCCACAGAATTTCAATACCTTGAGATGGCTCAGGATTAACTTTGGTTGAGGTGAACAAGTTATTCGCTATAAGGTTAAATGCTGCACCACGGGTAAGCTCAAGACCATCGCCATTATCCACAAACAGGTTATTCAAAACTTTGTTATTATTGGTAGTCGTCGAGGTTGGATTACCCTTACCATCATCACCCGTCAGCATCACACCTGAACCACCATAGTTATTACTAATACGGTTATTTTGAATCAAGTTATTACTTGAACGGTTCACCAAAACGCCAATACAGAAACGATGAATATCAAGACCTTTTAGCGTTATACCATTTACATCTTGCAGGACTAAACCTGGTAAGGTCATGGTACGGACATTAGTCCCATACTGTTCAGGATTTGCTCCTGGACATGCTTTAGCACCCTCACCTTTAATATAGTTTGAACCATCAAGCGCAATAAACTCGCCTGTTTTATCCCATTGCGTTCCAATGATCTTCACTGAAGATTTAATTGGTGGTAAAGGCTGATTCAGTTTAATGGCATAGGGTGCTTGTCCTACCGCTTGGATGAGAATTTCATTTTCTTGTGCAGTATTGGAATTGGATTGTTCAATTGCCCAACGTAGGGACCCTTTTGCCGTATCATCCTGATAGCGGTCTACCACATAGGTTTCTGCACTGACTAAACCTGAAGTAGCTAAACTCAATACTAATGTGGTCAAACGTAAGGTTGATGGTTTCATATTTTAAATCCTTTTCTATCCATGAATATAAATAACACAGTGCATTTAAGGGGTTGGCTGTACTGTTTTCAATAACTGTTTGAGTTGAGTCACATCAATTTGACCCGGCGCAGAGGCTTCACCAATCATGCCGAAACTTAAACTGCCCCCCATATTGGCAGTTGCGACACGTGAAATCGTCCCTAACTGCCCCATCGACATAGTCAGCAATGGTTTTTGACTTTTTTGACTTACAGCCAGCGTGGCATTCATGAGGGTAAAGACATCTTGTTTTGACTTGGGCATCACCGCAATTTTAAGAATATCGGCACCCATTTGATCTTGTTTTAGCAAGCGATTTTCAATGTCTTGTTGCTCAGGTGTTTTTGCAAAATCATGATTCGACATAATCACCAACACGTTCTTGTTATGCGCCAATTTGATTAATTTCGTTATACTGCCTACATCTCGAAACATTTCAATATCGAGCAATTGCATAAATGGCTTTTTCAGGTAGTCGCTATAAATCTTTTCATAGTCTTGGTCAGACACCGTCATTTTCCCGCCTTCGTTATGAGTACGAATGGTGGCAATTAAGGGTTTCTCTTTTAAAATTTGATTGAGTTGCTGACCAAGTGCGATGACTTTTTGGGTGTCGGCAGAGAATTCCAATAAATCGATGCGAAATTCAGCTACGTCTGCATTTGGATTACTAGCAATAACTTGCGCTTGAGCAATGGCTTGCTCTGCTGTTTTTGCGGTAATCGGTACAATAGTTTTGACAGGTAAGTCACCAATATTGAGATTTTTTACCATATAATGTTGTGTCGTAGGAACAACTTCGGCTGAAAATACCGTAGGCATTGCGGCTAAAACAGCACTACTTAAGCAAAGTTGCATTGCAATTTTTTTAATCTTCATTATTACATTTCCTTGTATTTTCAATAGTCTTCTTCTGTCATCAAGAGCAAATATACGTGGGATGGATGAAATGGATCATGCCATCACCACGTATAAACATTTTTCTCTCATTGATATAAATTGTTTTACGTTTAGTTTGGCTTAGATATCTAAAAAGACAGTTTCATCTTCACCTTGAACACGAATATCAAAGCGGTACACCACCTCACCATCCCGCTCTTCACGTTTTGCGATGAGGGTTTGACGACGAGGTGCCCACTCAATACCTTTCAGTACAGGATCTTGTGCATTAGCTTGGGCTTCATCTTCAAAATACACACGGGTATTCAAGCCAATGTTAATTCCGCGAGCAAAGATAATCAGTGCAATATGAGGTGCCTGAGTTGTCCCTTTACGTCCTAAAACTGAACCCGGTTTAATGGTATTGAAACTCCAAAAACCAGTTTCGAAATCTGCGCCTGTACGTCCCCAACCATGGAAGTGTGGATCGGCTACTTTACCTTGAATATCCTCCGCACTTGGATACACACCGTTGGCATCCGCCTGCCAAATTTCAATCAAAACATCACGTAGTGGTAAACCTAAGCCGTCAAACACTTGACCTTCTAAGCGAATACGTTCGCCTAATGTTTTTTCTTGAACTAACTGATTGTTAAAATTATTTTTAAATACTTCGATGTTTGCTTGTTGTGGCAACAAACCAATGTGTACATATGGCCCACCTGTTTGAGATGGAGTTTCATGCAACTCTTGAAAGTTCCAATGGTTCATGTTGTTCTCCCTGAATTAAGTCAAATCATTTTCAAAATAAGTCGCACGACGCCCACGTAAAGTGATGTCAAAACGATAACAACGACTGTCTGCTTCAATAAAGTTACTCTTGTCTTCAAGAGCAATCAGTGCGCGACGTTGTTCTTCTGAAGGAATGGTTTTAATAATCGGACACGAATCAATCAATGTATCGCCTTGAAAATAGAACTGTGAAATGAGTCGCTGTGCCCACCCATCAGCAAGTAATGAAAAATGGATATGCGCAGGACGCCATTCATTAATACGGTTACGCCAAGGATATGGACCTGGCTTGATGGTGCGAAATACAAAATATCCATTTACATCGGTCATCATGCGACCACAGCCGCCAAAGTTTGGATCCATCGCACCAATAAACTGATCATTTGGATGGCGATAACGACCAGAAGCATTGGCTTGCCACACTTCGAGCAAAGCATTTTTTACAGGGCGACCAAATTGATCACGAACATAGCCATGCACAATAATGCGCTCACCGATCGGTAAAGCTTCTTTGGCATAATTTAAAATCAAATCGTTATCTTTAGGCCCAAACTGTTCGGCACTAAACTGTGGTGAAGTCACTTCTGTTAAAGTTTCTGCAATCGAAATCAAAGCATTTTTTGGCGAGCGTAATACACTGGTTTTATAGCCTGGTGCATATGCTGGCGGATGATCTTCTGTATTGCGTTGTGCATAAGCACCTAAAGTAATTTGCGACATGTGACGTCCCTCTAAATCTTGTTCCATTACTCTTGATTAGTTTGTTCTTGGCTGAGCTGCTGCTCGCTCAGTTTTTGCGGAGCAATGCCCAAATCTGCAAAAACTTCTTCTGCCATGTGCATGGCTGCATTGGCTGCGGGTAAACCAGCATAAAGTGAGCAGTGCAATATCAACTCTTTTAAATCGTCTTTGGTCACACCATTGTTAAAACAAGCACGTAAATGCATACGAAGTTCATCTTCACGACCCAATGCCAATAACACAGCAATCGTGACTAAGCTACGGGTGTGACGTGGCATCCCTGGTCTAGACCAGACTTCGCCCCACGCAAAACGACTAATAAAATTTTGAAAGTCAGTATTAAAATCATTCAAATTTTCAAGTGAACGACCTACATGCTTTTCACCCAGTACTTCAGTGCGTACGGTAATTCCTTGTTCATAACGTTGTTCATCATTCATAGGAGAAACCTCAATTAAGTCGCATCGGTATGTGCGACCAGTGATTTAACAAAAATAGCGACTGCTGCTGCTGTTGCTGGAATTAAGAGCAAGCTTAAAATGGCGGTAAATGACCAATCATTACCCAGTAAAACTGCGCCGATCCATGCACCAAATACCGCGCCAAAACGACCAATACCCGACATCCACGCAATACCTGTTGCACGGCACTGAGTTGGATAAAAACGAGCACTTAGTGCAGGCATTGCCGACTGCGCACCATTAATCGCAACTCCTGCACAAAGCACTAAAATGGCAAGTAATGTTGGATTAGCTAAGTTCTGTCCTACGGCAAATGCAAAAATCCCTGCGACAAAGTAAAAACATGCAATAATCCGATTCGGGTTGAAACGATCCATTGCCCAACCAATAAATAATGCACTGAGCACACCGCCAAACTGGAATAAACCACCAATAAATGCAGCACGTTCCATGGTTGCACCAGTTTCACGCATCAAAGTTGGCAACCAACTGGTGAGCAGATAAATCATCACCAAACCCATAAAATAGGTCAGCCACAATAAAACCGTACCTTTGACATATTTCTGAGAGAACAACATGCTAAACACGCCTTTCTTCTTCGCATCGTCAGTTTTTTCTTCAGGCACATGAAATTCAGTTGCACCCTCTACTTGAGTTGGTGCAATACGTGACAAAATTTGATGAACTTTTGCCTTATCACGTCCTTTAACAATCAAGAAACGATATGATTCTGGTAGGAAGAAAACCACCACAAACATCAAGATCAGTGGAGACCAACCGCCCAATAAGAATAAGCTGTGCCAACCAAAGGTTGGGATCAACCAACTGCTGATGAAGCCACCTGTCGCCATACCTAAGTTGTAACCACAGAACATACAGGTCACGAGTAACGAACGAGATCGTTGTGGGCAATATTCAGAAAATAGTGTGGTTGCATTCGGCATCGCTGCACCTAAACCAATACCCGTTAAAAAGCGTAGTACCACCAAGGTATTTAAATCAGCCGCATAGGCCGATGCCAAAGTAAAGCCACCAAAAATCAGCATCGAAACACTTAAAACAATCTTTCGCCCAAAGCGGTCAGCAGTTGGACCAGACACCAAAGCGCCAATAATCATCCCACCTAAAGCCGCACTCATGACTGGCCCCAGTTGCGAGCGGTCTATCCCCCAGTCTTGTGCTAAAGCTGGAGCAATAAAACCCATTGCAGCAGTATCAATACCGTCAACAAAAACAATGAGAAAACATACAATTGCGATCAACCACTGATATTTGCTAATCGGTGCATCATTAATCAGTGCTTGTGCGTCTATACTCGTTTTTTGAGTAGCGTATTCCTGAGACGCCATACCTGCCTCCTTGGGCTGAAAGTCCTTTTAAAAATTCTTAAACTATTGAATAGATCCAATAAACTGACTGAGAGCTTGATTAAACAGCTCAGGTTGCTCAATATTGGACAGATGCGATGCATCAATCACCGCTAATTCACTATTTTGAATCTGTTCTTGCATATAGATGCCATCTGCCACTGTCGTGACAGGGTCAAATGCGCCTGCAATTACTAAAGTTGGAATGTGAATCTGTTGAATTCGAGTAGATAGATCTGCTTGCGCAAGCGCTCGGCAAGATTCTGCATAACCCAATGCTGACGTAGTCGCTAAAGACTGAATGGTACGTTGAGCCAAAGCATCGTGTTGATAATCAAACTGCTCACTAAACCAACGTGTGTGCGTAGTCGCAACCAAGTCTACTAAGCCATTGGCCGTCACAGTATCTGCACGCGCATTCCAACCGTCTTCATTCCAAATTTTGGCTGCTGAATTCGCAACAGTGATGCTATGAAAACGATCTGCATGGTGAATACCTAACAACAAAGCCGTCATGCCACCCATTGAAATACCGCAGAAATGTGCTTTTTCAATGTTTAAATCGTTCAAAATATCGATCACATCTTCTGCAAGATTTTGTACAGTGGTCTGCTCAATCACATCACTTTCCCCATGACCACGGGTGTCATAAGTCACCACTTTAAACTGTTGTTCAAAGGCGACAACTTGGGGTTGCCACATGTCTTTATCTGTGCCCAATGAATTTGAAAACATAATCACTGGTGCATTGTCTTGCCCACTGATTGCCACGGATAAAGTTTTGCCTTGACGATTGGTCATCGTGATATTCACTTTGCCTCTCCTTTTGCTTCCTGCAGAACTGCATCAATCTGATCTTGAATATTGCCGAGATATAATGCAGGTTTAAAAATTTCTGAAATCTGAATTGCACTAAAATAGGCCTTGACTGGATCGAGTTCAGTAATGACCTCTTTTAAGTGAACACCTTTTTCAACCGCCGTTTTGCATGCAGCTTCAACCACATGATGTGCCTGTAAGCGCCCCATATGCGGTGCCAAAGCCATCATCACAGCTTCGGCCATAATCAAACCCTGTGTGCAATCTAGATTACGTTGCATATTTTCAGCATTGATTTGCATCCCTTGTAAAACATCTAAAGTACGCTCTAAAGCACCCGCACAAAGTTGGAAAATTTCAGGTAATGCTAGCCATTCTGCATGCCATCCGCCTATGCTACGCTCATGTTCCTGTACCATACTTTGATATAAACTCGACATCAAAACTGGAACACGATTAGCTGCTGCCAGAACGGAAGCAGCAGCAACAGGATTACGTTTATGTGGCATTGTTGATGACCCACCACGCCCTTTCGCTGCAGGCTCAAATCCTTCTGCAATTTCAGTTTGCATCATCAATGACCAGTCACGCGCCATTTTTCCCAAATTGCCTGTCACCATCGCTAAAACACTTGAGATCTCAACAATTCGATCGCGCTCACCATGCCATGTACAGTTCGGTACTGTCAGTTGTAGCTGTGCTGAAAATGCATGAATGACCGCTGTTCCTTGAGTTTGTAATGAAGCCAATGAACCAACAGCTCCACCCAATTGCGCCGTGAAGACACGCGCTTTCATGGCTTCAATACGTGCTAAATCACGATGAAATGCCGAAGCCCAGCGTGCGAATTTATGCCCCAAAGTAATCGGTAAGCCTTGTTGTAACCATGTGCGTCCAATCATCACTTGCGAGCGATATTGTTCAGCTTGATTCAATGCAGTGCGGTAACATTGATGAATTAAAGACTCAATCAGTTTCAGTGCTGTTCGACATTGCAGAATACAGGCAGTATCTAAAATATCTTGACTGGTTGCACCCCAATGTACATAACGTGCAGCATCTACATCGCTTTGTTTCACAATTGCAGTCAATTGCTTCACAAAAGGAATCGCGATATTACCAGCCAAACCTGT
The DNA here is from genome assembly GCF_052850415.1 of Acinetobacter sp. 1207_04. Lineage (NCBI taxonomy): Bacteria > Pseudomonadati > Pseudomonadota > Gammaproteobacteria > Moraxellales > Moraxellaceae > Acinetobacter > Acinetobacter sp. 1207_04. The sequence goes on along the minus strand of NZ_VXCQ01000016.1, from coordinate 791 downwards.
TGCAATCGCTAAAGCATCAAAATCAATTTGATTAATCGCAGTATGGGTAATTTGAGATATTGCGATTGCGGCAGATTCAGGAATGATACCAACCTGAGCCTGTGCTTTTGCCAAGGCAACTTCAGCCTCAATCATGTAAGACACCAATGCACGATCACTGAAAATTTCAGTCACCTCTTTTTGGTAAAATAAGCTGGCATATAACTGGCTCATAATAGATATTCCTAAAATTTTTTTTAAATTTTTTTAATAATCAGAGCGATACCTTGACCGACCCCAATACACATTGAGCAAAGCGCATATGTACCACCTGTTACTTCAAGTTGGTTGAGTGCTGTGGTGACTAGACGTGCACCCGAAGCACCCAACGGATGACCTAATGCAATAGCACCACCATTTGGATTGACATGTGTTGCACCATCTTCAAGACCTAGGTCACGAGTAACCGCCAAAGCTTGAGCTGAAAATGCTTCATTCAGTTCAATCACATCCATCTGCTCTAATGTTAGATTGGCTTGTTTGAGTAGCTTTTTGATGGCAGGTGCAGGGGCAAAGCCCATAATGCGAGGTTCAACACCGACAGTGGTTGCCCCTATGATTTTGGCACGTGGTTTTAAACTATATTTTTCAACAGCTTCATCAGACGCAATCAATAAAGCGGCTGCACCATCGTTAATACCTGAGGCATTTCCCGCTGTCACAGTACCTTCAACTTTGACCACGGGTTTTAACTTGGTCAGAGCTTCAATTGTGGTGGCACGTGGATGTTCATCTTTTGCCACCACAATTGG
>NZ_VXCQ01000015.1:0-89776 GCF_052850415.1 Acinetobacter sp. 1207_04 | reverse complement strand
TCAAGCAAATCATTATTGCATCGGGTGAAGGTGCGAAAGCGGCATTATCTGCTTTTGATTATATGATGCGTGCAGCTATATAAAGTTAAAGTAAAAAGCCTACATTTTATGATTGATTTGAACAAAGAGCCTGATTTATTCAGGGTTTTTGTTTATACATAAAGAGAAATTTAAAAGTCTACATATACAGCAATTTTGAACTTTGATTTGTGCAGACTTTTTAGTCCAGTTGTCAGTGTCATATTTCGTTGGAGAATGAAAATTTTGTATTGATACACAATTTAATTGACTGCATAAAAGATAAAGAGTGATATTTTAGCTAATTGAATCACATCTATTTACTTTTACTAGCTGGTGAGTCTTGGTTTTGTCGAGTATCTAGTAAAGCCTTCATTGGCTTACTTTCGACAGTCTCATGCAGTTAAAGCAGCACAATCTATATAAAAGCAATACTTAGTCAAAATTAAAAGCCGAAGTATCTCCCCATGATACTTCGGCTTTTTGCGCTGTTTCATTCTTGTTTTTGTATTGACTTATTTATTGTTGTAAACATAGTTTTATTGTTAGAAATTTAGTGTTTTTGTCGGTTTTAGATACCAAGGTCAATAGATAAATAAAACGTGACAAATAACTTTATTTTTATGACTTTAAATAAAGCAAATTTGATGCCAACTTTGAGATGATGTCCTCATACTGAAAGTGTAAAAGAGTTTGATGTCTAAATGATGACGGTTTCATAAAATTTTAATGCCTTAACCAAATAAGCTGAGATAATGGAAACGATTTAAAAGTTGTTCCTGACTTTCTTGATGCTTTGGGTCTGGAACAATACAGGCAATCGGGCAGACATCGACACAAGTTTGACGTTCATAGTAGCCAACACATTCAGTACATCGATCTGCATTTATTTCATAAATTTTATCACCTTCAAAAATGGCCTGATTTGGGCATTCTGCAAGGCACATATCGCAGTTAATACATTGATCTGTAATCAGTAACGCCATAATTCAACCTTAAAAATCTTTATTTTAAAAAACCTGATAGGCGAGTGATGATGCTGAGATATCTATTGTTGAGTTAGGTAAATTCCGAATAAGTAGTGCATAAGCCATATTGACATCGGCTGGAATTGGAATATCTACAATATAACCTGAACCTTTTGCATCAGAAATTTCCTTTCCTTTTTGATCAAGCATTTCATTAAGCACAAATGCGATATTGCCAGAGGTTGTCATCAGTTCAAGTGAGTCACCGATCAAGAAGCGATTTTTAACTTCAATTTTGATGTAATCCCCATTTCTTTCAAGCACTTCACCAACAAATTGCTGATGATCAAATTTTGAAGAGCCAGATTCATAATTTTGATACTCACTATGGACGTGACGACGAAGAAAACCTTCGGTATAACCACGGTTGGCTAAACCTTCAAGTTGAGTCATTAAAGCCGAGTCAAATGGCTTTTCTGCAATCGCATCATCAATTGCTTTTCGGTAAATTTGCGCAGTTCTAGCGCAGTAAAAGTATGATTTGGTGCGTCCTTCTATTTTTAAAGAGTGAATGCCCATTTTTGCGAGCCGATCGACATGCTGTACGGCACGTAAATCTTTAGAGTTCATGAAGTAAGTTCCATGTTCATCTTCTTCTGCTGCAAACATTTCCTCTTTATTGCGTTGTAATAAAACCGGTTCGCCATATTGGTGTTGTTGCTTTTTGTTGTTTTGGGCGTGTTGCTCGTCGGCATCTTTATAGTTGCAACAGTCTGATGCTGTCTCCAATTCTATGATTGGAATGACATCCCCAGATGCATCTTCTGCTGCTTCGTGAATTTTATAATCCCAACGGCATGCATTGGTACATGCACCTTGGTTTGCATCACGTTTATTCATATAGCCTGAAAGTAAGCAACGACCGGAATAAGCCATGCAAAGTGCACCATGTACGAAAACTTCAATTTCCATATCAGGTACAGTTTGCTTAATTTCTTCAATTTCATCTAAAGACAATTCACGTGATAAAATCACCCGAGTAAGTCCCATGTTTTTCCAAAACTGAACAGTTGCCCAGTTTACGGCATTGGCTTGCACTGATAAATGAATCGATATATCAGGAAAATGCTCACGCACCATCATAATCAAGCCCGGATCGGACATAATTAGCGCATCTGGTTGCATAGCAATAATAGGTTCAAGATCACGAATGAAATTTTTTAATTTACTGTTATGTGGTTGAATATTTGCGACCACATAAAATTTTTTGCCTAAAGCATGTGCTTCAGAAATGCCAATTTTTAAATTATCATGATCAAACTCATTGTTACGTACTCTTAAGCTATAGCGTGGTTGACCTGCATATACGGCATCTGCACCATAGGCAAAAGCATAGCGCATATTTTTCAGTGAACCTGCTGGCGATAAAAGTTCTGTAACATGGGTAATACTCATAAAATTTTAAAGGCATATAAAAAATATGGGTTTATTGTAGATCATTAAAAAATAGTTTCAACCTAGTAAAATAGTCGGATTTTATTCACTTTTTCCTAAATTTTTTACAATTTGACAGTGATCAATCGTGGTATTGGAGGTACAAGATTGACGTAGTTCATATAATTGGGATTTAAATGAAGTTAATTCTTTAATTTTTGTTTCAATATGCTGAATATGTTCTTCAATCAATTGATCAATAATTTGACAATCTTTTTTAGGATATTGAATTTGCTCAGTAAGTTGAGAAATTTCATGTAGAGTCATGTCTAATGAACGACAGCGTTTAATAAAAATGAGTCGTTTCAATGTTTCATCATCATAATATTTATAGTTATTTTCCGCACGAAAGCTTGCTTTAATAAGCTGTTTTTTTTCATAGAATCGAATGGTATCTGAAGAAAGTTGAGTTTTTTTGGCTAAATCGCTGATTAAATATTGATTCATCTAGTGCTCACAATCTCTTGACCTTGGAGTTACTCCTAGGTTTTAAATAAGCATAATACATATGAATATTTAATCAAGGGGATCAGTAATGGCATGTACTTGTAGTCATGAACCTGCACCACAGAAGCCAAATAGTAAATTTAGAACAGCATTATGGATTGCACTATTTATTAATTTAGCTATGTTTTTTGTTGAATTAATAGGTGGTGCCTATACACATTCCTCTGCACTTTGGGCAGATTCACTCGATTTTTTTGGTGATGCGGTCAATTATGGTGTTTCTTTAGCCGTGTTGGGTGCGAGCTTATATTGGCGAGCAACCGTTGCGTTGTTGAAGGGTATAACAATGGCATTATTTGGATTTGTTGTCATAACAAAAACAGCCTATGCCTATTTTAAAGGTATTCCACCCGAAGCAATCACAATGGGAGCAATTGGAATTCTTGCCTTGATTGCCAATGTTATCGCAGCTTTTATTCTTTATGCTTTTCGAGATGGTGATTCCAACATGCAATCAGTTTGGTTGTGTAGTCGCAACGATGCTATTGGAAATGTTGCCGTAATTTTGGCAGCAGTTGGGGTATTTGGTACAGGTAGTTTATTACCTGACGTTATTGTAGCGCTTATTATGGCGACGCTTGGATTAACAGGTGGCTATCAAGTTATTACACGTGCATTAAAAGAACGTGGAGAGCAAAAACAAACTATGCAACAGATTTAGTCCTGCATACTTTGCATTTTGCTCCAAAAATTAGCCCATAATGTTAGGTATTCTTGTTCAAGAATAGTCAGTGTCTGCTCATTTTGTTTAACATAGCACTGTGTGAGTAGACACCATAAATCATCTTCATGATTATCATCATTAGCAAGACGATCAGAATGATCAGCTTCACCATGGCACTCGTAGTATCCTTGACAATATTTAGGGTCATACTTGTATAGGTTCTGAGAAAGTGCTTGGCTAAAGTAAATAACTTGTTTTTCTGTACAAGCAAGAATTAAGAGTAAATGACTGTATTCATTGTAGTGGTTTTTTATAAAATCTCGAATGTGCTGAGCTTCGGCACATGGTGTACTGTCTGATGAAATGTCTAATTGTTCTATTAATTGGGTAAAATAAACCAAGTGTGATTTATTTGGAGAGCTTTTTTCGAGCTTTGCGGAATTAAAGCCTAATTCATCTATTAAGTTTAAAGACAATAAATAACGAGCATAAATTTTAGCGATGTGGCGTGATTCGGCTTTAAGATTAATCGCATGATCTAATTGCTGGGTTTGAAAAATTAACATACTTAATGCATCAGTAAAGATATGCACAATCGCATGAAAGTAATGAATATGGATATTCTGTAAATGCTCTAGCGTGAGGCGCTGTTCCAGCATTTGTTTTAATATGGGATGTTGAAATAATACATGATTGTGCATTGCTTGTTTTAAAGCATGAATGTCAACTTCGTTGTATTGCCATTGATTGGTAGGGAGCGACTGATGAATAAATAAAAGTGCATCACTACGAGCCTGAGTGGTTTTTGTAAAAGTCATTTTGATCATTGTTACATTTGTGTATATTTATATGATCATAGTAAATATAACATTAACTTACTATAGGGATTTTAAATTAATTAATACTAATTTCAAATACTTGTATGATAAAGTTGAATATTGTTCTAATTGGAAGGAATAAAAGTTAGTTATTGACTACGAGAAAAATGATATAATTTTTAAGCATTTATCATAAACACAGGTCATTAACCTGCATAGAATCATTAACTCAGTTCAATTAAATCAATTGAAGATAAGTATAGTAGGCGTAAAGTATGTCAAAAAAAGATGACATTATCAGCACGGCACTTCGTCTTTTTAACTCACATAGTTACAATTCTATTGGGGTTGATCGGATTATTAGTGAATCCGGTGTCGCAAAAATGACATTTTATAAATATTTTCCTTCGAAGGCTAAACTTATTGAAGAATGTTTGAATAAAAGAAATATGAACATACAGGAATCTTTGGAAGCAGCAATTGCTGAATGTCAGCCCCAAAATTACATAGATCACATTAAAACTATTTTTTTCTGGTATGACGCTTGGTTTCATACGGAAGATTTTAATGGTTGTATGTTTCAAAAAGCAGTTGAAGAAATATCAAAGTTGTATCCATCGACCATTCGTCCAGCCATAGAGTACAAGGAATGGTTAACTGGAAAGTTGAAAACAGCACTTGAAGGACTTGGTATTCAGCAAGCTATACAATTGGCAACTTTATTGGCAAGTTTGTTAGATGGTATGACAATTCAAGCGCAGATTGATACTAATACTGTAAAGATAGAAGATTATTGGAAGCGTGTTCAGCAATTAATTCAGCTTGAACTTTTGAATGCTTAGCGTCTAAAAGTATAATATAAGATCCATACAATAAGTCATTGTATGGATCTATAATCAGTATTTAAATAATAAAAAGGCGTGACAATTTTACTTGTCACGCCTCGCTGAATATAAAATTGAAAATTATATTTTTCTTCATAAATTAGAAAAATATTCATTTCAATTAGTGTGGGAAGTTTTATGACTTCCTCTTATGTTTATTTTTGTGTATTGTTTTATTTATTCCTCTGGATGTTGTTTTACTAATAAAAATAAATAGACAGACCTGTCTGTTTATGTGGGCTATTATATAAACGCTATTAAGAAAATACAATAGCTTTTATTATCGAAATAAAGAAAAAAGCATCATTTTATTTATTTTCTAAACATAAAATTCTGATATAAAAAAACCGAAAATGAATTCCGGTTTTATTTAATTCCTAAATTTAAATGTTATTTTTCAACAAAAGCACGCTCAATCACATAGTCACCAAGAACGCCCATTTTAGGTGATTCTTTTAGACCATGTTGATCAAGTAATGCTGCAACATCATCGAGGAATGATGGGCTACCACAAAGCATTGCACGGTCTGTTTCAGGATTGAAACGTGGCAAACCAATTTTTTCGAATAAGTCACCAGTTTCAATTGCAGTTGTAACACGACCTTGCGTATGGAAATCTTCACGCGTTACAGTTGGATAGTAGACTAATTTTTCTTTAGCACCTAACTCACCGAAGAACTCATGATTTGGAATTTCATTTTCAATGAGATCTTGATAAGCCAATTCTGAAACAAAGCGTGTGCCATGAACAACAATGATTTTTTCAAAGCGCTCGTAAGTTTCAGGATCACGAATGGTCGATAGAAATGGTGCAAGCCCAGTACCCGAAGAAAGAAGATATAAGTTTTTACCTGGGTTTAAATCATCAAGAACCAATGTTCCTGTTGGCTTTTTAGACACAAGAATGTCATCGCCCACTTTTACTTTTTGTAAGATAGAAGTTAAAGGACCATCTGGAACTTTAATTGAGAAAAACTCGAGTTCTTCTTCATAGTTGGCACTTGCAATCGAATATGCGCGCATCAATGGTTTACCATTTACTTCAAGGCCAATCATTACAAATTGACCATTTTTAAAACGCAACGCTGTATCACGTGTGGTTTTAAAGCTGAATAAAGTATCATTCCAATGGTGGACGTGAGTAATCTTTTCGACGTTGAAAGCAGCCATTAAAGGTCTCATTAAATTTTCAAGTAAGTACAACTTACTATTCTAATCTAAAATCATTCTCGATAAACTGAATATATTTTAATGAGCTTATCAGAAAAAGTGATTATGACTGAAATTAGTTTGCCAATTATTGGTTATATACGTTCTCCTTATAAAGAAAAATTTGGTATTCCAAGACAACCAAATTTAGTTCAAGTAGAGTCCTATATTGAAATGTCTGAGCCATATAATGATTTATTGGCTTTCGATGGAATTGAAGAATTTAGTCATTTATGGTTAGTATGGCAGTTTCATGATAATAAAAATCAACAAGTTAGTTTTAAGTTTCGCCCTCAAGTACGCCCACCTCGTTTAGGTGGAAATCAAAAAATAGGAGTGTTTGCTACACGCAGTATGTATCGACCATCACCACTCGGTTTGTCGGTGGTACGGCTTAAAAAAGTTGAAAAAGTGGGTCAGTCTGTTCGTGTGTATGTGATAGGAAGTGACTTGCTTGATCAGACACCAATTGTCGATATAAAACCCTATATTCAATACTCAGATAGTGTTCCTGAGGCAATTAGTGGTTATGCACAGCATGAGCCTGATCGAAAAACAGTCATTTGGAGTGAGCAAGCGAAAGAAAAGCAAGAAAAATTACTGCAAACAGCGCAATTGACATTACAAGTGATTGATGAGTTGCAACAAGTTTTATCACTTGATCCACGACCAGCATATCAAAAAGATGAGCATCGTATTTACGCGATGAAATTTGCAAATTTGGATGTGAAATTTACAGTGAATGTTTTACAGGTGGAGATTGTTGATTTGTCATAAACGTTACATTGTTTTATCTTAATTTATTGTAATGAAAAGATAAAAATTGAAAATTAGCGGAGAAGCCAATAAATTGATCAGGCAAGACATGAATACAAAAATTTGCCTGATAAAAGTGATTTCTCATGTAAAAAACCAATTATGATTGTTTATTGTTGTACCTGAGTTTTGTAGCGACTTTAAATGTAGTTTTGGTTATCAATGATTTATTGAAAAATTCAGATGAATGCCGATAAGGGAACATGAGTAATGCTTTGCAATGTGGTCAAATCAGTGGTCGATTAACACTTTATATGATTCAACCCATGATATTTTTTTCGTTCGCTAATTGAACAAAGATACATCTACGACAGGCGGTTTTTTACAATATGGAACAACGCCCATTGTAGGTATACAGGTAGGAATAAGCTACGAAGGTCAGTGGGCTTGATGAGAAAAGTGACAATCACGACGAAGTGCCTGAATTACAAAATGATAAAGATGATTTAGCTGAAGCATGGCTGAGTTGGAAGAATCAGGATTAGAATTTAAAACTTGAGTGGCAAACTTTAGATTTACCTTTTGTAGGTTCACATGATTGGTGTGTGTACCGTTTTACACAACTATTTTTACCAGCACGCCAAGATTTATGTGTAGGGCACGCCATTCTGTTTGCACTTGAAGGTGCTTTGAATGAGTAAGCATGGGTAGATATAAATTCTTCATTCATGAATTTAGCTGAGTCTAATGATTTGAAAAATTTAAACCAATCTGAATATGTGATTTATAGAAGTTATAATTTTTCAGGCGCTTTAAAGGGTGGAGTGTGGCGAATTCTTTGGCTTTACAACAGCTCTACGTAATGATGATATCTTTGTGCAAAATCGTCTTGGGTTGAAATATCTGTTTTAATTTTTTAAAAATAAAAGAAGGTAGATGATTATGATCCAACTTATTTTTTTTATATACCTATCAGTAGCTTATCATAAGGTATTAATCGTATTGCTCGCTTTTTTGTTGAGTAGAGCACATTATTTCGATAAACAATTGAGGATATATTTTTCAATCCAAGCTTCATTATTATTAGTGCTATATTGAGCAAAGGCATTTTTATAATCTTGTCGTATTCCTTAGTTTGTGCATCAAGTGTAGATGAATTCATCTGTTTGTATACTAGATGAAATGTCGTGTATAAAATTACACACTGACATTCACTTTAAAACTATTTCCAATTTTTATAAATTGAATATCGCAGTCGATAAATTTCTGAATCATCTCGGCTTGGGTCTTCGTATGTTCACTTATAACTTTCGCAGTAAATTCACCACCTTTACCTAAAGCCAAGGGCAATAACAATTGATCTGCCAAATATTCATCTGCAACAGCCTCAGACTCTAAATAAGCTTTCACCTCTTTGGATAAATCATGCGCTACTTTTTCAGCACTCTTCTTCATTTCACCTAAAGCAGAAAACACTTGTTGATGTTGCTCGTAATTTAATATGACATATGCTGTATTGCCCTGACTAATGCCTTTAAAATTCAAACGCTTTCGAGTGCTTAAATCCAATTTATTATGCAGTGTTTCAAGCTCACGGTCTGCAATATCTGTTGGAATATTTAGCGCTGCCGCATAGGCATGTGTGGAAATAAGTTGACCCTTATCTAAAGCAGTATATTTAGTCTGCTGTATCCAAGGATGAATAGTGGTTTGAATCTGCCCCGCACCGATTGGGAAGAAGCCTGCACGTTCACAATGGAAGTCGACCTGAATACCTATTTTTTCAATTGTTGGCAAGAAACAATGCGTTATAAAATCAGCAGTTGGTGCCATAGGATTATGCGTACCGCCGTGAATGCTAATCTGACTGGCTTGCGACTGCATCATCAAAGCAGGTAAAAGCGTTTGTAGTACTAAAATTGTACTTCCCGCAGAACCAATTTGAAAATCATAAGTTCCTGCTTGAACTTGCTGTGGTTCAAAATACAATTTTTGAGAATGCAATTCAGCACCTTCAACCGTTGCATTGCTGATGCGTTGTGAAGCTTGAACGCAAACTAAGTGTTGACGCATTAACCCTGGTTTTTTTCGTCCTGCACGGATATTCACAAGTTCAAAGGGAATACCTGTAATCATTGATAGGGAAAGGGCAGTACGGAGGATTTGTCCACCGCCTTCACCGATTGAACCATCAATTTGAATAGTTCTTTTTTTAAATTGTGTATTCATAGCTTCTATCTTAAAAAATAGGGTGAACATACTGTCAGCGCATGGTGATGAATAGTGAGCTGTAACGATGCTTTCGCAAGGGTTTGACTTGTGCTAAGTGATGGGTTGAATTGTGCTTAAAGGTTTAAGCTGACCCACTCGCTCTGCAAGCCACTACACGTTATTTTCAATCCTGTGTTGTGGAAGTAGGGGATCTTGCACTCGCCCAGTATGTTCAGGTTTTTGTCATCTTGAGAGATAACAAAACTTGTCAAATGTATCGTTAAGATTCAATTAAATCAATTTGCCAATTGTTTGCTTGAATCAATACATTTAAATCACGTAATTTAGCGCTAATATCATCGGCTTGCTTTTGCAAAGATGATACAGGAATCACTTTACGCCATTTAATCTCACGAGAGCTATAACGATCAGGCTCACGGTTTGTATTGCTAATCGCAGACGTTAAAACTTTATGGCGTTCCACTAACTCATCACGTTGGGTGAGTAAAGCTAGTAATGAACGACCATCATTTAACTTTGCCAAAGCATTGGTTTGGTGAATGGTAAAAACCAATTTTTGCGATTCCTGTGTTAATGCAAAGACTTGCTTCAATAGCTCGTTTGGATCTTCCGATGGTTCATCACCATCTTGTATCAATACATTGGCATTGATACGCTGTTTCAGTGAAGCGAGTTTCTTCTGTTGATCGCTTCGTAGTAATAACGCTTCTGCGAGTTTCATTTTTTATCCTTATAACTTCAATATTTAGTGAATATTTAACACAATAATTTGATATAAATCCTGTTGAGGTAAAGTATTTACTACAACTGATTCTGCAAATTCTATAACTTCATCTAAAGTTTGGTCTTCATGCCAAGTAGTCATGAGGTTGTAATCATCATCTTCAGGTAGATCATAATTACAAAATTCTAGGTAACTCCAATCCAAAGCATCATCCCAAATTGAACATTCATGACCCAAGCTAAAGCCCAATAATATTGCTCTGATTTTACAATCCAATCACAGCAAATATTTCACCATTCATTACTCACACTATCGCTATGTATTGCAATCACTAAAATGTATGGTTCTTGGGGTAAATCAAAAGTAATCTCTTAATTCGAGATAAGCTCATTATGCAAAACTACAATATCTCTATGTGCCATCAATTTTCCCTACTGAATAGCATTCTCGAATTTTCAATGAAGCAAAATTCATCCTGACTAATTTCTTTAAAATCCAGATCAATATCATGAATTGTATTTATGTCTGTATTCACACTGCCTTGAGTCCACGATTCAATAATTTCAAATTGAATCTGATTGTCCATTAAATATTTAAATATTTCATATGCTATTTTAGTTGCTTTAATGGCTTGCTCATCTTCACAAAACCAATCTTCAGGTGGATTAAAGCCCAATTCAAGTGGTCTAATTCTAAATTGGCAACTGTATGACTGCACATTCGGATAGCCTGCAATATACCAACGATGTTCGAATTTCATTTCAATAATTTCAGGAACATAATCGGGAAGATGTTGCGTAAATGAAATATCTTCACAGTTGAATAGGGCTAAATCTATCCATTGTTCTGTGCTATTCAGCAAAACATTACACATCATCATCTCCTTATTAATCTGCGTGAAAAGACACTCATCCTTTTACACAAACAACCTGATTTAGCGTATAAACAACTTCCACTAAATCACTCTGCGCTTTCATCACATCTTCAATGGGTTTATACGCAGACGGAATCTCATCAATCACAGCTTCATCCTTACGACATTCGACACCTTGCGTCTGTGCAATCTGATCTTCCACAGTAAACTGTTTCTTCGCAGCAGTACGGCTTAATACACGACCTGCACCATGCGAACACGAACAGAAAGACTCCTGATTTCCCTTACCTTTTACAATAAAAGACTTTGCACCCATTGACCCCGGAATAATTCCATACTCACCCAAACGCGCACGTACAGCGCCTTTACGAGTAACTAGAACTTCTTGCCCGAAGTGCTCTTCCTTGTCGACATAATTATGATGACAATTCACCGCTTCAACTTTGGCATTAAACGGTTTATTAATAATGATTCGTAAAGCCTGAATGGCTGCTTCCATCATTAACTCACGGTTTTTCATGGCAAAACGTTGCGCCCAACCCACAGCAAACCAATAATCATCAAAATATTCTGTTCCTTCAACCAAATACGCTAAATCTTTATCGGGCAAGTTAATAAAATGCTTCTGCATATCTTTACGTGCAAGATCAATAAAATATGATCCAATTGCATTTCCCACACCACGAGAACCCGAATGCAACATAATCCACACTTGTTGATGCTCATCTAAACAGATTTCGACAAAGTGATTTCCTGTTCCGAGTGTCCCTAACTGCGTGCGATTATTGGTGTTTTTTAAACGTGGATGTTTGGCACAAATATAATCAAAATCGGTTACCAACTCAGACCACACAGCATCGACACGTTCAGATGGATTTGCCCAAGAACCTCGATCACGTTGTCCACGGTTTTTGGTCATTCCATGTGGAATTAAACGCTCAAGCTCGGTACGTAAAGCGAATAAATTATCGGGTAAATCGGAAGCGGTCAGGGTGGTACGAGATGCCATCATCCCACAACCAATGTCGACACCCACCGCTGCGGGAATAATGCACCTTTAGTTGGAATCACACTTCCAATGGTTGCACCAATTCCAACATGCACATCTGGCATCACCGCCATCCATTTGTAAATAAACGGCATTTGTGCAGTTTTTAAAAGTTAGTCTTTCGATTTCTCATCAACAGGAACACCTTTAGTCCACATTTTAATTGGGACACCTTTAGAATCCTGAATAATGTTATAAGCACGTTCATTCGATGCTTGTTTTTCAATTTGTTCAATTACTGACATAGTCATTGTTTTATTCCTTTCTCTATACCTGCCTGCTAAGCAGTTGCAGGCAGGTGAATGTCATACACACTATGATGTATGTTATGTATATTGCAGAGAGTGTGCCAAGTTTGATTTTGATTTAATTTTCATTTATTAATGTATTGATATTTAATTGATTAATTTATTGTGTATGAGTTTCTTGTTAAACTTTTAGTGTTATAGAAATTATTTTAAGTATAAAAATAAATAATTAAATATAAAAATAGATAGATATTATCTGGATTGAAATAACCATTACATCCGCCATGGCGATATAAATGCCAGGGTGAGCGTTCTACCAATATGAATTGAAAATAAGATAGAATGAAGAAAATAACATAACAATAGGGTAATTATGTCAAGCCAAACAATGCTTTCATTAGAAAAAGCACAATCTTTATTATTAGATTTACTTGATCAACAAGATTATTTTAATGTTGAGCTAATGGATCAAATTCAATGCTTAGTGATAGGGCATGATCAATATTTTCAATTGCAGTGTTGGCAAGATTTGTTAAAGCAAGATACGGCTATACGAAAACATTTCACGGATTTTTTAAAATTTTATTTGGAATTTTTTCCAAAAATTCAGCAAGGCTTTGAGCAAACTATGGTTGTGCAAATGCAGAAATTCGAAACTGCATTGCAAAAATATCAAACTAGTATGACGGTGGACGATCAAACTGAAACATGGAATCAACTACAGTCAGATTCTGAAATGGCTTCGATTTTCCAAGAGCAATCAGGACAGGAACAATTAATATATTTAAACTATTGGCTACAGGCATTTAGTCCGTTTGCAGAACAAAATGTAAGTTTGTTTTGGCAAGTATTTCAGATTTATCCAATGGAAACATTTGAATTGTTACTACAATTGCCTAGATCTTACTTAAAAGCTGAAAATATAGAAATTTTCTATCAATTATTTAAAGAAGAAAAATTAAGTTTTGCAACGGCAGGTATTCGCCCCACGCAGTATATTCAGTATTTTTATGATCAATTTCCAGAATTTTTAATGCAAATCCCACAGCGCTTTTTGCAAACATCTTCTAGTCATTTAAAGGAAAAGTTAATAGGTTGTTTGTCTGATCGTCCTGTGCTTTTGGTAGAATCTTTACAGCAGTTTATTTTAGATACTTTCATTGAATATGCTAAACATTCTAATCAAAGCATATTCAATATGAGTTTGGATGCTTTAGCACAATGTAAAACAATCATTATTCCTACCGAAGTTATTCAAAATTTAAAAGATTTATTACATGATGATGAGGTCTGGTTTCGACCGATGTCAGCTATGCGAGCATTACATGGCATAGGTGTACAAGATCAATGGTTTAAAGATCATTTACTTGATGCTTTAAATCATGCTTATGGTTGTGATGATGAATCACCCCAAAGCACCAGTATAGATTTACTGGTACAGTGGCAAGAGAAAGGCTTGTATGTGGCTGATAAAATTACACAATTATTAAATGAAGCGATTGCAGAAAATGATCAAGACGTTATTAAAAACCTATGTGTATATTTAGATGCTTATCCACAATTGGCAAGTCATTTTCAACCTATATTGTGGCAATGGATTGAATCTCTAAACCAACAGCCTCAGGGTGAGTACTGGCTTGATGGAAAAATATTGAAGACATTTTTACAGTTGAGTGAATGGGTAATATGGCAACCCAATACTCAGCAATGGCAAAGTTTAGAGATCGTTTTACATGAAATTTTAGAGTATTTATCACCTGAAGATCGTGAAGAGTATTTTGAATCATTAATACAAAATTTAAAATTAGATCGGGTGATTATTCAGGATTTAAAACAATACTACATTGTCAAAGATCAAGAAAATCATGCTGAGAATCAGGAGAATTAAAATCCCAAAGTCACAAATAAAATTGTTTTTTAAGTTGAATTAGCTATATTAAAATAATTGAAACTATAAAATTTTATAGAAAATATGCAAAAATCTAAAAAGACAGTTGTGATTGGTTTTGTCGGTTCAACACTCGATCAAGGCAAAAAAGAAGAGCGTTGGCAACGGTGGCGACCAACGCTAAGCCTACTGATGCATGAAGATTTGTTGGTTGATGAATTGGTTCTATTACATGATCGTCGCAGTTCAAGTCTGATTGAGCACTTACAAAAAGATGCTTTGCAGATTTCACCACATACACAGATTAAAGGGCATCAAGTCAATATTCGAGATCCGTGGGATTTTTCCGATATGTACGGTGGGTTGTACGATTTTGTAAAATCCTACCCATTTGATATAGAAAGAAATCATTACTTTTTACATATCACTACAGGAACGCACGTCGCACAAATTTGTTGGTATTTACTCATCGATGCGCATTATTTACCTGCAAAACTCATTCAAAGTTCTCCGACAGGTAAGCAACAACCTGAAGGTGAATATCGCATTATTGATTTAGATTTATCACGTTATGCCGCTTTAACGCAGCGTTTTGAGCATGAACAATTGGAAAATTGGCAACAGCTCAAATCTAATATTGCCACTAAAAATTTGAACTTTAATCAAATGATTCTAGAAGTTGAACTTGTTGCTACAAGATCAAGTGCACCTATTTTAATTATGGGCGCAACAGGTGTAGGTAAGTCACAATTGGCAAAACAAATTTATGCTCTTAAAAAAGAAAAGTTTCATCTAACTGGGCGATTTATTGATGTCAACTGTGCCACTTTAGTTGGTGATGGTGCAATGTCTACATTATTTGGACATAGCAAAGGTGCATTTACGGGGGCAGTTTCGGCACGAACAGGTTATTTAAAAAGTGCAGATAAGGGTATTTTATTTCTCGATGAAATAGGTGAGTTGGGTTTAGATGAGCAAGCTATGCTACTCAAGGTATTGGAAGATAAAATATTTTTTCCTGTCGGAAGTGATAAAGAAGTTCAAGCTGATTTTCAATTGATTGCAGGGACAAATCGAGATTTACGAGAAGAAGTTCGAGCAGGGCGATTTCGTGAAGATTTATGGGCACGTTTAAATACATGGACATTTTTTTTACCGAGCTTGAAAGAACGTCGTGAAGACATTGCACCCAATATTGAGTTTGAATTACAGCGCTTCGCCAATGTACATCAACGGCAATTACGTTTTCATAGTGATGCTTTGGAGAAATATTTACAGTTTGCACAATCACATGAGGCGACTTGGCAAGGGAATTTTCGTGATTTAACTGCAAGTGTTACGCGTATGGCGACATTGGCAAATGGTGAGCGTATTGGTTTAAATGAGGTGAATGCTGAAATTAAAAGACTGCAAAATATTTGGAATATTGGTGAACATGTAGAAAAACAATATTCAGGATTAAGCGCTATTCTGAATCATCAACAGATTGCTGAAATAGATGAATTTGATCGTATTCAACTTGAAGGGGTGATTGAAATTTGTCGCAAATCGAAGTCGATGGCAGATGCGGGACGGCGTTTATTTGCTGTGTCTAGAGCGGAACGGCAGAGTACCAATGACAGTGATCGGGTGAAGAAGTATTTGGCAAAGTTTGGGTTGACTTGGAATGTAATTTCTCAATAAAAATAGGGGCAATAATTGCCCCCATTTATGTATTACGTACAAAGCAATATTCGTTTTAAGGAACAAGTAAAAAACGTGAAATTGCAATTCTTAACTGTTTTAAGTAGCCCGTAAAGAAATGATTTGCACCCGGTAAAACCGTAATAATATGACGTTGAGGTTTCGCCCATTCTATCAAATCACTTAATTTTGTGGTTGGATCAGCTTCACCATGTACAAATAGAATATCACCCTTAATGGCGGGCGTTTCATAATTACGAATACCATCTACAGTTGTCGTTGGTAGACCACATAAGATCATCTGTATAGGTTTGAGCTCATCTTGTAGCGCATGATAGGCTTTTGCCATTACATGTGCCCCAAAACTAAAGCCTCCTGTATAGAAAGGTAGACCTTTGTGTAATTGTCTAACATGTTTAATAACATCTAAAATGTCATCAGTTTCGCCAAAACCTTCATCGTGGATACCTTCGCATTGACCTGAACCACGAAAACTTGGGCGATAGACGACACATCCCTGTTCAGTCAGAATCTGAGCAAGTAAAGCGGGAACTTTATGTTGAGGTGTACCACCCTGAAGCGGGTGTGGATGACAAACGACAGCAAATCCTTTTACTTCGCCCACAGGATAGTCAGCAAAAACTTCAATTTTGCCAACCGAACCTTGTATGAACAGTTGTTCGGACATAATTTAAACAATAAATAGTAGGGAGAAGGTGTATTTTACCGATTTTGCTCACAGAAAACACAAATTGGCATTAAAATATTCTGACTGTTATAGTTTGATTAGTTATTTTTTGATCAGGAAAACCATGCTTGCTTTAATTTCACCCGCAAAAACACTCGATTACGAAACTGCGCTACCTACAGATAGCCACACTTTACCAAGATTACTTGATCAATCACAACAGCTTATCGACGTTAGTCGTAAGTTATCTGCTTCAGAAATCGCCAATTTGATGAGTGTAAGTGAAAAAATTGCACAATTAAATGCAGAGCGCTTTCGTGATTGGAATATTGACTTTAGTTTTGCCAATGCGCGTCAAGCTATTTTTGCATTTAAAGGTGATGTTTATACTGGCTTAGATGGATATAGTTTGTCGCAAGATAATCTCAATTTTGCACAAAATCATTTACGTAGCTTATCAGGTTTATATGGTTTATTGCGTCCACTTGATTTGATGATGCCATATCGTTTAGAAATGGGCACAAAACTTGCCAATGAACGCGGTTCGAATTTATATCAATTTTGGGAAGATCAAATTACTCAATTGATTAATGATGATTTAGAGCAAGTAGATGCTAAAATTTTATTGAATATTGCTTCAGATGAATATTATAAATCTGTAAAAGAAGCCAAAATTCAGGCAGAGATTATTAAACCCGTATTTTTAGATCAGAAAAACGGTAAATATAAAGTCATTAGTTTTTATGCCAAAAAAGCCCGTGGTTTGATGGCACGCTATATGATTGAACATCAAATTGATCAAGTAGATGGTATTAAATCATTTAATACGGATGGTTATTATTTTGATGCAGAAAGCTCATTGAAAGGTGAACTCGTTTTTAAACGTGATGAGAAAGTGGCTTAAGTGATTTAGCCTAAGAGTGAGGTGCCCAATGCAAAATGATCATGAGAAATTTCAGCAGTATTGGGCACAATTTTCGGCTGAATTGAACTTAGATAATAAGCAAGTAGAAGAGTTATATTCATTACTTATAAATGCCTATTCTGAGTCACAGCGTCACTATCATACTTATCAACATATAGTTGAATGCCTTGATTTATTTCATCAAATTAAAGAACAGTTGAATGATACCATCGCAATTGAACTTGCGATTTGGTTCCACGATGTGATTTATGATCCTAAAGCCATAGATAATGAAGAACAAAGTGCAGAGTTGATGCAAAAGTCTTGTTCAAATTTATTGGCATCTGATCAAATTCAAAAAGTCTATGATTGGATTATTGCGACAAAAAAACATCAAGCATCAGCTGATCAAGATTTGAGCTATTTACTTGACATAGATTTGGCAATACTAGGAAGTTCAACAGCTCGCTTTGCCGAATATGAACAGCAAATTCAGCAGGAATATGCTTGGGTTGAATCTGACTTGTATAAGCTAAAACGAGCTGAAGTTTTGCAGTATTTTTATCAGATGCAGCCAATTTATCAAACGCATTACTTTAATCATTTATTTGAAGATCAGGCGAAGCAAAATCTGTTGAAGATGTTGTCTAAAAAATGAAAGACATCATCAACAATCAATCCTAGATGATGTCTGATTGATGATTATTTAAAAATAATAATTAAAAACAATAAAATGACCAATCCTATACCAATACGAATAAACCATTGTGTGCCATCTAAAGCTTGTTTCTGTTGACGGCGGGCACGTGTAGTGGACGTATTATTTTGTGGAATTGACTTATCAAAAGAAGGTTTTTCTTGTGTAGCCTGATCATAACGTGCAGCTAAATCGAGTAGCCAACTTTCTGCCTCTTTATCTTCGGCGTGAATACCATTTTCAGGTGCTGCAAAAAAGCCCATCGCTGTATCAAAGGACTCTTCGTCTAATTTCACTTTAGCAACTTCAATCAAATTGTATAAAGCTTGTTTAGGATTGCGTTCTACATATTTACCATTGGCATAGAAGTAAGCGATGACTTGCATTGCATCTATATCATGTTGTAATGCTTTAGTTTTGAGTAGCGCAACTGCTTCTTGTTTTTGCTGTGGTGTATTATCAGCATCATCTAGGACAGCTAGAATAGCTCGTGTCGATGTGTGACTTGCCAATGTAGCTTGTGTACTTTGTGGTTGAGGTGTCGCTGTTTGCTGCTGAATGGATGGATTAGATGTAGCGTGAGTCGATGCTTCAGGTGTATAAGCTTGTTGATTAGATTGTTTTTTTTGATGTGTATTTAGTATTGCAATAATTTGTGTTTTGAACTTATGCAAATGATCTTCTGAGGCTGCATCTTCAAGCGGTTTCAGTAAAATATGCTCTTCAAAGCACTCTTCCCAAAGCTTTTCATGTGTAAAAGCATTGATAAACTCAAAGGCTTGTTTATAAAATTCAGCCATTGCAGGGTTAAGCAAATGTTCAGGAATATCTGATTCAGAATAGCGAATTGCTGAAAATACTTTTTCAGCTTGCGTTGCTGTTTTTGGTTGATAGGGAATAATGAGTGTTAAATCGATAGGCGTTGTGTCGTATACCCGAATTTTCATATAGATTGCATCTGTACGACCAGAGGGTGGGTAGGCGTGAATATCCTCGCAAAAAATTAAATAAGGGTGTTGATAGATATTTTCATCGAGCTTTTTTAATATCTCAGATCGAGCATTGTCAGACATTTCTTTTACGATATTAATTTTTTCTCCTTCAGGGACAAGAACCATCGGGGGGAAAGACGAACCTTGCATCATAAAGCTGGCATAAGCCGCAAAAAAACCTGCCTGTGCAAAAGCAGTCTGTATATTTGGTGGTAGTGAAGCATCCGTTGCAAAACGTAAAGAGGATGGAAAATACCGAATAGGTCCCGATTGTAAATCTGAGGTTTGATTTTGAATATATGCGACACAGCTTTGATTGTTGGCTGAGGAGTCAAAAAGTAAAGTCGTAAGTACTGTCATTGGGAATGACATACGATCTTCCGTCACACAGACCTGATCAAATTCATGGCGGAATTCAAGATCAGGTTCATTGCTAAAACGGGCTTTATATTCGGCAAAGTCAAACCACTTTAGCGAGTTTTGTCCCAAATGTGCGATGACTGCACCCAAATAATAAGTCATCCCAATGAGGAAGTTAAGTTTTTCTCTATTTTGAAAAAAAGATGCAAAATCCTGTTCTGTGAGTAATTCAGTTTCTCTAATACTTTGTAGTAAGACATCGAGTTCAGCGACACTGCGTATAGAAAAATCAAAATCAATCAGATCAGTGCTGCTCCGATAATAGTTTCCACCGGGCATATAAGTATTATTTTGTAATGCCGAAAGATATTGTTTCGCCATTTCATTGGTGTCGCGCTTTTTACTTTGATTGATGGTCTCACAACGGCTTTCTACGTAATTTTTACAATTGCGTTTTGATTCAGTACCTTGATAGAGTAAATCTTGTAAAACACCTAAAGGCAGACAAACTTGCTTTTCAATGATTGCTACCATTGAAGAAAAGAAATCGAGAGGCAGATTATAATCAGAAGGTAAAATTTTTATAGCTTCATGATAGTTATACCATTCTGTTTCTGTAGAGGTTCTTTGGTTGATGGTTTCGCATAAGTAGCCTGAAATACTCATCAGAAATTTAAGACCATCAAACTCTGCAACAAGATCATTGGGGCGAATATTTTGATGATGTAAGTCGATGAGTAATTGATCAAGTTGATCAAGACTTTCATCGCTATAATTTGCTGTAATTTGAAATAATCGTTCTGAATAGCGTAAACCATTCTCAGGCAATGTCTTAGCATGAAAGTGTTGCATCAATACGTGCATATCTTGTTGTGTTTTTCTACTCATACGATTCTTCTTTTTAAAGCGATGAAAGATATTTTTCGCAAGAATATCAAATCACTATCCATTATGTATATAAATTACGTAATGAATTAAACTGATTAACTTAACTATTTTGCTTAAAGGCTTCAATTGCACGAATACGGCTACTTTTAAGGTCAACAATCGGTTTTGGATAGTCTAACAACATATCGGGATTTTTAGCATAAGGTTCATGAATGGTCTTGGCATCTAAATGCGCAAGTTCAGGTAACCATTGACGAATATAGTCGCCTTGCGGATCAAACTTGATTGACTGACTGATCGGATTGAAAATTCGGAAATAAGGCACAGCATCTGTTCCTGTCGATGCACACCATTGCCATCCACCATTATTGGCAGCCAAATCGCCATCCACAAGGTGTTGCATAAACCATTGTTCGCCTTGTCGCCAATCGATGAGGAGGTTTTTACACAGAAACATCGCAACAATCATACGAACACGATTATGCATCCAACCTGTTGCAAGCATTTGACGCATACCTGCATCGACAATCGGAATACCTGTTTTTGCATTTTGCCAAGCCTGTAAATCATCAGGCGCATTACGCCAAGGAATATTTTGAGTACTAATTTTGAAAGGAAAGTTTTTCGATACACGAGGAAAATCGAACAAAATATGCTGATAGAATTCACGCCATAATAGTTCATCGAGCCATGTCTGTTGACCTGTTGACTCAATTTGAAAATAGCCATTTTGCGAACGAAATAAGGCTTGAATACACTGTCGAATAGAGAGAATCCCTATGTTTAAATAGCTCGAAAGTTGGCTTGTTCCCTCAATATGTGGAAAATCACGTTCAGTATGATAATGCTCAACACGATCTTCAATAAAATTATCAAGTAAAGACCAAGCATGTTGCTCCGATATAGTCCATATAGGATGTGTATTGGTTTGCCAATTCGATGAGTAAATTTGTTCTACTTTTGGAATGTCTTCCGATTCAATGTTATAAGCAATCGGGGTTTGAATCTCAGGTTTTGGGTAGCACTGTGGAATCGAAATACTAAGCTGTTCATAGCAATATTTTTTAAATGCACCAAACACTTGATAGGGCGTATTGCTTTTATTACGAATTGAACCGACAGGAAAAAGTGTACGATCATGATGTAAAATTAAATCTTGGGCATGTTCATTCAGTAATTTTTGTATTTTAAAATCACGCTGTAACTCATTCACACCACATTCGATATTTGCATGAACATGTTGAATACTTAAGTCATTACACATCTGTTGAATATACGGTGCGATATCGTGCCAAAGTGGTATAGTTTTAATAATGAGTGGAATATTAAGCTGCGCCAAGTCTATTTTGAGTTGTAACAATTGACGTAAATAAAAATCAATTTTGATAGGGGCATCATCATGTTGTTGCCATTGCTCAGGTGAGAGTATGACTAAGGCAATCGCTGAACCTGATGTTGTTGCATGCCACAAAGCACTATGGTCGTGTAGTCGTAAGTCTTGTCTAAACCAAATGAGTGTATTTTCTGACATAACGAGGCTGAATAATTCTAGATAATTATTTTTGATTATTCACTTTTTATGGACTTTAAATCAACTGTACGTATGAATTGAATTTCAGTTTGATCATATTGTGGCTGTTGTAGTTGTTTTTGAATGAGTCCAAAAATAATTGGATTCCATGCAGATAAACGTTGGTCATTTTCTTTCCAATGGTATTCGGGCCAATCATGTTGTTGTGTAATTAGATTAGATTCTTTTTCCATATCTTGCATAAATTTGAGTACAAACTGAGTACCACGCCATTCGTCATCTGCAAAGACTTTTTGACCACCAATATAGATTCGATTCTTCATGTGATCTGGAATTTTAAGTACATCAGTATCATTAATTAAAAAAAGTCTACGCCAAATATGGGTATAGGGCTGTTTATAAATTTGTTTATAAAAATCAGTTGGATTCTGTGGGAGAGTAGGGAGATTTCTAGTGCCACTTCCATTCTCTCGTTTTAGTGAGCGGTCTGCCCAAAATGCTAGACTTTCCAAATACCATGAATTTTTAAATTGTGTATAACTATATTGGTATAAATGAAAAAATTCATGAGTAACAGTGGCCCAAGAGCCTGGAAAACCATCTAAGTTATTGGAAATAACCAAAGCAATAGAACACGGCATTTGAATCATATCTTTTGCAATATTAGGATGTTGAGCTGCTCTTTCAAAGGCTATTCCATTTCCCTTCATATTTTGCAAAAAAATGGCAATTCCTGTTGCATGGTTTTGATAACGAGGTGATTTGAGTGGAGAGCGAAAGCCTGCTAGGTGGAACATATCACGGCTACTTTTAGCTTGAAGAGCAATATTTTCAACATAATCATGAATAGTATTTTTGTTGATATCTGCTGTTTGTGGAATTTTATGCTCACTATTGGGTAGATCTGAGTAATACACATAAAATTCATCGAGTTGATAAACTTTATTCAGTTCATTTGCCCAATTAGGTGATGAAATATGGCATTGGACGGTTTGAATTTTTTCTTTTGCATAGGTATATGACGTAATTAGGTTTATGCTTAAGAGTACAAAAGGAATTGTGAGCTTCATTTTTATTATTTCTGTCATTTTGATAGAATTTATTCTTTTTGACATAAAAAAGGCAAAGTATTTACTTTGCCTTTTCAGATCAGTTAGATCTTAGTGGTGATGACCACCTGCACCGTGTACATGACCATGCTCAATTTCTTCAGCAGATGCATCACGAACTTCAGCAATTTCAACATCAAAAGTTAAATCTTGACCAGCAAGAGGGAAGTTAGCATCAACAATAATGTTGTCGCCTTCAATTGCTTTAACAGTAACAATTTGAACGCCATCATCAGTTTGTGCTTGGAACTGCATACCTGCTTCGATGTTTTCAACACCTTGGAACATTTGAGCAGGAACTTCTTGAACTAAATCAGTGTTGTATTCACCATACGCTTCAGCAGCAGGAATCGTTACTGTGAATTTATCACCAGTTGTTTTGCCTAAAAGTGCTTTTTCAAGACCTGGAATGATGTTACCAGCGCCTTGCAAATAGACAAGTGGCTCACCTTGTGATTTGTCAAGTTGCTCACCTTCAGCGTTAGTCAACGTATAGTGGAAAGAAACCACGTGGTTATTTGCAATTGCAGTCATGTCATTGATCCATTCAATATTTTAAGGAAGCTATCATAAAGTGAAATGCATTTTTTGTAGACTAAAATTTCTAAAAAAATGCATGTTCATCGGTTTTATGACCGTTTTTTCATTAATAAGGGCAGTTTGTGCAATTTCAATGTAATTTAATGCGTGGAGAGATTTTTCGTGTAACAAAATCTTTAGCCGTCAGTAAACCTGCATGTGCATAACCATAAATTGTGGCTTGATGAATACGATAGAGTGAAACATACATCGACTTGGCAATGAAACCTTGTACATTCACTTGCCCCATTAATTCACCTACCGCTTTATTTTTACTAAGTGAAACCAAAGAGCCTTTATCTGAAAATTGAAACATAGGTTGCTGACGACCACTTAGACGAGCACTCATGGCTTCCACTAAAAAAGCGGCTTGTTGGCTTGCGACTTGTGCACGAGGTCCTAGTGGAGGTTCACGCGCGTCTAAAATACAACATGCGCAATCACCAAAGGCAAAAATAGATGGATCGGCTTTGGTTTGTAATGTGGCATATACATCTAAACGGCCCATTCGGTCTTGATTAAAACCTTCTAAATTAGCAATGACAGACGGTGTTTGAATACCTGCTGCCCATACTTTAAGTTGTGCATCAATAGACGTACCATCGGTAAACCACACTTTATCTGCATCAACTTTTTCAACACGCTTTGCTGTGAGTACTTCAATTTTCATACGTTGTAATTGTTGATTTGCATGTGCAGCTATTTTTTCATTTAAAGCAGGTAAAATTCGATCTGCACCTTCAATTAGTGTAATTTGTACATTTTGAGGGTTGATTTTATTCAAACCATATTTATAAAAATTTTGCTTGGCTTCAACCAATTCAGCAGATAATTCTACGCCTGTTGCACCTGCACCAATAACTGCAATTTTTAAGTCACGATCAATATTTTTATTTTGTGCGTCTAGATATAAATGTAAAAGATCTTGTTGGAAAATATCAGCTTGTTTTCGACTATCTAAATAGTGGCAATAATCTTTGACACCAGGGGTATTGAAATCATTGGACACTGATCCGACAGCTAAAATAAGTGTGTCATAACTTAATGTATATGAATCTGTTGAGCTGTCGTATTTGGTACTTTGAGTTTTACTCAGTGAAATAATCTTTTGTTCACGATCTAATTTTTCAAAGCGTCCTAAGACAAACTCATAGTGATGTTTGGCTGAATGAGCATAATAGTTAGTTTCCTCATCATTTGGGTTCATTGTTCCAGCCGCAATTTCATGCAGAAGAGGTTTCCAAATATGTGTGAGCTTTTGATCGACTAAGGTGATTTTGGCTTTGGATGATTTACCAATGGTATCGCCAAGTTGAGTTGCGAGCTCGAGTCCGCCTGCGCCACCACCAACAATCACAATATGATGTAGATTGGACATAAAAATTACCTAATTGTTGTTATAAAAAATGGAATGGCACTAATATGCCATTCCATTGAAATATTTTTATGATTCTTGTTTTACAAATTACATTTTTACAATAAAACCAAGTTCAAAGCTTGGTTTTATTGTTTTCTGTTTTTGGTATCTCGTTATTAATAATCGATTAAGTTAAAACAAAGACTTTAACCAATTGATCAGGCGCTCAATCCATGAGGCTTGTTCGATTTGGACATCATCTTCAATATCAAAAGTTTGAATCAGTTGATCACCTTGATAAACATTGACTTTAGCCAAATGCATGATTTGAGCCAATGGGGCGGTCAGTGAAGTTTCATTCAATTCGACATTGAGTTTAGTTTTTGTTGTTTGTAAAGGTTCGATAGTACTGATGACACCATTGGCATGTGTTTGCATGACTTTAGAATTGAGATTATCAAAAGTCATCAAGTCAATTGGGGTAGGGTTGCTATACAGTGAAGTGGTGACAAGTTGTGGTTTTTTGGCTTCAACTTTAAAAATCTTTAATGTTGATTTGACCACAGGGAGTTCAGCAATCAGTTGTTTATCCTTAATGGCAACTTCATCACGTGTATAGCTATAACCTAAATTTAATAGTTTATGTGCAACTTCAGCACGTTTAATAGCACTTTTAGCGCCCATTACGACTACAACTAAACGGCGATCAGGCGATTCAATTAAACCTGAAGGACGTTTGGCGCTGAGTGCAAGATTGTAACCCGCAGCTCTAGTGAAACCCGTTTTTAAGCCATCGACACTTGGATCATTTTTTAAAACAAGATTCGTTGCATGGTGAAAGCGTTGCTTGTAGCTAAAATTTGGCATGACTGAATAATGCATATATTCAGGCGTATTTTGAGTTACCGCTTGACCTAATAGCGCCATGTCATGTGCCGATGAAAAATGATCAGGCATGGTCACACCTGGTGCATTGGCAAAATGCGTGTCCTTCATACCCAAAGCTTGCGCTTCTTTATTCATTCGAACAATAAATGCGGGAACATCGCCTGAAATACGTTCTGCAAGGGTCACAGCGGCATCATTGGCAGACATTACAACCAAACCTGCTAATAGCTGATCTATTGAAATTTGTTCCCCTTGTTTGAGATACATTTGAGATTCATCCCACTGTACCATCTGCACTACAGGCGTTGCGGTTAAAACCTCATCTTTACGCAAATGTCCTGCTTTAATTTCTTTAAGTGCAATGTAGGCAACCATCATTTTGGTCATAGAGGCAGGTGCACGCTGAACATGACTATTATGCTCAGCAATAATTTGCCCTGTTTGTGTGTCAAGGATTGTCCAAGACTCAGCCTCGACAGACTGTGGATTGATATTAAGTAGTGCAGAATTTACAAACGTGGAGCAACACAGGCTGAGTATTGCCAGTGTGGAAGTCAAAATTTTCAACAGAGATACCTTTTATAGCCAATCCGATGGCGATGAATATAGAAATCACTGCGAATCCTATGCTTTTTTATATGATTTCGCTAGCCAGTTTTGTAGATAAATACGGCAATTTCTGCATGAATTTATAAAAAATGATAATCTAATTGTTAAATTAACTTTCCACTGTTTGTTGAAGCAAAATTATGTTGCACTATCAGATCGAATTTGACGATTATCGTCAGCATTTAGTTCATGTCACACTGCGTTTTCTTGCAGATCCAACACAGGTTTTATCATTACCCACATGGATTCCGGGCAGCTATCTGATTCGTGAGTTTTCTAAGCATATTGAATCTGTTCGCGCGTATGATGAAGCTGGGCGTGTACTTAAAATCAGCAAATTTGAAAAAAATAAATGGCGTTTATTTAATACTGATCATGAATTGATTACAGTTGAATATGATGTTTATGCCTATGATTTATCGGTACGTGGTGCCTATGTCGATCAAACACGTCTGTATGTCAATCCAGCATGTTTATGTTTAGGCTTAGATGGGCAAGAGCATAAAGCAGTTGAAGTTGAAGTTTTCTTGCCACCTGAGTTGAAGCATTTTCAAATTGCGACAGGCTTAGCGTCAAAAAGTTTGGTCAAAGGTCGTTTTACCTTAAAAGCAGACAATTATGCGCAGTTGATTGATTCGCCATTTGAGTTAGCAGAGCAAACTCGCTTCAGCTTTGAAGCCAATGGCATTCCACATGAATTTGTGGTTTCGGGTAAACATGCGATGAATATAGCTCGTATGCAGCAAGACATTGAAAAAATTTGTGCCACAGAAATTTCAATGTTTGGTTCTGCACCGTTTAAAAATTATACCTTTATGACCATGGCAACAGGTAATAGTTATGGTGGTCTTGAGCATCCTAATAGCACGAGTTTGATTACTCCGCGTGATGACTTACCTAAAACTGATGAGCCAGAAGAACCTTCAGCAGATTATCAACGTTTCTTAGGTTTATGTAGCCATGAATATTTCCACTCATGGTTAGTGAAATTTATTCGCCCTGAAAATTTTGCTAATTATGATTTGAATCAAGAAGGCTATACCTCTTTATTGTGGATTTTTGAAGGCTTCACTTCATATTATGATGATTTAATTTTACTTCGTAGCGGTGTGATTTCTCAGGAATCC
This sequence comes from Acinetobacter sp. 1207_04, assembly GCF_052850415.1. Taxonomy (NCBI): domain Bacteria; kingdom Pseudomonadati; phylum Pseudomonadota; class Gammaproteobacteria; order Moraxellales; family Moraxellaceae; genus Acinetobacter; species Acinetobacter sp. 1207_04. The sequence continues at coordinate 62,032 of NZ_VXCQ01000015.1, read as the reverse complement.
TACATTAAATTGTTAAAAGCACAAATTGATCGATATTTGCAAAATCCAGGTCGAGCAATTCAATCAGTTTCAGAGTCAAGCTTTGATGCATGGGTGAAATTTTATCGCCAAGATGAAAATTCAAATAATGCCGGTACAAGTTACTATAACAAAGGTTGTTTAGTGGCGTTGTGCTTAGATATGGGTTTACGTTTACGTGGTTCAAGCCTAGATGCATTGATGCGTAAACTGTATGAAAATGCACAGAATGGCATTCAAGTGAATGAACGTACTATTGTCGATTTATGTAATGAATTGACAGGTGATGATTGGATTGAACAGATTAATCATCTTATCAATACCACAGATGAATTACCTTTAGATCAATTACTTCCAGAGTTTGGTTTAAACTATACATTGAAAAATGACAAGTCTTTACCTCTGGGCTTAAAACTTGTTGATAAACCTGAAGGTGTATTGATTCAGTCTGCACGTCGTGATGGTGTTGCTGTTCAAGCGGGTCTATCTGCTAATGATGTGATTGTGGCGATTGATGGCATTAAAGCAACAGTTAAACTTGTTGAAAAGTATGCTAAACAAGAAGGTACATATACTGTATTTGCATTCCGCCGTGATGAGTTTATTCAGTTTGATGTACAAACAGGTGGTTCAGCTTTAACGGAAGTTGAACTAAATGTTACTGATCAAAACAAAGCAGATACTTGGTTGAAAGCACGTGCTTAAAATCTTAATATATTTTTATATATCAGATTGATATGTGTTTAAAGATGCAATGTAAATGGTTGATGTTAGTCTGTTAATAATTCTTTGAATTCTCTCAAACCCTCCTTTTCCAAAGGAGGGAGCTTTCAATAAGGAAAATTTATTAAAGTTGAGATTTTTCCTCTTTTTAAGAGGGATTATGGGAGATTTTTAGGATTTTGTATAATTATTAACATAAAGGATCGGCATAACTATAGACCGCGCTTTTTTGATGCCATTTTCAATGTTTTTGAAAATAGCCATGTATGTTGAGTTTAAGAGAGTTCTAAGCTTAAGCAAAATGTTGAATGGAATGTGGTGAGTGAGTTGTGTTTTGCAATACGCTATTTTTGAGTATTGGATTGAGTGCATTTAGAATAGGTTGAGCAATTGCATTTCGCATCAGTGGACTTGGCAATTCAATTGCAGTGTGTAAATCCTCACAGGTTTTACGTTGCAAATAGTGTTGTGCTATTAAGGGATCAAAAAAGCTTGCTGTTGTATAGTTTAAACCAACAGAAATGACTGTACGCCCAGTGTGTAACGCTTCGGACAACATAGTGTCGCTATCTGAAGTGACAAAAGCATATTGGCTACGCTGTAAAATATCGCAAACTGCAATATTTTGCATCGGTGTGATTAAACGTAACTGCTGTTGTGTCATCCATTGCAGCATATTTTCAGAAAAAGGTGCTGTTCGTCTAGAAGTTATAATATTGCCTTGTAAATGATGTTGCTGACAAAACTGAGTGAAATTTTCAATTATTGTGCTGATGTGTTGTTGATTAAAAGGATATTCTTCGGTTGCTCCACCCAGTAATAAACTTGCTTCTTGTAAGGGGAGTGTATTTCGAATTGTGGAAAATTGAGCAAGCGTTGGACTAACAGGAACAATAATTTGTGTGCAGGCATTGTTCTCAGGAACAGAGGCAACAATCCAATTTATTAAAGCGGTATTGAATTTCCGTGTTCCGCCAGAGTACAGCAGGGGAATATGGTATTTACGTGATAAATAGGCTGCATAAATCAGATTGGGCATCCCTGAACACACAATGAGTTTTGTATTTTCAATGCCTTGTGGTTGAAATTTGAAGAAAATTTGTCCAATTATTTGAAATATCTGGGGAAAGTGAGAAAGCTTTTTTAATATGCTGACCAATTTTTTATTCAATTGAATTGGCAGTTGAAAAGATATTGTATTAAAAGGATGCTGTTCTGAAATCATTTCAGCAATAGCGAGTGATGGATTCAAGTGACCTTTACGACCATCATGGATCACTAATATATTGGGTAGATGTTGTAGCGTAGTATTGATCGTCACAGTCGCATCCTTACTTCGTTGAATTTTGTATAAAGTAAGCATAACCTTGTTAGATTAATGGCTAATTAATCAAAAATTAAACAGTGCTTAATCTAGGCTTAAAGCAATTTGATGCCTTTTCCACTGATGATTTTATTTTGAGTTATTGTTATTCAGAACACTTAAAAATTGAGCTAAAAAAAGCCCACCGAAGTGAACTTTTTGTATTTAACTTTAATGATCAGGAAAAATTAACGACCGTTGCGTCCACGACCACGAGGCGCTTTCGAGTTTGGACGCGTTGTACCATTGGTTTTACGTTTTGGCTTTTCGCTATCATCCATTTGCCAAATACGCTTCGTACCCGATGTTTTCTTTACAGAACCATCTTTATTTTTACGAACCATTGGTTTACCACCTGTACCCCCTGGTTTTTTCACATAAGAACGAGAACGATACGGTTCTTCTGGAGGAAGATTCTGGAAGTCAGGATACAGTAGTGGTTCGATTTCTTTGATTTCACCTGGTTTTAAACCCATTTGAACAAGATCAATTGCACCAATACGTGTACGAATCAAACGTAAAGTCGGGAAGCCTACAGATGAAGTCATGCGACGTACTTGGCGGTTACGACCTTCACAAATCTGAATTTCAACCCAAGAAGTTGGCACATTGGCACGGAAACGTACTGGAGGATCACGATCCCACAACCATTCAGGTTGTTCAATTTTTTCAGCTTTTGCAGGCAAAGTCATGCCATCTTTTAGCTCAACACCTTTACGCAATTGTTCAAGTGCTTCTTCAGTTACATCACCTTCAACTTGCACAACATAAGTTTTGAACTTTTTATTTGCAGGATTGGTAATGTACTGATTTAGCCCACCGTGATCGGTTAAGAAAACGAGACCTTCTGAGTCCATATCTAAACGACCAGCAAGACGTAAATCTGGATCGCTGACAAAGTCGGACATGGTCATGTGTGCTTCATCTTTACGGAATTGGGAGAGCACGTCATAAGGCTTATTTAGAATTACAATTTTCATAGTAACCAATTGATATATATAGATAGAATATTGTGGATTGCGTGGGTTACCCGTTTAATTACCCGTTTTAGGGAGAATAGGTAGCTGAGTAAAAGAAAATGCCCACTAGAATGTGGGCTACTATATCATATTAAGCTTTACGCTCTTCAACTTTATTCCGAACATAAGATGAGTACCAAAACACATCTTTTTCAGTTTGCCGAACTGGTTGCTGTATAGCACCATATTTTACGAAGTCGTAAAATTTATCATTACCAATTGCGAGCAGTCTCATAAATTCTTTCGCTCGAATTCTGCGATCAATTTCCGTCATGACACTTCTTTCAAGCTTAGTATTAAATCTTCAAATCAATCCATTTGAGCTGTTGATGACACATAATCTCTATCTCATCTTCCTCTTCAAGCTCAGATACCTTACCACCTGCATTTAAATATGCTGTTTTAAAGATTAGAAATTATTGCCGATATTGTGAAAAAACGTCCTAATCTAATTATTTTGACTGACGATGTTTATGGTACTTTTGTAGAAGATTTTTAGAACTCTTTTTGCAATTTGCCCAATAATACGATTTCGGTTTATTCATTCTCGAAATATTTTGGTGCGACAGCATGGCGAGAACGAATTTCAGGCAAGAGTTGATGGTGAGTATTTTTTGGTCATCGAAAAGATGGCTTTTAGTAAATAAGTTTGACTTGAGCTAAATTGTTTAGTAAAACTTCAATGGTTATTTAGAATAAATAGCAAAAAATAATCCTTAATCAGCGCAATTGAATAAGGGGGGAAGCCTCACAGAAATGTGGGGCTTTTTTAATACCTGAATTTTAGAGATGTGTATGACATGCAAAAAAATTCCCTAGAAGGTGTTTTTTAACGTATATTGTTGAGCGTTCAATATATAACTACTAAATTTAATAAATATTGAATGCCACTTTTGCAGTCTTAGACTGTTTGTTATTTGACTTTTTGAGGTATTTTTATGAATAAACTTAATATTAATGTACAAGATCAATTTGGCGCGAATTACGCCATTGAAGCGACTTTAGATGAAGTTGTATCAAGTGCAGTTAAAACCTATGAACGAATTAAATATATTATTGTAGACAATGAACTGATTCGCCCTAGCTTTGAAATGTTTTTTCAAAGTGTAAATACTGGAAAAATATTTAAAATTATTGAACATTAAGTAATATAAAAACCCAATATATGAGTTTTTATATTTGGCTATGTATTAGATAAATTTAATAATGATTGTATTACTTGTATTTTAGGCGTATAAAGACACTTCGTTGATGCGGGATGGAGCAGTCTGGTAGCTCGTCGGGCTCATAACCCGAAGGTCGTTGGTTCAAATCCAGCTCCCGCTACCAACGAAAAGAAATTAAAGTTTAATACCCTAACTAGCTTCGTGCTTATTAGGGTTTTTTTATGCCTGAATTTTGACTAAAATAAAGTTATGAAAAGACAAAGTAAGAAATCTGAATTTCCAAAGTCTTGTTGGACTACTGAGCAAGACTGTACATTAATTGAAAACAGCTCATTGACTAATAAGGATTTAAAAGTATTACTCCCTTATTCCGATGATGAAATCTATGAGCGTAAAGAAGCACTTGGTTTAGTTAGGCGACAAAGGCAAATGATGAAAGGTGCCTAGGTGTCTTTTTTATGTATGGCGTTTATTGAAATTATGCGAGACTCTATTTATTGTTGAAAATACAAAATTTATCAAATAGTAAAAAAATACTATTGTTATATATAAAAAAATTAATAAAATAGATTGTTAATAAACTACAATAAAACGGTGGTGAAAATTAAAACTTATATTTTTTCAATACTTGTAGGCTTGACTGTAGTTATTTATTTCTTAGGTGTAATTGCACATCAGGATAGTAAGAAGAAAAGAGAAGCTGAGATTCGGTTAATTATTACGGATGCGGAGAAGCAGCTTCACGACTTTCAGAGCAAGTAGCTTCATTAGATGTTTAAACCACCTTCTGGTGGTTTTTTAATGGGCGTACTTTATGGATGAAGACAGCTATTTTTGGAAAACCAAGAAACGCCCACTTAAAACCAAACTAAGAACTAAGCAATTTGCTAAAGAATAAAAATATTTTGAAGCTGAAAAATCTTTATTTCAAGAGTTAGAAGAAAACAACATTGGTTATCGCAGAAAATTTCAATTTGAATCAGCTAGAAATTGCTGGCAGCTCATGGTCAGTGGGGCATGGTGGCAAAAAGATAGCAATTGTATTGTATAAATATGATTTGTCCGAAGAAAGGGGATCAACTGTACATCTTGAGCCTCATCAAATTTAATCAGGTTTTACGATTAATTGGATTAAAATGCAGTTAATAGATTAAAAGGTGAAAAGATCAGATCATTTCCACCCATGGATCTAATTGATTGAGCAGAGGAAGAAGAAACCATCTGCTTAGAATCTGCCGTGGATTTCAAAGAATGAGTGATTAAAAGCTTTCTAACTATTGGAGGTATACTTCATAATCCTGATCACATTGCGACTAATTTCATTCTTGGCATGATTGAGAATTTAATTATATTGCTATTTACTTGTTTTATCTTCAAATTTAATGTCTTGAAAAAATTACTCAAATACATTTCTTCATTTCAGATAAAGCTATATGAAAAAATGACTAGAAAGTAGATCAATAGTATTGTGTTTTCAATTGATAATGATTATTACTATACTTAAAGTTTAGCCATTTAAGGTTTTATGATTTTTAAATACAAGTTATCCGAATCATACATATTTATCTATTTGTTAACATTATTCAGTTTTATCGGTTTGGCGGTATGTATTACAGATATTATTCAACATATACCAAATTGAAAAGTAAATCTAAAAGCACCGGGAAGGGTGCTTTTTTATTGCCAAAAATAATGGGGCGTATGTGAATGAACCAAGTTTATCACTGTGGAAAAGATTAAACGAAGTATCGGATCGACTACAGAAAGTATCTGAGCAGTTGGTGCAAACAAATGCAATTCATAAAGGATACCCACCAAGCTTTTGATCAGCAACGAGTAGTTGTGGAACGAGAATTGTTCGAGAAAGCCCTCAATTGAGGACTTTTTCACATAACCACCATAATGTTAAATAGTAAAATTTTTTACATCACAATGGATAATGATTATCATTATTCATAACATAAACTACCAAGGAAATAAAAATGCGTTTGTCACACTTTAGTCTTTGTCTGCTTACAGCAGCTATTTGTACCCAACTTTATGCTGAAGACACTACTATAACAACTGGCTCTACAACACAAAATATCGAAGCCAAACTTCCAACTATTGTGATGACAGCAACTCGTACACCCAAAAGTATTTCTGAAATTGCAGGAACCGTGCAAACAATTTCTGCTGATGAAATAGCTCAACAGGCAGGACCTGGGCGTAAAGTCGCTGATATTTTGGCGCAACTTGTACCATCTTTAGCACCAAGTAGTGGAACAAGTAGTAATTATGGTCAAACCATGCGTGGACGTAATGTACTAGTGATGATTGATGGTGTGTCACAAACGGGTTCTCGTGATGTGGCGCGTCAATTGAATAGTATTAGCCCGAATATGATTGATCATATTGAGGTGGTTTCAGGTGCAACCAGTATTTATGGTTCAGGCGCAACAGGAGGAATTATTAATATTATTACCAAACGTGCGGATAAATCAAAACCATTCAGTTTTCAAACCAAAGTAGGTGTGACATCTGCTGATAATTTCCGTGGTGACAGCCTCGCTTATCAAGTTGGGCAAACTGCTTCATTTGCAAATGACAAAGTCGATGGTTTTTTTGGCATTGATTATACCAATCGTGGATCTCAATTTGATGGTAATGGGAATCGTATTTCATTAAGCCCTTGGCAAGGCAGCACGATAAATACTGACACCATTGATGTGAATGGGCGTTTAAACTTTAATTTAACTGATAGTCAGAGTTTAAGTTTTGGTGCTCAATATTATAAAGATGAACAAGATACAAAATACGGTCCTGATTATTCATATTTACTCACAAAAACAGATCCATCTTATAAAGCGATAAAAGGTTGGAGCTTAGATAATCAGCCTTTTACAGAACGCTATGCCTTTAATACACAGTACCAAAATCAGGATTTCTTAGGGCAAGTTTTGAATGTCGAAGCTTACTATCGCAATGAGAAGTCACGCTTCGTACCTTATGGTTATTCAAAAGATGGTACGAATGTAAAACAAAGCCAGTCGAATGTGGACTATGCGGGTATTCGTTCAACCTTACAGTCAGATATGACAGTGGCAGATCGAGATCTAAAACTTACCTATGGTCTAGATTATGATTGGGAAAAAGATCATCAGTGGGCGGACTACTACACACCAAGCAATAATGGTTTAGTTTATATCCCAACGGGTGAAAAACAAGGTTCAGGGCCAGATACACAAATTCAGAATATTGGCACATTTGTACAAGGGGATTATGCATTTACAGATCACCTTAATATTCAAGCTGGGGTGCGTTATCAATATGTTCAGGCAGATACAGATAGCTATTTAACTGCGCGTACACCATATACCTTAATGGCTGCTGATTCGACAGATTCTGATAAATTCCTATTTAATTTAGGTATGGTCTATAAGTTGACAGACGCGCAGCAAATTTATGCTAACTTCTCACAAGGTTATAGCTATCCAGATGTACAACGTGTATTACGTGATGTTGCAGCATATACATTAACCACTTCTGGTGTCGCTCCGATCACGGTAAATAGCTATGAATTAGGCTGGCGCTTAAACGAAGACACAGGGTTAAATTTGGGCTTAACAGGTTTCTATAATACCTCTGATAAAGTCGTTCAATTTAACTCGGATCGATCTGTAAATGTTGTTGACACAGATCAGCGAGTTTATGGTGTTGAAGCAACAGTAAGTTACCCATTCATGGAGAACTACAAAGTGGGCGGTACTTTAGGATATACACAAGGTCAGTATAAGGATGCTGCCAATAATTGGCATGAGTTAAATACCTTTGCTGTTTCACCAGTGAAAGGTACATTATTCGCTGAATGGAATAATACTGCAGGCTATGGCGTACGTGCCCAAATGTTGGCGATCAAAGGAACTGATAAAGCCTATAAAGACGACCTTGCTCTAAAAGCAGCTGGAATTACTGATGCCAATAGTGCGGCTGAGATTAAAGGTTACACAATTATGGATGTGTTAGCGCACTTTCCTGTGGCAAAAGGTCGTTTAGATTTTGGTGTTTATAATTTATGGGGTAATCAATATAAGACGGTTTTTGCACAACAAGCAGCAGTGACAAATGTTAACTCATTGTTAGCTATTCCTGCTGAGGGGAGAACTTTTGCAGTAAGCTATACTGTTAATTACTAAATAGGTATAAAAATTATTAATTTCCCCAAAAATTAACATTAAACACCTTATGTGAAATACTTTAAATTTACCTATAAGTACCTATGTATTATATGAAACCATGATGGGGTTCAGCGCACTATCATGGTTTCTTTGTGACTATTCATTTTCCATGACTATATTTATAAATTCGTTATAGACAAAGACTTGTGAATAGACGAGTTGTAGAACGAACGTTGTTTGAGAAAGCCCTCGATTGAGGGCTTTTTTTATTTTTCTGAAAAGTTTTATTAAACGTATGCGCTATAACCATTGCTCATAAATTCTTGATTGAATGTTTGAATTTTTTATCTTTGGCTTTTATTTGGACTATTGGGTGACGATACAAATAGCCCATTAAAATCAGTGTGCCAATGAGTAAGATAAAGGATGCCAACATAAATTGGTGGTGATAACTTGCACCAAATTTTTGTAATGTACTGAAAGTTAAACCACCAATGAGTTGTGTTGTGGCAAAGACTAGGGTAGCAATACTCCAAAGTTTTTTATATTGCTGATTAAATAATTGCAAAATAGTATAAGAGGTGAGAAAGACCACCGCAGGATTAAGCATTCCAGTTAGAAAAGAAGATACAAAGGTAAAAATAGGATAAACATTTAGCACAGCAATTAAAATTGCAAGTACATAAATACTATAAAGAATTTTTAAAGCGGTGAAATTGCCAAATTTTCGTGCCAATAAAAATGCCACAAATGCACCTAAAGCACTACCAATGCCATATAAAATCCAATTGAAATTGATCCAATACAAATTGAGGTTTAGTGTATTACTCAGATAATCAATCCAAAACAACGAGTGCGGTACGTAAGCAAAGGCACTGCTTGCATACACCATTAATAATGCCAAAAACAAACCATTAAATACAGGTATTGTCGTTGTCTGTGTAGATTGATCAGTTAAATACGGTTTGAATTGATACAATAAAAAAATCAGCACCATACAAATGAGCGCTGAGCAAGCAAATAATAATAACCAAGCTATTTGGGTTGCAATCTGATCAAGCCACGGCAAAAACAGCGTTGCCATCAAAACGCCTAAACCAATTCCACTAAAGCCAATGAAATTGATGCTTAAGCGATCTTCGGGCTGGCAACATTGCGCAATTACACTTGGTGATAAAATCATTAATAATCCACCACTTATGCCCGAAAGAATACGCCAACCGATATACCAACTTGCAGAAAAAGTAGAAAATGCACATGCCAATAAACTGAGTGAGCCTGTAATTGCTGCCATTTGAATATAGAAAGGTAATTTTTGATTTTGTGGTAGTTTTAAAGCCCAAAATGCACCAATCAAATAGCCCAATAAGTTCGCACTACCGAGTAAACTTGCAAAATTAGTTGTCCAATCATAAGCCTCACGAGTGACAGGTAACAGTGCGGTATAGGAAAAACGTAAAATGCCAATGCCCAAACACATGCTTAGACACAGGAAAAGGCTGAGTTGTATTTTGTTGGGGAACATCCTGTTCACTCGTGGCTTAAAGACAAATTTTATTGAACGTTAAATAACTGAGCCGTTGCTCACAATACGACTTTGGTGGATCTTTATCCAAAAGCATGCTTAATAAAGCTATTAAATAAATCAATGGATGATTTTAGTAGCATCTAATGTAAGTAATTAATTAAGGAGACAAATATAGATTGTTTATAAAAAATTAAGAAAAGCATTGCAGTTTTTCTGATTTAGTCGCTATAACGTTGTTTTATTGCTTATTATAAAGAGAAGATGTGTAGAGAATAAAATCAGCTAAAAACCGAATTTTACGGTGATCATTCAATTTGGCTTATAATAGACAGATAGAAATACTTGGAATAAGAATGAATTATCCTTTGATCATCAATATCGCTGTATTTGTAGGCTTGATTATTTTGCTGTTGCAAACTCGTCGTACAAATTGGAGTTTAGCAAAAAAAGTCTTGGCAGGTTTAGCCGTGGGCGTTGTTTTTGGTTTGGGTTTACATGCAGTTTACGGTGCAGGTTCTGAAATTTTAAAGGAATCCATTCAATGGTTTAACGTTGTTGGTAATGGTTATGTCAAGCTATTACAAATGGTGGTGATGCCATTAGTTTTCATTTCCATTTTGAGTGCGGTCATTAAATTACATGATGCCTCATCTCTTGGCAAAATTAGTGCGATTAGTATCGGAACTTTATTAGGTACAACAGCAATTGCTGCTTTTGTCGGTGTTATGGTTACGCAGCTTTTTGGATTAACTGCGACAGGACTCGTACAAGGTGAACAGGAAAATGCCCGTTTGGATAAAATTAATGCAGATTATGTCGGCAAAGTTACAGATATTAATGTACCCGATATGATTTTATCATTTATTCCAAACAATCCATTTGCAGAGCTGACAGGTGCAAATCCAACATCCATTATTAGCGTGGTGATTTTTGCGACTTTCTTAGGAATCGCAGGCATTCAACTCATTCGCGATGATTCGACGAAGGGGCACCGTATTGTCAGTGCTGTGGAAACTTTACAAGCATGGATTATGAAGTTGGTTCGTTTGGTCATGACTTTGACACCATATGGTGTTTTTGCATTAATTACCAAAGTCGTTGCAAGTTCTAATGCTGCGGATATTGCTAAACTTGGTGGTTTTTTAGTTGCCTCATATTTGGGTCTAGCCATTATGTTTGCGGTACATGCTCTTGTTTTATTGTTGAGTGGCGTCAATCCATTACGCTTCTTTAAGAAGGTTTTGCCTGTACTAACCTTTGCATTTACCAGTCGTTCAAGTGCTGCAAGTATTCCACTGAGTATTGAGGCACAAACCAAACGTTTAGGTATTCCTGAATCTGTAGCGAGTTTTGCTGCATCATTTGGTACGACTATTGGTCAAAATGGTTGTGCAGGTTTATATCCTGCCATGTTGGCAGTGATGGTTGCACCAACTGTTGGTATTAATGTACTTGATCCACTCTGGATTTTGACTTTGGTGTGTGTTGTGACACTGAGTTCAATTGGCGTTGCTGGTGTGGGTGGAGGTGCAACCTTTGCAGCACTCATTGTTCTGCCGATTATGGGCTTGCCTGTGACTTTGGTGGCATTACTCATTTCAATTGAACCATTGATTGATATGGGGCGTACTGCACTGAATGTCGATGGCTCAATGACTGCTGGTATGGTGACGAGTCAAGTGATGGGACAAACTGATAAAAGCATTTTACTCAGTGATGATGATCTAGAATTGAATCATCGTTAATTTGTATGTTGCTTTAGGCAATATTGTGATTGATCAAAAAGCGCATTCAATGTGAATGCGCTTTTTTTTTGCTGTAACCATTTTTAAATTGAAATTGTGTCTGTACTCAAAATAGCAGTAATTTAAAATACAATCAAAGGAGAGATATTATGAAAATGTATCAGGTCGATGCGTTTAGTCGCGAATTATTTAAAGGTAATCCTGCTGCGGTTTTAGTGCTTGATCAGTGGTTAGATGATGCCAAAATGCAAAATATTGCCTTAGAAAATAATTTAGCTGAAACGGCATTTGTGAAAAAAATAGCATCTACCCAAGAAAATGTGGACAGTTATGAAATCCGTTGGTTTACGCCCACTGTTGAAGTAGATTTTTGTGGTCATGCTACTTTGGCATCGGCTTTTGTTTTGTTTAAGGATTTTACCCAAGCAAAGACCATTCATTTTCATGTGAAAAATTTAGGTGTTTTTATTATTCGTCAGGCAGAAGATGGAAAAATTGAAATGAATTTTCCTGTGCGTAAGCCTGAGAAATTAGTCAATTATCCTGCATTATTAAATCAAGTGATTGATCGACCTTTTAAAGAGGTTTATATCAATGCTCAGGCGTTTATTTTGGTGTGTGAATCTGCACAAGATGTGATTGAGGCAACGCCAAATTTAACAATCATTCGTCAACTTGCCTTAGAGCACCATATTAGTACCGCTATTACCGCAAATTATGATGATTTGGATTTGACCATTACGGCACAGGCAAATTCATCGCAACATCATGAGTATGATTATGTTGCTCGCTATTTTGCACCACAAAAAGGTATTGATGAGGATCCTGTCACAGGTTCGATGCATACAGGACTTGCGCCATTGTGGGCGGAAAAGTTAGGGAAAACTCAACTGATTGGGTATCAGGCATCGCTACGAGGCGGGGCACTGTATTGCTCACTTTTACCTGAAAATCGAATCGAAATTTCAGGTTATGCGAAACTTTATATGCAAGCTGATATTTTTGTTGATTAAAATTTAAGGGGCAGACCCAGTTTGTATGATGGGGATAATCATTGATTGTATATAAATAAAGCAATTTGTTTTCAAAAGTCAACTATAAATTTGATTCAGCTTTTTTTAAGATGTAGGGCATATAACCTTTAGAACTTTAAAAAGCTGGATTAATTTATGCTTATGCAGTTGAAACAACTGACGTTATCTTTATGTGTATTGGGTTTTGGTACATCGACATTCGCTCAAACGGTACTTGTAAAATCAGAACATCAAATTGAAGAATATAAACTCGATAATGGTTTTCGTGTACTTCTTGCACCAAATGATAAAGAAAATAAAGTCTTAGTGAATACGATTTATTTCACTGGTGCATTGAATGATCCTAAAGGTAAAGGGGGCTTAGCGCATTTACTTGAACATTTGGCATTTAAAGGTACAGAAAATGTCAAAGGTGAAGAATTTCAGCGCAGACTTGATCAGCATACGTTAATGACCAATGCGAGTACCGATTATTACTCGACCAAATATACCAATATTGTGCGACCTGAAGTAAATGCACTAAATGAAATTATCCATCTTGAAGCTGAACGCATGGATAAATTGGTACTACAAGAAAAATTTGTACCTTCTGAAATCAATATTGTCATGCGTGAACGTGAAGTGCGTATGGATCAGCCGTTCGCCGTGTTGATGGATCAAATGTGGAAAGCAGCATATGGTAATGAGTCACTTGGGCGTTTACCAATTGGTGATTTACCTGAATTAAAATCAATTAAAATGAATGAGCTACAAACTTTTTATCGCAATTGGTATGCACCTAATAACGCCGTGATGGTCATTTCAGGTAAGTTTGATAAAGCTGAGGTTTTAAAGCAAATTGATCAAAAATTTAGCCCAATTGCAGCGCGTAAATTGCCTGCACAAGCGGTTGTTCCGTTACTCAATTCGAGCAAAATTGAACCTCGTAAATTTCAAGTGAAAAAGGGCAGTGATCTTGCTCGATTCAATATTTATTTAAATGGTAAAAATGACAGTATTCAGCCAGCATTATCCGTAGCACCGTATCTATTTACTTTACAGCCGAGTGGTCATTTGTATTCTGAGATGGTGGAAACAGGCATTGCAACAAATGTACAATCTACAAGTTGGCTTGATAATAATTTTAATTTGGTTTTTCTTGGGGCAATTTATGCACCAAACCATGATGTAAATAAAATTGAAAAATCACTGATTGATGGTGTCGAGCAAAACAAATCATTTACTGATACTGAGCTAAATCGTGTCAAAAATATGATGAAAAATGGTCAGGAAACATTATTTACAAATGCTGTTTCAGTCGGTTCGATGCTGAGTGATTATGTGGTGAGTTCAAAAGGTGATTGGACACAATATTTCCGAGATCAAGAAGCGATTCAAAAATTATCAGTGACCGATTTAAACACGACACTTAAAGATTTTTTGGTAAAACCTAATCGTATAGAAGGTGAGGTTTTACCCACACCCGAAGATCAAAAAAAAGCACAGCAACAAAAAGCATCGGAACAACCAAAAACACTCGATCAGCAAAGTGACGCGGTTGAACCATTAAAAGATGCGAGTGTGTATAAGCAGGAAGTAAGTCAGTATTTAGCAACCACAGATGTGAAATATGTCGAGATTGAAAAGAAAATTCAACGTGGTGCATTAAAGAACGGCATGAAGTATGCATTGTTTCCAACGACAACCCGAGATGATAAAACCTATGCGACATTGTTTGTCAATTTTGGTACAGCACAATCATTGATGAATAAGAGTGAAATTATTGATTTAACTGCATATTTACTTTTACGTGCATCAGATAAATATAGCCTACAAGATATTACAGATAAAACCATTGAAGTAAGTGGATCTGCTTCGGCATCTGCGTCAGACAATGGTATGGTGATTCAGATTTCAGCAAAGAAAGATCAATTTGAACATTATTTCAAGTACATGCTCTCTGTAATGAAAAATCCTGCATTTGAACAATCTCAATTTGATTTAATTAAATCACAAAGTTTATCCAGTTTAGATCGTCCTTATACTGAACCAGCAACTGTATCTGCATTGACTATTGCACGCTTACTTGAAAAATATCAACCAGGTGATTTACGTTATCATTTTGAACCTGAACTTGCGAAAACGCAGTTAAAAAATGCAAATAATGCTCAAGTCAAACAGCTATACACAGTATTTTTTGCAATGAATTATGCGCAATTGGCCATTACGGGTGATTACGATGCTAAAAAAATGTTGAAAATGATTCAAAAAGAATTTTCAACATGGAATGGCAAACAAAATTATCAACGTATTGCGGATGATTATTTTGAATATAAAGGGCAAAAAGTTCATGCACTTGCAGAACAACGTGAGTTTGGTAGTTATCAAGCCATTCAAACATTCCCAATGGGGGCAGATAGTCCTGAAACTGCAGCCATGATGGTCTTTGACTATATTTTAGGTGAATCACAACTCTCTTCACGTTTAGGACAAGAGTTACGTGAAAAAAATGCTTTGGTTTATGGTTTTGGTAGCAGTGTCCAACTTGCCGATTGGAATGACTCAGGTGCTTTGAGCATTAGTGCAAATTACACTGCAGGTAAATCCGCAGAAGTGTCAAAATCTGTGCATAAAGTTTTACAAGATATGATCAGCAAAGGAGTGACTGAGCAAGAAGTTGAAGCAGCTAAAGCAGATATAATGAAGAAAAAAGTGACAGCGCTTGAAGATGAACGTCGTATTCATGGCATGCTTGCACCACAATTAGAGCGTGGTCGTGATTTGTTGTATAGCAAACAGCGTAATCAAATTTTGGCAAATTTAACTGTTGCCGATGTGAATGCGGTGATTAAAAAATACATTAAACCTGATCAATTAGTTGAAGTGATGTCGGATCAATACGGTCAAGTACAGAAATAATTGTTGTATTGCATCTAATTGAGAAAAGCCATGCTGATTGAAAAATGAGCGTGGCTTTTTTATATCATGATTTAAAAACTATGCTTTATAAACGATAAAATTGTTTGGCATTATGATGAAAAACACGCTGTAAAGTTTCATCATCATAGTCATGTACGATGTCACTGAGCGCATCAATAATATTTACCAAGGATGTGCTAACACGATCCATTGGAAAATTTGAGGCAAACATTACTCGATAACGACCAAAGCTATCGAGCGCGTGGGTAATGAGTGGTGCAACCAAATCAATAATTTGCTGTTTAGATGCCTGTTGTTTTTTCTTATGAAATTGATGCCCAAGTACAGGCATAAAAAGCCCAGACATTTTGGTATAGACATTGGGGTAGGTTGCAAGTTCAGCGATGGCGTCTTGCCAATGATAAAAAATATTTTCACGAGCAGTTTGCGTCAGCCCTGTAGTTTGTCCCACTTTGCCAAAAAGTCCTGCGGGTGTACCTAAATGATCAAGAACAATAGACGTCTCAGGAAAGCGTTTCGCAAGCGCAATAACATCTTCAAGTTGGGTGGAATAAACCCAAGCATCAAAGCTGAGATGATGACGTGCAATTTGTTCAAAGCCTTTTAGAAATTTCTTATTGGTATATAAGTGAGGCTCATTTGCCCAAGCATGAATGCCTTTATCTTCATGATGTGCAGCCATACGTCGTATACCACGTAATCGACTAGATGCTTTTTGATGTAAGGCTAAAATCTTTTTGAAATTGCTATCAGTCGGATCGGCAGTGGCAACAATACCACCGAGTTGAACAGTGTTGGTGCCAAAGGGAAGTGACTCAATAAACTGTGTTTCAGCAACTACACCTTTACCTTTAGAATCAGCCCAACTTGCTTCGACATGTACGACTTGTTCGACTGCATATTGTCCAATATCTTGTTTGTAGTCTTGTGGCAAATACGGACGGGTGATGTGAGTAGTTAAACCTACTGTTTCGATGAGGTCTTTGGATTTGACTAAGCGTACTATTTTATCGAGTAAAAACGGATGTTTGCCTAATAGCTTGACGGCAAGTGAGGCTACATGTGGCGTGTTATATGGATCCCATTGATGAATGTGTGGGTCAATCAGGGCAAATCCAAGATTTTGCATAAGTCATCCATATATTTCATTATTATGACTCGAATATAGCGTATTTTTTATACGGGTAAATCTATAAAAATGCTCAAAATTGTATGATTTGGTAAGTGTAAAAAATCATCATATTTTGGAGTTATCAAAAAAATGCGCAATAAAAAAAGCCCAGAAGGGCTTTTATTATTCATAGAGACTCTTTAAACATTAGTGTTGATGGTTATGTCCATCTTTGTCAAGATCATGTTTATGCGTATGAAAATCTTCATTTTTACGGAAGCGTAAATAGTTTTCAAATTGCTCACAATATTCATCATAATTGTCTTCAAGCATCATTTGAAACTGTTGCAAGATATAAGACATCACTTGTTGTTTCGCATCACGCATTTCATCGCCATCTTTAAAGGTATTGGCTGCAACCCAAGTGTTAAAGCGAGCAGTCCCAAATAGCATTGCTGAACTAACTTGACCACGTAGTTCATCAGGGTTTGGTTTTTGACCTTTAGGTGGACGGCAAAATTCATTGGCTTGTTTAATGAATTCGTCAGCACGCTCAAAAAATACAGCATTTAAGGCTTCTTCATCGGTAACATCAGTCGCATTGATTTTTTGAGACATGACTTTTTTCCACAAATAAATAACTGCATCATTATAAGCAAAGCCTTGCAGAAACAAAACCTTTGACTTAATCTAAAATAGCCTAAGTATCTATTTAATTATTGTTATGAATAGGGATGTCGCGATGTCAGATACAACAGAAATGCTCGTTTTAAAGAGAAATCCGATTCAAAAAAGTACAACTAAAGCGGTTCAGCAAGATGCGATTGCTGTGCAAAGTCTAAAAAGTGATATTGCTCTATTACGTCAAAATACTTGGCCACCTGCAGAACTTGCCAATGTTGAAGGCTTACCCATTTATTATGGTACAAAACGGCAGATCGATGAGTATTACCGACAATGGACAGGGCTCATTGAACGGGCACAAGACTTATTCCAACCTTTTATGGAAGATCAGGTTTTGGATGCAATTCAGTTGCCAAGTCATTTAAATTTACCGTTATTTTTCTTTCATGTCGATCGCATACGGATCAATAAAACTCGTGCCAAAGAGTCAAAAACTTTTCGTGGTATTGCAAGTTTAATCGATAAATGTGGGCAGTTTGATCCGAGTGAAATTGCCATCATGTCACAGTGGTTAAACAGTGATGATACGGCTGCGTTAGTTGCGCACCGAGAATTTATCGATCTACGTACCTATGTATTTCAGCATGGACAAAGTGAATATACACGCACTCGTTTTTATGTAAATGGCATTGTATTGAGCGTTGAAGATGATTTTGAATTGGTTGATGCACGTGATAAACCACGAAAACAACGCAATGACAGCTATAGTGATCCTTTGGCAGATAACGAAACGTGGAAAGTTTTTGGTAAATATCGCTGATGTATTGATTTGCAGGTTTAAGAACGGTTGCATCAATTGGATAAAACTGATGCAACCTTAATTTTTTACTTCAAGAATTTACGACTTACTAAGAATTGCTCAGTCGCTTCAAGCAATTTTTCAGCATAAACTTCTTGTTTTGCAGTAAGCCAGCCGAGTGCAAACCAATCACTTGCTTCAAGTTCACTTTGCTGTAAATAAGAAGATGAAGAGGCAAGCACTTGATATTGTTCACAGGCTTGTTGAGCATCATTTAAAGACTTGCCATATTTTTGCAAATTTTTAACATCATAAATTGAGGTTAAAAGTGGAAAGCTAAACTTTAACTCATTTAAATGTTGAGCCAATTTTTCTAAGCTTTCCAAATCTGATAAATCTGCCTGAGTTAAACTTTCTTGCAACTGCTTATACTGATTTTGCAGTGTATTTTGTGCAAACCATTTCAAATCATGTGTTTGAGTTTTTTCACTATTGCCTAAACTAAACATTAATAATTCAAGATAATGCTGTACATTTTGTGTCGATTTGACCAAATTATTAAGCTTTTCTTTGGCATATAAAATATCTTTATCAAGACTTTCTGCCGTTTTAGGATTTTGTAATAAAGCCCCTAAAGTACGTTGCATATGCTCAAAATGTTGCAAATTTTTAAAATGGCTTTCAAATGCTGATAATTGATGTGCCCATTTATCGACTTTGTGATCCGTCCAATCACTGAGCAAAGATAAACTTAAATGTAAATGATGCAGTGCCAATTGTGCTTGTTGTACATGTTCATCTTCGGCAACTTGTGCAGAAATAGCCGAAATATTGGGCAATAAATGCTGTAGATGATTTGCAATCAATAATCGTAAATTTTGATCGGCGGAATCTTTTTTATTAAAAATAGCTTCTTTTGCCCCAGTTGCAGGGCTAACGTGTTTTTGTGCCACAAGTAAAGCACCAAACTCAGCTTTACTACGAACATCAAGCCACAGTTGATATTTTTTAACCCATTCAAAACTAAAAGCCAATAAAGATTGTATCGAACCACTTTTAAGCTCAAATTCAACTTCATGGATTTCTTGAGTCGCAGATTCAGTCCGAACTTCGCCAATATCTAAGCTAATTTCAATTTCAGCATCTTCAAAAGTAATGACTCGAAGGGTGCGTTGAATATCAGTTTCAAACTGCAATTTTAATTGGTCAGCTTGCTGACCTAGTGCCTGATTCAAAATCTCTTTTGCCGTAGGATTGGTCTCATAAAGAGAGAGGTCTAAATTGGGTGCTTGTTCAAGCTCGCCCAAATCAGCATTGTCTTCAAAACGGTGTAAATGGCTTTTTCCAGCCGCTTTCAAGGTTTGAATCCAACGAGTACCTTCTAAACGCTGACGCAGTGCGGCATGATTCTTTGAAAGTAAACGATCTTCAGTATCGTAGTATTTTGCCTGTAATTGAATTATTTCTGACTTTTTAGGGTCTAATGCTTTGAGTAAAGCATTGCGACGTGCTTCGGGAATCTGAAATTTTAATTCAACTTCTACCATGTCTAAATCCTGATGCAATCTTTTGAATTTTTATTTGCAAGTTCCGATACTGAACGTAGCTTTGAAATCGGAGAAGTTTTGCAATCGATTATTGTAACGCAATTTTTATCATGAACGTTGAACAGATTTGCTTGAGTGTTTGTTTGTGAATGGATTTATGAATCGTAAGGAAAGCATAAATCTTCTTTGCATTGTGCAAATTTTGGATTATTGTGGATGGAAACTACAAGGAAAATAACATGAATGCACAGGTAGTGCCGAAAGGCGAATTGCAGCAAGCGCCACAATTTCAGTTACCCATTAAGAACTATTCGGAATTTTATCGTTTTTATTTGACTGAACACCGTAGCATTATGAGCCGTCGTTTGCATGCGGCAGGTAGCAGTGTTGGAATTTATTTTTTTAGCAAAGCTATACGTCAACGTAAAGCAAAATATTTTGTTTATGGTTTAGTTTCAGGCTATGCCTGTGCTTGGGTTGGTCATTTTGTCTTTGAAAAAAATAAGCCCGCGAGCTTTAAACAACCGTTTTATAGCTTCATTTCAGATTGGCGTATGCTGTCAGATATTTTACGTGGAAATTTGAGTTTACGTGATCGTAAATTCGATAAAATTGACAGTTGATTGTTAAAATATTAGTTCATAAATGAAGCACAATTAATTTTAACTGATCGTACTTCATTTTTTGAAAATATTTGACCATCAAGCAGAATTCAGAAGAAGCATCTATGGATGAAAAGGACTTTGAAAAGTTGTATTATCAGGTTTTAGATATTGGACGAGTTGTACAGCAGCTAGCAGATAATTTGACTCATGCTGATACTTTAGATCCTGATTTACATTAGTCGAAGTAGCTAAAATACATTCCTGCTTACTCAATATTAGTTCTAAAATTTATATTCACAGACCCGATTTAGTACCACAGCATTTACAGGAGTGTGATTGGCGTAAATATATTCCTCAATAATTTAATATATCTAAAAATACATAAAAATAGATCTTTCTTTAGCCCATCAATAATTCCTGTTGTAAATCGGCTTGTTTACGTAAAAAATCCCAGACTAATTTAATTTTAGGTTCATGTTGCAAATCGACCAAGGTTAGCATCCAAAACGTATGGGTAAAGTTGACATCCTCACTTAAGACTTCTTGTAATTCAGGCTGATCTACCGCAATAAATCTCGGCAAAATAGCTAAACCTGCACCTGCACTGACAGCAATTTGTTGAGCTAAAATACTGTTACTGCGAAAACATGCGGTTAACTGCAAAGGTAGACGTTCCAAGCGATACAGCGCAGAGCTATAAACTAAATCATCAATATAATCGACAAAACGATGTTCCGATAAATCTTCTACACGGCGAATAGGCGAGTTACGCTGTAAATACTGCTGACTACCGTACAGTTTAAGGCTGTAATTGGTCAGTCGCGTGATAATAAAAGGTCCTGATTTTGGACGTTCAATTGAAATGACAATATCGGCTTCGCGGTGCGATAAGCGAATGGTTTTGGGTACAGGAATTAGGTCGATGGTCAGCAAGGGATAATGCTGTGAAAATTCCGCCAGAAGTTGAGCTAAAAATGCTGTTCCAAAACCTTCAGGTGCACCAATTCGGACGCGTCCTTGCAGTGGATTGGGCTTTTCAATTTGTAAAAAAGATTGCTCCATTTGTTCCACTCGAGGAATGAGTGCTAAACCCTCAATGGTAAGCTCATAACCTGTCGCTTCACGTTTAAATAGTTGCATACCTAACGATTGCTCAAGCGCTTGAATACGTCTTGCCACAGTGCTGTGTTCAACGCCCATGATTCGTGCCGCATTAGTGAGTGTTTTGGCACGTGCAAGAATTAAAAAATAGCGTAAATGATCCCAATCAACTTTCATATGTGCTTTAACGTCCTGTTAAATCAAATCTATTAGATACTAAAAAGGTTTGTGCAAATTTGCACATTCATCGTGCAACAATTTGGCTAGTGGGTCAAAGTTTTCTTTGTTAGTCTGTTGAAACAGCGTAAAAATGAAGTAAAAAATACGCAAAATAGATATGCCATCGGGCAAAAAAATCAACAAGAACAAGGATCATGGAGCGATCATGAACGCTATACATCAACCACAGCAAAGCGCACATCTGACTACAGCAAAATTACTCATCAATGGTCAATTTGTTGAGTCTGAAACCGCGCAATGGCAAGATATTATCAATCCTGCAACGCAAGAAGTTTTAGGTCGTGTGCCATTTGCAACACCTGAAGAAGTGAATGCTGCAATTGCATCGGCACAACGTGCATTTGCAAGTTGGAAAGACACACCAATTCAAGCACGTATGCGCATCATGTTGAAACTACAAGATTTGATTCGCCAAAATGCCAAAGCGATTGCGCAAGTACTCACGGCTGAGCAGGGTAAAACTCTTGCAGATGCAGAAGGTGATATTCAGCGTGGACTTGAAGTCGTTGAGCATGCATGTTCAATTGGCACACTGCAAATGGGTGAATATGTTGAAGGTGTAGCTCGTGGTGTAGATACTTATACATTACAACAACCGCTTGGAGTATGTGCAGGGATCACCCCATTTAACTTCCCTGCGATGATTCCATTGTGGATGTTCCCAATGGCAATTGTGTGTGGCAATACCTTTGTTTTGAAACCATCTGAACAAGATCCGCTTTCAACCATGATGTTGGTTGAACTTGCACTTGAAGCGGGCGTTCCTGCAGGCGTACTCAATGTAGTACATGGCGGTAAAGAAGTGGTTGATATGCTGTGTACTCACACAGATATTAAAGCAATTTCTTTTGTTGGTTCAACTGCGGTGGGTACGCATGTGTATAACCTTGCAGGTCAGCATGGTAAACGTGTGCAGTCGATGATGGGCGCAAAAAACCATGTTGTGGTGATGCCCGATGCCAATAAAGAGCAAACCTTGAATGCTTTGGTTGGTGCAGCATTTGGTGCGGCAGGTCAACGCTGTATGGCGCTTTCTGTTGCAGTGATGGTCGGTGAGTCTAAACAATGGGTCGATGAGTTGGTTGAAAAAACAAAAACACTGAAAGTCAATGCAGGACATGAGCCGAATACCGATGTTGGACCAGTGATTTCACAAAAAGCCAAAGCACGTGTACTTGATCTGATTAATAGCGGTGTAGAGCAAGGTGCAGAACTGTTACTTGATGGTCGTGATGTTCAAGTGAAGGATTATGAGCAGGGTAATTTTGTTGGACCAACTGTTTTTAATAGTGTAAAAACCAATATGCGCATTTATAAAGAAGAGGTTTTTGGTCCTGTTCTTGCAATTATGCATGTCGATACTCTTGAAGAAGCCATTGAGCTGATCAATGCCAATCCATTTGGTAATGGTGTCGGTCTATTTACCCAAAGTGGTATGACGGCGCGTACATTCCAGCACAATATTGATATTGGTCAAGTCGGCATTAATATTCCAATCCCTGTCCCTGTGCCATTCTTTAGCTTTACGGGTTCTCGTGGTTCGAAATTGGGTGACTTAGGTCCATATGGTAAACAAGCGGTACAATTCTATACCCAAACTAAAACCATCACTAGCCGTTGGTTTGAAGACTCACAAGACGCAGGTGCTGTTAATACCACAATTAGTCTACGCTAAGGAGCATTCATATGAAAATTGCATTCATTGGTTTAGGCAATATGGGTGGCTCAATGGCGCAAAACTTGTTGAAATCGGGTCAACAAGTCTTTGGTTATGACTTAAGTGAAGTCGCTTTAAAACATTTTGCCGATGCAGGCGGCGTGATTTGTGAGAGCCCGACAGCGGCTGCCGCGCAGGCAGATATTGTTATTACGATGTTACCTGCTGCAAAGCATGTTCGAGAAGTATATTTGGGTGAGCACGGTGTGCTCAGTGTCTTGAAATCAGGCAGTTTATGTATTGATAGCAGCACGATTGACCCGCAAACCATTCAAGAAATTGCAGAGATTGCCAAAACAAAAAATATTGCAGTATGTGATGCACCTGTTTCAGGTGGAACACTCGGTGCAAAAGACGGCACATTGACCTTTATGGTCGGTGCAGATGAAGTGACTTTTGAAGCAACCAAGCCAGTGCTCAGTTTAATGGGTAAAAATTTGGTGCATTGCGGTACTGTGGGTACAGGTCAAGTTGCTAAAATTTGTAATAACCTAATTTTAGGGATTTCAATGACTGCGGTGGCTGAAGGTATGGCGCTAGGCGTGAAGTTGGGTATTGATCCTAAAGCATTGGCAGGCGTGATTAACAGTTCAACAGGTCGTTGTTGGAGTTCAGAAATCTATAACCCTTGGCCGGGTATTTGTGAAAATGCACCGGCATCTCGTGGTTATACGGATGGCTTTGCTTCACAACTGATGTTGAAAGATTTAGGACTCGCAGTCGATGCAGCAAAGCATGTTGATCAGCCAGTTACATTGGGCATTAAAGTTCAAGAAATGTATCAGAAACAAAGTGAAGGGGATGCTGCACGATTAGATTTTTCGAGCATCATTCAACAATATACATAAAAAATTAATGTGCAAAAAGGGTAGCATGGATTTGCTACCTCAAAAATTCAGTAATAACAATATTTAGACTGAGGTACTTAAGATGTTGAATTATCAGGATGCGGTTCAGACATTTGATTTAAATACGGTTGCAAACAATGTATTGTCGGGTTCATTAGATGCTCTGAATGCTTGTTATGAGTGCTGTGATCGCTATGCAGATACGGACAAAGTCGCATTGTATTGGCACGGCAAAGATGGTCGTAAGGAACAATATACCTTTGCACAGTTGAAAAAATATTCAAGCCAATATGCCAATTTTCTCAAATCACAAGGCATCCACGCTGGTGATCGAGTATCGGGACTTTTACCTCGCACGGCTGAACTTGTGATTACGATTTTGGCAACATGGCGTATAGGTGCGGTCTATCAACCGTTATTTACTGCTTTTGGTCCAAAGGCGATTGAACATCGTCTCAAACTCGCAGGGAGTAAACTTGTAGTGACCGATTTGGGTAATCGGGAAAAATTGGTTGATTTACAAGATTGTCCGCCTATTGTAACGGTGCATGTTGAAAACATGGCAACAGAATATCCGCAAGATTTGAGTTTTTGGCAAGTCCTTGAGGCACAGTCGGATGAGTGTGAAACCATACTGATGAAAAGTTCTGATCCATTTTTATTGATGTTTACCTCAGGTACAACAGGTCCTGCAAAACCGTTGCAAGTGCCATTAAAAGCATTGGTAGCTTTTGGCACTTATATGAAAAATGCCATTGGACTGACTGAAACCGATTCATTTTGGAATATTGCCGATCCAGGTTGGGCGTATGGTTTGTATTACGGTATAACAGGACCATTGTTATTGGGACATGCAACGCTGTTTTATGAGGGGGGATTTAGCGTCGACAATGTCTGCCAAATTGTGCAGGAATATCAAATTACCAATTTGGCAGGTGCACCAACAGCGTATCGTATGATGATGGCGGCTGAACCTGAAAAAATGGCACCATTAAAAGGTAAATTCCGTGTGGTGAGTAGTGCGGGTGAACCGCTCAATCCAGAAGTGATTCGCTGGTTTGAACAGGTTTTAGATGCCCCAATTTTTGACCATTATGGTCAGACTGAAGTCGGAATGGTGGTATGTAATCATCATTCATTGTCACATCCTGTACATGCTGGATCGGCAGGTTTTGCAAGTCCTGGTTATAGGATTGCGGTATTAGATGAGCAGGGTAATGAACAGCCTGCGGATACATCAGGAATTTTAGCGGTGGATATCAGCCAGTCCCCAATGATGTGGTTTTCAGGCTATGTGGAAAGTCGCAAATCCCCCTTCTTAAAGCATTATTATTTAACAGGTGATACTGCTGAAATTCATGAAGATGGCAGTATGAGCTTTGTTGGGCGTAGTGATGATGTCATTACAACATCGGGTTATCGGGTAGGACCATTTGATGTAGAAAGTGCCTTACTTGAACATGATGCTGTAATTGAAGCAGCTGTGGTGGGTGTACCTGATCCTGAGCGGACAGAAATTATTAAAGCCTTTGTGATTTTATCGAATCATGCCACAGCAAGTAAGGCACTTGAAGATGAGCTCAGTCAATTTGTGAAAAAGCGTTTATCGGCACATGCTTATCCACGTTTGGTTGAATTTGTCAGTGAGTTGCCAAAAACTCCAAGTGGCAAAATTCAGCGTTTTTTATTGCGTAATCAAGAAATCAGCAAACAGCAAACACAGTTGGGTCAAGCAGGTTAATTGGACTGACTATTTTCAAAAAATAGGATATGGATTGGACTGAAGGCATATTTCAGCCAATCCCATATCATCATAAGATTCATCTGTAAAATCTTTTTAAATCATCACTATTTAAAGTTAATGATTTAAATTTTAAGGTTAAGCAAGTTAGAAATAAGACGTTTGTTTATAGGAAGAAAGCGATGCATTTAACGGAAGAACAACAACTGATTCAGGACATGGCAAAAAGTTTTGCACAAGAACAAATTAAGCCAAATGCAGGTGAATGGGATCAAAAAGGCATATTTCCGAAAGATGCTTTGGCAAAAATGGGTGAGTTAGGTTTTTTAGGCATGCTTGTTCCTGAGGAATGGGGCGGTTCGGGTACAGGGACTTTAGCCTATGTTTTGGCACTTGAAGAAGTGGCCGCAGCCGATGGTGCAACCTCAGCCATTATGAGCGTACACAACTCTGTGGGCTGCGTACCAATTTTAAAATTTGGTACAGAAGAACAAAAGCAAGAATATTTAATGCCTTTGGCGCGCGGTGAAATGATAGGTGCATTTGCATTGACAGAGCCACATACAGGTTCAGATGCGGCAGCGATTAAAACTCGTGCGGTAAAAGATGGCGATCACTATATTATTAATGGGGCGAAGCAGTTTATTACTTCAGGGCATAATGCAGGCATGATTATTGTCTTTGCCGTGACCGACCCAAGTGCAGGAAAAAAGGGTATGAGTGCCTTTATAATTCCACGTAATACAACGGGTTATGAAGTCATTCGTGTCGAAGAAAAATTAGGTTTACATGCTTCGGATACCTGTCAAATTGCATTGACCGATGTACGTGTGCACGAAAGTATGCGTCTAGGTGCGGAGGGCGAAGGTTTAAAAATTGCCTTGGCAAATTTGGAAGGCGGTCGTATTGGTATTGCAGCGCAAGCAGTGGGTTTGGCACGTGCAGCACTAGAAGAAGCGACTCGTTATGCACATGAACGTACAGCTTTTGGTAAAACTATTTTTGAGCAACAAGCAGTTTCATTTCGTTTAGCCAGTATGAAAACAGAAATTGAAGCGGCACGTCAGTTAGTCCACTTTGCAGCACGTAAAAAAGAAGCAGGTGAGCCATGTTTAACCGAAGCGTCTATGGCGAAACTTTTTTCATCTGAAATGACGGAACGTGTCTGCTCACAAGCGCTACAAATTTTTGGCGGTTATGGCTACTTAAAAGATTTCCCAATTGAGCGTATTTACCGTGATGCCCGTATTTGCCAAATTTACGAAGGTACAAGTGATATTCAGCGTCTTGTGATTGCACGTAGCATGGCGAATTAAGCAAACTGAAAAAATATCAAACTGAATGAATATGATGCTTAGCACTTAGGCATCAGCATAAAAAATCAATAAAACCGCTTTCAAATAGATAGAAACACAGTGATAGATAAGGATATTTTTATGCAATGGCAAACAATTATACTTGAACAAAAAAATGGTGTGGGTTTGATTACCTTAAACCGAATACAAGCTTTAAATGCACTGAATAATCAATTGATTATAGAAGTTAATCAAGCACTAGATCAGCTTGAACGTGATACAAGCATTGGCTGTATTGTTATTACCGGTTCAGAAAAAGCCTTTGCCGCAGGTGCGGATATTAAGGAAATGGCAGGACTTCATTTTCCACAAATTTATTTAGATGATTTTTTTAGTCTTGCAGATCGCATTGCACAGCGCCGTAAACCATTGATTGCCGCGGTGAGTGGGTATGCGCTTGGCGGTGGTTGTGAATTGGCACTCATGTGTGACTTTATTTACTGTGCAGACAATGCAAAATTTGGCTTACCTGAAGTAACTTTAGGCGTATTACCTGGATTGGGTGGTACACAGCGTTTAACGCAAGCGATTGGTAAAGCTAAAGCCATGGAAATGTGTTTGACCGCGCGGCAAATGGGTGCGCAAGAAGCAGAGCAAAGTGGTTTAGTCGCGCGTATTTTTGCCAAAGAAGAACTGCTTGAACAAACACTATTGGTTGCGGAAAAAGTTGCTGAAAAATCATTGACTGCAGTCATGATGATTAAGGAATCGATTAATCGTTCATTTGAAGTCAGTTTAGCGGAAGGTTTACGTTTTGAACGCCGTGTATTCCATTCAATTTTTGCAGGTGCTGACCAAAAAGAAGGTATGCAAGCATTTGTGGAGAAACGTCCAGCAAAGTTTACGCATCAGTAAAGTTTCAATGATGATAAAAAATTAAAAATGAACGCATCAACATGCTGTCAGGAATAAATTATGAACGCTCAGACACAACATGAAGCAAAATCAGAACATGATTTAAGTATTCAAATTCAGGGGCAGTTAGGCATGATCGCCCTTGATCGAGTGAAGCATTTGAATGCTTTGTCTATAGAGATGGTGCAAGGTATTTATCAACAACTCGAAACTTGGCTTGAGCAAGATCAAGTACAGGCTGTGTTAATTCATTCAAATAGTCCGAAGGCATTTTGTGCAGGTGGTGATATTCGCTATTTGTACGATAGTTTCCAAACGGATGAAAATGATTATCGAGATTATTTTGCAGCAGAATATGCATTGCTCGAATACATTCGACAGTATAAAAAACCGATTATTGTCATGCTTGATGGTTTTGTTTTGGGTGGCGGTTTTGGTTTGGCTCAAGCTTGTCATATTCAGGTGAGCAGTGAAAAATCACGTTTTGCGATGCCTGAAACGATTATTGGTTTCTTCCCTGATGTCGGTGCAACGCACTTTTTATCACGCCTCGATGAAGTTGGTGTTTATATGGCATTGACGGGTGAACAGATCAGTAGCAGTGATGCACTTTACTTAGATTTACTTGATTATCATGTGCCGAGTGAACAGTTTACTACATTACAAACTGCTTTGAGCTCAGCACAAACACTGAATGAGCGCCGTATTCGTGAAATTATTGGTGGCTTTATTACCGACCCTGCTCCTAGTCAACTGCAAGCCATGGCAGAGCGTTTAAATAAGCATTTTGGTTTTGCTACGCTTGATGAAATTGAAAAAAGTCTTGCTGATGAAAAATATCCTAATGACATCGAATGGGCACAAAAAACTTTACATGCCATTCAACAACGTCCAAAAATGGCAATGCAAACAAGCTTGAAATTACAACAAATTGGGCAAAGTCTATCGCTTGAAAAATGTATGAAGCTTGAACGTGATGTGCAGGACATCTGGCTAGAACAGGGTGATTTCATTGAAGGTGTCCGTGCACTTTTGATAGATAAAGACAAAAATCCACAATGGAAAACGGATAACACTGCTTTTGAAAAAAAGTTAGCCACGGTTTTCGCAGTTGGACAGAAACAGCTGGTTGAACATGTTGAATGACCGATATTACGCAGTCACATGAAAATTATATTTTGCCATTCAATGTGTTTGGATACATGTTAGTGTCATCCGTACTGTTTGAGCCATATATAGTGCAAAATTTAAATTTTTGATATAAGACTTTGTAAAGTAAGTCTATGAATATTTCAGATTGATCGAATAACCCAAGCAAATTTTTTGTTTGGGTTGTTTTTATTGCAATTTTTATTTTCATGTTTGGAAAGGTTTCTATTTGTAGATCGGCTAATAGAAAATCGAGGAAATGCCCCCATTTTCGAGTCGGTAACGGTATACTCAGAGCATGAAATTGAGCTGTGGAAAGACAATGCGTGGTTTATACCTCATTACCAATGATGATCCTTTAGAAGTTTTACTTGCCAAGTTAGAAGGTGCTTTTGCCAATGGTGGCGTTGCAGTATTGCAATATCGTCGTAAAAAAGTGGCAAAAGAAGATCAAATTTATGAAGTGGAATATATGAAAGCCTTATGTGCTGAATATAAAGTGCCTTTCGTGATTAATGACGATCTAGAGTTGGCGGTAAAATACGGTGTAGGTGTACATTTAGGGCAAGATGATGGCTCAATTGTAGATGCAGTTGCACGTTTACCAAAAAAAGTTTTGATTGGTCGTAGCTGTAATAATTCACTTGAATTGGCCGAACAAGCCATTGCAGATGGTGCAAATTATGTGGCATTTGGTGCAATTTATGCTACCGATACCAAACCTGAAGCAGGCAACATTGGTTTAGAAACGTTACAACTTGCTAAAGCCAAATTGAATGTGCCAATTTGCGCGATTGGTGGTTTAACGGTAGAAAATTCACAATTAGTGATTGAATCAGGTGCGGACTTATGCGCTGTGGTTAGCGATATTCTAGGTCGCCCAATGAATCATATTCCTGAACGCATTGATGAGTGGTCTGAGCTTTTTAAAGCAACCGCTTAAACGCTATTTTTATTTTGTATTGAATTTTAGTTGAGTAGATTGATGAGCTTATCTCCAAAGCAAGAACAATTATTTAAACAAGCAAGTAAACATATTCCAGGTGGTGTGAATTCACCTGTACGTGCGTTTAATGGTGTGGGTGGTACGCCCGTTTTTATTGAAAAAGCCAAAGGCGCATATTTGTATGATGTTGATGGTAAACGTTATGTCGACTATGTTGGTTCTTGGGGGCCGATGATTTTAGGTCATGCGCATCCTGCAATTATCAAAGCGGTGCAAGAAGCGGCTGTTGATGGTCTAAGTTTTGGTGCGCCAACGGTACATGAAACTACGCTTGCCGATACGATTTGTGAAATTATGCCTTCAATTGAATTGGTGCGTATGACCAACTCAGGTACAGAAGCGACCATGACTGCTATTCGTTTAGCGCGTGGTTATACAGGTCGTGACAAAATTGTAAAATTTGAAGGTTGTTATCATGGTCATTCAGATTCGCTTTTGGTGAAAGCTGGTTCAGGTTTATTGACGAATGGTGAAGGTGAGGCAACTTCTGCAGGTGTACCCGCAGATTTTGCTAAGCACACTTTAACGCTTCCATACAATGATATTGCGAAATTAAAGGAATGCTTTGCCAAATTTGGTTCAGAGATTGCAGGCGTAATCGTCGAGCCTGTTGCAGGGAACATGAATCTAGTGAAACCGATTGATGGTTTCTTGCAAGCGATTCGTGATGTATGTGATGAATATGGTTCAGTATTTATTATTGATGAAGTCATGACAGGCTTCCGTGTCGGTTTAGGCGGTGCGCAAGCACATTATGGTGTAACACCTGATTTAACCACTTTAGGTAAAATTATTGGTGCGGGGCTTCCAGTCGGTGCTTTTGGTGGTAAACGTGAAGTGATGGAATGCATTGCGCCACTCGGTAAAGTCTATCAAGCGGGGACATTATCAGGTAATCCATTGGCAATGCGTGCTGGAATTGAAATGTTTAAGCATCTACGTGCTGAAGGTTTCTATGAAAACCTAACTGCGCAATTGGCTAAACTTCTTGATGGTTTACAAAATGCTGCGGATGAAGCGGGTATCGCATTTAAAACTCAACAAGTGGGTGGTATGTTTGGTCTATATTTCACAGATCAACAAGACATCACAAGTTTTGATTCAATGTTGAAATGTGATGTAGACGCTTTCCGTAAATTCTTCCATGGTATGCTTAGTCGTGGTGTGAACCTTGCGCCTTCTGCATTTGAAGCTGGCTTTATTTCTGCTGCACATAGTGATGAAGATATTGAATTTACCATTGCAATGGCGAAAGAAGTTTTTGCTAAAATACAATAAAAGTGTATTAAATATATATTGATTTCATTTAAGATTAGCTCGTAGTTTACTACGAGCTTTTTTATAATATAAAAGGAATTTTTAAAAATGAAAACTAAATATTATTTAACCTTATCTGATGCTGAGTTTCTTCTAAATCAAGCACATCAATATGCGATTCAGCAGCAGTTTAATGTCAGTATTGCGATTGTCGATGAAACAGGCAATCTATTGGCAATGAAGCGTATGGATGGTGCAGCACCTATTAGTGCGATAATTTGCCAAGAAAAAGCCAAGTGTTCTGCTTTAAGTACTAAGCCATCTAAAGTATTTGAAGAAATGATTAAAAATGGTCGTAGTGGTTTTCTTTCAATTTCGAACTTTGTCGGTTTGTTGGAAGGCGGTGAGCCGATTCTTTATGATGGACAGTTGGTTGGGGCAGTGGGTGTTTCAGGGGTGAAAGCTTTTGAAGATGCTGCGATTGCACAATGGGCAATTCAGACCTTTTTAGCGCAAGTAAAATAAATTTTTTATACAATTAAATATTTTTAGTTGTTTTATTTTAACAATATCGATAGGGGAATAAATGAATCTTTATCAGTCTTTATTCGCATTTTCAAAAAAAAATATTGATCATTTAAATGAAAATTATACTTGGCAAGTGAGTTTAGATCATTTGCCTATTCAACTAAATCTTATAGCGCAGAATGTTTATCAACAAAATATTGAGTTACGTCATAAATTACATCAAGCTTATTTAGCTACGACAATATTTGATGAAAAGTATAAGATTATTGAATGGTATATTTATCATTGGGGGTGGTGTAAAGGCGAATAGTAAAGATACACTGCGTAAATATACAGAAACATCTCCTGAACAACTAATTATAAAAGGCTCGAAAGGAATCGCATCTTGGTCAAAAGCCTTGACGGTTATTGATCCTGCACGCTATGCAATTTATGATGCTCGGGTGGCAATGTCGTTAAATGCATTACAAATTATTGACAGTATTGATGATGCAAAATATTTTCCACCTCTTAAAGGTCGAAATACGCTAATTAATTTTTTTCAAATTAAAATTCAGCCTACCTTGAGTCAATGGGATAAGTTTGATGATCAAGAATTTTATAGTTATTATTTAGACATGTTGAATATCGTTGCACATGAATTAGGTGGAAAGACTACACATCATGATATTAAATGTTACTTTTTTCGCATGCTGAAGAATTAAGTTTTTTAGCTGCTGCTCACGTAGCGATGAATGACTAAGTTGTTATCACGTATTTATATTTTTATCTCCATCAAGAGTGAGTTCATTCTTGATGGTTCAGTAGAATCAGTTTTATGTTTTATCCATTTCCCAAGAAAATCCAATATCAACCAACTCAAGCCAAATGGTCTGTTCAATCGACACACAGTGTTTTATTAATTGTTGGTCTAGATGAACTTAAACAACACATTGAATGGAATGGAAGTCGACTAGCTGAACAGATTGATCAATTATGTAAAAAAGCACAAGCGCTCGATATTCCAATCATATTTTTAAGTCAGTCAGAACCTCAACATGGCATGATGCAACTTGGGCAATACTTATCTGTTGCTCATGCTCAATTGACGGTTGCAGGCAAGATGAGTCCAATGATGAAGCAAATGATTCAACATGCATTGAGTATGATTGAACAAATTTGTGTGGTGGATGATGCAGTGCTGATGACAACTGCTGAACAACATATTCAAAGTGTGGATGTTTGGACAGGGCAAGGCATCCATCACATAAACACAGCGACTTTGACTCGGTTATGGTCTTTGAGTGCGCCAAAAAACTGATTCTGTCCGATCGAGGCATTTTATTGGCAGTGGCGGAGCAACTTGATCTTGCACCTTTAGACATCAATCCTGAGGTAGATTTACGTGATTATGGTTTAGATTCGGTTGCAATGGTCACGTTGATTGCTTTATGGCGTGCCAATGGAGCAAATATAACTTATGAAGATTTTCTCACATATTGCACATTAGAAAAAATAGTTAAAACTTTAAAAAAGTAATTAGCTAACTTTTATAAAGTTAAATTATTTTTGTTTGCTTAAGCATATATAATTCAATGTGTATCTTGGCTTGAGCAAATTGATAGTGAAGTTCAGTATCCGATTGAGTTTTATCATTAGATTTCGAAATGAAGATTAGCGGAATTAAACGTGCTAAAAATATGAATATTTTATATTCGGCTGAAATATGCAGATATATTGCATAAAAATGATAATTTTGATTGTAATTTATGGCTAGCATTCTTATCATTGCTCGCTTGTTTTTACGATCAGCGGAACTGAACCTTGAGTAATTTTCTAACCGAAAACCTGATACATCGTGAAGATGATTTTATGGTCATCCACAAACCCCCAGGTATACTCACCGTTCCAGGAAAAACAGAAGAATTACAGGATTGTGTCATCAATCGTCTATTAAAAGTTGAACCTAAAACACTGCTGATTCACCGACTTGATCGAGATACTTCAGGTATTTTGGTTTTTGGTTTAAGCCGTTGGGGGCAAAAAAATATTTCTCGTCAGTTTCAAGAACGTCAAACGTCTAAAACCTACCAAGCGATTGTTGCAGGAACGCTTCAAGGCGAAGGTACAATTGATGTGCCTGTGATTTATGATCCTGAACATCCACCTTTACATATTGCCGATCCTACACATAATAAACCTGCGCTTACGCACTATAAAGTGATCGAAAATTTTCAAATTCAGGGACAAGCTGTAAGTCGTGTCGAATTGACACCGATTACAGGGCGATCTCATCAACTCCGTGTGCATATGCAATATCTAGGTCATCCGATTATTGGCGACACCCTATATGCCACAGCAGAACAGCAACAATTGATGCCAAGACTGTGTTTACACGCAGCACAGCTAAGTTTTCATCATCCTGAAACACAGGAGTCTGTACATTTTGATTGTCCAGTTCCTTTTTAAGTCATACCGATTTTAAAGTTATAAATGAAGCCCTTTTTTGGTGGGCTTTATGTCAAAATAGATTGCATTAAGGTATGAAATTATGGTTCAAATATTCTCCTAATTTGAACCATAATTTTCAGTCCTATTTGAGATAAAGGTGGAAAAATTGCAACAATTCGCTATAGGTCAACGTTGGTTATCAGATACAGAAACTGAACTTGGTTTGGGGGTGCTGATTGATGTTGATGAACGTTCAATCAGTATTTTATTCCCAAAAAGTGATGAAACACGTGTCTATGCACGTAATAATGCACCATTATCTCGAATTGTTTTTAACGTCAATGACACCTTGCACGATCAAGATGGAACAAGTTGGACGGTAGAACATGTAGAAGACCGTAATGGTGTATTACGTTATGATGTGATTCGTACCCTTGAAGATGGTACGCAAGAACGTAAGTCTTTAAATGAAACCCGTATTGGCGCGACCATTCAGTTGTCTAAACCGCTAGACCGTATTCTTGCAAGTCAAATTGATTATAAAGAATGGTATGACTTGCGTATTGAAGCAATGCAAATGCAAGCCAATATGCAAAATAGTCCATTACGAGGCATGATTGGTGCTCGTGTTGGCTTGATTCCACATCAGTTCTATATTGCACATGAAGTTGGCAAACGTTTTGCGCCACGTGTTTTACTTGCCGATGAAGTGGGTTTAGGTAAAACGATTGAAGCTGGTTTAATTATTCATCAGCAACTCAAAACAGGTCGTTCTGAACGCATCCTGATTTTAGTACCAGATTCATTACAATATCAGTGGATGATTGAAATGCGTCGTCGTTTCAATTTGAACTTCTCATTGTTTGATTTGACTCGTACTGCGGCAATCAAAGAACATGATCCTGAGCTCAATCCATTCTTAACAGAACAATGTATTATTGCTTCGGTCGATTTGATGATTGACCATGAAGACCTACGTGAACAAGCTGTTGAAGCCGGTTTTGATCTTTTGGTAGTCGATGAAGCACATCATTTGATGTGGAGTGAAGAAGACGGTGGTAACGATCGTTACGACCTTGTTGAAGAACTTGCAGAAAAAACGCCAGGCGTATTGTTATTAACTGCAACACCTGAACAATTGGGTGTAGAAAGTCATTTTGCACGTTTACGTTTACTTGATCCGCAACGTTTTAATTCTTTAGATCGTTTCTTGGATGAAGAAGAAAAATATCATCACACTGCAAAAATTGCAGAAGTGTTGATGTCTGACTTCCCGCTTGAAGCTGAGCATTTGGCTGCTGTTGAACAATTATTAGGTCATCCAATTACCGATGAACCCGAACAGCGCTTCCGCGCCATTCATGAGTTGTTAGACCGTCATGGTACAGGGCGTGTATTGTTCCGTAATACTCGTGAAGCGATTCAAGGTTTCCCTGGTCGTGACTGTCAACCTGCGCCATTACCTGCACCTGAAAATTGGTCAAAAGATGGTAAATTACGTGAACAAATGTGGCCTGAAGAAACACAACTTGATGGCTCGTGGATGGAAACAGATCCACGTGTTAACTGGTTGATGGAAAAATTACGTACCGATTTAAAACACAAGAAAGTGTTGTTGATTGCACGTAGTGGTCCTGTGGTTGAAGCATTGGAAAGTGCATTACGTATTCATGCGGGTATTCGTACTGCAATGTTCCATGAAGGTATGAGTTTACTTGAGCGTGACCAAGCGGCTGCATATTTTGCAGAAGATAGCTATGGTGCACAGATTTTACTGTGTTCTGAAATTGGTTCAGAAGGTCGTAATTTCCAATTTGCATCTGATCTTGTATTGTTTGATTTACCTGCCAACCCTGATGTGCTTGAACAACGTATTGGTCGTTTAGATCGTATTGGCCAAGAAAATCGTATTCAAATTCATGTGCCATACTTGGTGGGTACGGCGCAAGAGCGTATGTTCCGTTGGTACAATGAAGCGTTAAATATTTTCAGTAGCATTTCACCGACAGCACAAACGCTACAAGAAAACTTTATTGTTGATTTAAAAGATTGTTTACTTACCGATAAAGGTCAAGCATTTGAAGAATTGCTTGAAGCAGTGAATGTACAACGCCAAGCACTTGAAAATGAATTGCAAGAAGGCCGTGACCGTTTACTCGAATACAATTCTTGTCGTCCAATCGTTGCACAAGAAATTGTGACTGCACTTGAAGACTATGATGACAATACTTTATTGCCAATGTTCATGAAGCGTTTCATGGCATCGACCAATATCGATTTTGATGAGCAAAGTAACGGTACGGTCATCATTAAACCAACTGATCAAATGCAAGTTCAAGGACTTGATCTTGATGAAGATGGTATGACTGTAACGTTTTATCGTGACCAAGCTCAAATTCGTGAAGATGCAGAATATTTGACTTTGGAGCATCCATTTACTGAAAGCGTAATGGAAATGATCCGCACTCAATCTTTCGGTAGTACCAATGTTGCAATTTTAAAAACCAATGCTTTAAAACAAGGTTCAGTCTTGCTTGAAGTGTGGTTTAAAGTGGATGTGGTTGCACCAAAAGCTTTGAACTTGCCTTCAAGCTTGCCAACACAATTGATTCGAGTGTTATTGACTGAGACAGGTCAAGATATTTCAACAAAATTGAGCCCTGAAATTTTATCGCCTTATGTTAGTCATTTAGACAGCAACAGTTGCCGTCAAGTTGTTAAAGCGCGCCGTGATGTGATTGAACAGCGTTATGCGCAAGCACTCGACATCGCAAAAAGTGCATTGCCACAATTGAAAGAACAAGCCAAAGAAATGTATGGCAGTAAATGGCAATATGAAATTGACCGTTTAACGTACTTGAAACAGTTCAACTCAAGTATTCGTGAAGATGAAATTATACGTTTACAAAAATTGCAGAAAGAAGGTTTAGGTTTACTTGAAGGTCTATCTGTAACCCCTGAAGCGATTCAAGTTCTAGTTGTTGTTAAGCCATAATAAACGAATTTAATTAAATTCATTTATGGATAAAAAGCTCCTTCGGGAGCTTTTTTGGTTTTAGAGAAAAAATTCAATATCGATCTATGAATAAATTAAAAAAGGTTAAAAAACAATCTATACAGAGTGGTCAAATTTATGCTATCCATAATGCAAATGTCATATTTTATTTGCATAGGAAAACACTAGATTTGTGATAAATCAGGTGAAAGACAAAAATAGGAT
The DNA here is from genome assembly GCF_052850415.1 of Acinetobacter sp. 1207_04. Lineage (NCBI taxonomy): Bacteria > Pseudomonadati > Pseudomonadota > Gammaproteobacteria > Moraxellales > Moraxellaceae > Acinetobacter > Acinetobacter sp. 1207_04. The sequence goes on along the minus strand of NZ_VXCQ01000015.1, from coordinate 24,227 downwards.
TTAAAAAACTTAAAATAAAGGAAGAATGAGATGCAAAACACGGAAAACGCAGATGTATATATCAGTCATGTGCATGGTTTGCTTCATTGGGAAAAAAACTTACCCAATAAAAAGGCATTGGTACAGCCCTTAGCCAATGGAGAAGTCATTTCATATACTTGGATGGAGGTCGCACAGCAAGTTCGCTGTATGGCGACTTACTTATTGTCATTGAACTTACCCAAAGGCACATCGATAGCGATCTATGGAAAAAATAGTGCACATTGGATTATGGCGGATTTAGCGATATGGATGGCAGGGCATGTTTCCGTTCCTTTATATCCGACATTGAATGCCGAAGGGGCAACTTATGTGCTTGAACATAGTGATGCAAAAGTATTATTTATTGGTAAGTTAGATGGGAAAACAGATAGTTGGAATGAAGTTAAAGACCACATTCCAGCACATTTAACCTGTATTTGTCTGGCTTTGGCACCAGAGTTTGATGCACCAAAGTGGGATGATATTGTTGAAAATACAGCCCCACTTGATCAAGTGATCTTGCCTGAGCCAAGCCAATTGGCAACCATTATTTATACATCAGGAAGTACAGGATTACCAAAAGGGGTGATGCAAAGCTTTGGTACTCTGCTTGCAGGTGCTCGTGAATTACAAACGAAATATCAAGTAACAGAAGCAGACCGAGCACTGTCATATTTACCGCTTGCGCATGTTGCAGAGCGAATTTTTATTGAATGTACTTTAATGATAAGTGGCTTTACAGCTTATTTTGCAAATTCAATCGAAACTTTTGTTGAAGATTTGAATCGTGCACAACCGACATTATTTTTCTCAGTACCAAGATTATGGACAAAGTTTTATTTAGGTATTAATGAAAAAATACCATTACATGTACAAAAGATACTCTTTAAAATTCCAGTCTTAGGTAAAATTTTAAAAAAGAAGTTATTAACCAAATTGGGGTTAAATAAAGTTCGTTATGCTTTTACGGCATCTGCCCCTTTACCCACTGATATTATTTTATGGTATCGCAATTTGGGTTTAGAGTTACTTGAGGTCTATGGTATGACAGAAAATTGTGGTTATTCTCATGTCACTCAGGAAGGAAACTTTGCAGCAGGCTATGTGGGTAATGCGCAACCGAAGGTTGAATGCAAAATTGATGAAAATGGTGAGATCTTAGTTAAAAGTCCGGGAACGATGTTGGGTTATTATAAAAATCCTGAAAAAACAGCAGAAGATATGACTCAAGATGGATTTTTACGTACAGGTGATCTAGGGGAAATTGATGCGAGTGGTCGATTAAAAATTACAGGGCGTATTAAAGATATATTTAAAACCTCGAAAGGGAAATATATTATGCCTGTGCCAACGGAACAAAAACTAGGGAATCATGAACTTATTGAGTCTGTATGTGTAGGTGGTTCAAGTCAGCCTCAACCTGTTGCATTTATTATGCTTCCTGAAGAAATTCGTCATCAGCTAAAAGAAAATAGTAAAAATAATGAGATTGAAAGTTCATTGAAATTATTGCGTAATAGTATTAATGAGACACTTGAATCACATGAAAAAATTAGTTTTTTTGTTGTGGTGAATGAGCCTTGGACAATGGAAAATGATTTACTGACACCCACTTTAAAAATTAAGCGTAATAAAATTGAAAGTCATTATGAGCCATTTTTAAACCAATGGGCGGCACTGAAACAGGAAGTCGTTTGGGAATCATGATTATATTGTATATCTATATTGAAAATAAATGATCTTGAAAAGCTCCTGAGGGAGCTTTTCATGCATATGAATAAAACATTCTTAGATTTAAATTGAGTAACAATAAAAGATGTTAAATCATGCCTGCTTCTTTTAATTCTAATTTTAAATAAGCATAGAAGATGGGTGCAACAATTAAGCCTGTTAACCCAAAGAGCGATTCAAAGACCAACATGGCTAAAAGAACTTCCCAAGATGCGGCATGAATTTTTGTGCCAATAATTCGAGCATTGATAAAATATTCGAGTTTATGAATTAAAATCAAATAAATAAGTGTAATTCCAGCTGTTGTGACTGAAATGGTTAAACCTGTAAGGACAATAATGGTATTGGAAATAAGATTACCAACAATAGGAATGAGCCCACAGATAAAAGTAAGAATAGTCAGTGTTTTTGCAAAAGGCAGATGAATACCGCAGAGAGGCAATATAATATGTGCAAAAATAATAAAGAGTGCGGTGTTGATGAGTGAAATTTTAAATTGAGCAAAAACAACATTCTTAAAAGAAATAGAAAGATTCTCAATCCGTTGAATCAATGCACGTTTAAAAATTGGATATTCATGTTTAGGATGTAATTGATTAAGCGAAACCAATATGCCAATAATTGTTCCAATGAGCATGGTTGCGAGTGTGTGTAGAACGTCTGTACCTGTAGTTTTAAGTAAAGATAAATTATCACGTAGAAGATCAAAGGTTTGATCTTTTAATTCATTGAGTGTGTAGGGAATAAAACCAGGAATATACTGAGCGATTTCTTCTTGTAATTTCAGTAAGGTTTGATCCACTTGTTGACTTAGCAAAGTAATTCCATCACCTTGTAAATCATGTTGTACAAAACTATATAAACCTGTAATAGATAGCGTGATGAACGTAATAATTAAAATACCTAAAATCACGCTAATTGAAATTCGCGCACGTTGCCCATCAATGTAGCGTTCAGTAATATTCCCCAAACTATTAATGATTTCAAACACGACGAAACCCGCAAAAAAACTTGCGAGTAAATGAAGTGGAATTAATGCCATCAATACGATGAACATTAAAACATAGGAAATATAAATACTGTATTTTTCTTGGTGTGTATTCATGCTTCAGTTTGCGTAAATGCAGTAGGTCTGAAAAATCAGCTTTAATCATAAGACTTTTAGATTAAATTTACCTTAGAAAATTAACTAAAATAAAGTTTTATTTGGCACCTTGATGACTCGATTGGGTAATTTATTGAGAGTTATTTATAATCGAAGGCAATACTTTAATGATAAATATAAGTAGAATTTTAAAAAAGTATTTATTTTTAGGGATATGAAAAAAATTAACAGTTTATAGTGTGAATTTATCTAAAATAAAGAGTAGTTTACTAATATGAAAAATAAATACTATTTACGTTTTAAAATCACAGAAGCAAAATTTAGGAAGATTATTCGCTTTTTTCCATGGATTTTATAGCTACTGATACTGCAAAATTGACCAATATTTATGTCCCTTTCACCAACGCCATCTTTATCAACGATCGTCACAAAATTGCTAAAGTATGTGAACATTTACATCTGTTGAAGGTATTGTTGGATTTGATGATTCCTACTTTGGGGAACGTGGTGTTTGTAGCAAACGTGAATGTAGCGCAGCAGAAAAATGATCGTTTGGAATTACTAAAATGTGGAAGTAATGTCTAACAGAAATTATACCTGATTGCTCTAAAACTACATAATAAAGGATTATTAGCGTATCGCTTCAATCATCGGCATAGTAATTTGTATCTCAATTTTCTTAAACTACTTCGGAAAATCCTCTTTAGCTTCTTAGACCTTTTATAAAAATGATTAAAAAGAGGGAAGTACTAAAACTGTGCTAGGTAGTTACTTCATTCGTACGCTATTGAAGTTCGCTTAAGTTCGATTCGGGGGCTAAGTTTGCTAATTCTCTTAGTAAAGTTGAAAATTAAAAGTAGCAGAGAGTGTAGTCACTTTGCTCGCTTAATCTAGTTGAGTTGTAAAGGTAGACTTTATAATTTGGGAAAAGCTAAGACGAGATTTTTATAGCAGATGGTCGCTCGTATATACTGGTTCTGTACCTATGGAAAATTGTTGTATAAGCCCCGTCGGTAATATTTTAAATTCTTCTGCTGAAAGCAATATTCCTTTGCTTGTTCTTTTATCATGGAAATAAAAGTCGATATGATGCGAAATTAGGTCATCAAACTTGAGTTGTTCTTGCCAGATATATTTTATGAGATGAATTTGGTAATTGAAGAAATTTTCAAAATTGCTGAAATCTTTTGATGATCGTAAGTAACTTCCCATTCTTTCCCAAAAATTCTGATCAGGATTCATGTTCGCCATTAAGGCAACAAGATTCATAGGGGGTACTACTTGAATTTTTATACTTTGGAATTGAATTTTTATTTCCAGCAGTGTGTCTTTTTGTATTTGATTATTTTGATTAAATTCCTTTGCAATGAGTAGGATAGTTGTCATTTCCGTAAAGTGGTAAACACCTTTTAAATTACAATATCTGTAGTAAGTATCTTCCAAAATTTGATTTAAATTTCTCTTTTGTCGTGTCTGTGCCATACATTCAGCATAGAAACATTCTGTTATGAGGTAGTCGCCTGCTGAAGCGAAAAATCCAAAAGGAATTTTTCTAAGTTTTTGGTAGGTGTCATCTGTTCTTATGACATGATTTTCTTGATTCTTATTGATGTAATTTAAGACTCCTCTTTTATCTGTTGCGAGGATGGCATAGTTATCTAAGTTAAAGGCTACAATTAAAGACATAAAAATCACAATGAAATATTTATTGTTAAGTATAATTTAAATAATAATAAAAATTTTATAAATAGAGAGATAAAAAATGGGTGGTAAATTTGTAGTCAGAGCTGGGCAGCATTTATTTGAAAGTGGTGAAAAAGTTGTGTCACCTGTAACCGTGTTACCTACAGCACCAAATGACTATAGTCATAAAGTAAACTATAAGTTTGAATATACAGATGGTACAGGAAGTATAATTACTACTCCTGATGAAATACAAAAACAAGTTTTCGTTTTAGAAGAAGGTACTTCTAAATTAATTGCTAAAAGAAATTTAAATAATTCCACGGAAGATACAACATTACGATTTTATACATCAGAAGCGAAACCATTTACAGCATTATTGTTCAACAGTGAAAATATTACAATGGATCGACCTGATGATCCATTTTTCAATGAAGAAGAAGTTGATGAAGAGCTATCATTTGATACTGATATTTCTAAACCGAACGGTAAGGAATAAGTGAAATGGCATTAACGGAATATAAAATTAAAGTTATCGATGCGAATAATAAGCCTTTGTTAAATTTTCCTATGGCTACACAATATGTTGGTGGGGATAAAAAAAATAATAAATTAACAGATGATATTGATGGAATATTAACTTTTCAATCTGATGGGCGAGCTGTAGAGATATTCGTATTAACTCCTATTGATAAAAATGGTCTACCTGATATGACCAAATTTAAGGAGGATAACGACAATGATAATGCTTACTATAAAATTACAACTATTAATGTATCTAGAAATTTACCACCCACCATTAAGTCACCTTATTTTTTGACTGACTATGGGATTGCAAAAACAAAATTCATATTTTATGAAAATGAACAAGATAAGAAAATTTATTCAGTACCACTTACCGTAAAAGTCTCTTATTTAGTTGGTGAGGCGAAAACTTCTCCTAGGTTTATTGAAGCTATTCAAGAAGTAAAGAATGGTGAATTGAATATTACTTCTATTTTACATAGTCGAATACAAGTTCATCCATATAAGCCTGATAATAGTCCGTTTACAACATCACAAGGATATATACCTAGATCAACTACCCCTATAAATTTACCTGTTTATTTTGATATTAGGAGTAGCAAAGCAATAACAACACCTGATGAGCCAAACTTACCTGTAATAGTTCCTGAAGTTGGAGTTGTAAAATGCTTAACTTGCGATAAATCATTAAAAATTGATATTGAATTTATTAAGAGTGTTGCGCCAAAAGCGAAAAAAGACTTTCAACAGGCATTGTTGTTGCTTCCCAATTATTTAAAAAAGTATTCAAGCAATACTTGTAGGGACTTAATTAATATTTTAGCACAAGGGCAAATTGAAACTTTAGACTTTACTGCTGTAAGAGAATCTCTTAACTATACTAAAAAAACATTTAAAACTCCTGAAAATATATACTCAATTTCTCCAACTGCTATGAATGCAGGATTTGTAAGAAGGGGGATGGGAAAATATACAAAGCAACAAAAACTTGATTATATATGGAAACATCTTGCGGATAATGATAAAGCATATGGTTTTCACTTATATGGGAATGAGTCCTATCCTAATAATGATTATAGAGGGCGTGGAATACTACATTTAACGCATTTTGCTGGTTATAAAGATTGTGCAGATGGTACAGGATTAGATGTTGTGAAGAATCCGAGCTTGCTAGAAAAAAACTATAACATTGCTATAGAAACTGGAACATGGTTTTGGAAAAATAAAAATAATGGTGCAATTCTCAAGCTTACCGCGAGTGAAAGTATACAAATAAATTCAGATAGTGTAACGACTGCTATTACTTCCCTAGTTAATGGTGGATCTATGAAGCTAGCAGAACGTAAAGCAGCTAAAAAATCTATAGCAAAGAAATTTATTGAAAAATATGGAGTGTGCAAATAATGTTAAAAAAATTAATACCTTGTATTACATTTTTTTTTATATGTTGTAATAGTTATGCTACAGAGTATAAATTAACAGATAATATTTGTATTATGTCAGACATTAAAAATGATTTACTACTTGTATATAAAAGTGATTGTAAAAAAGAAAAATATTTATTGGATACATTTCAAGTGCCAAATGATATTCCTAAAATTGATTTTGTTTTTCAAGAAGAAATAAGTAATAAAAAAAATATTTTCTTCTCAATATCATATAGTGATAGCTATAGAGATGTGAATAATAAAATAAATTATGCTGATACATATCATCTAAATTATGTTTATCAATGTGAAACACAATGTAAATTTAATAAAAAAATATCAAATTTTTTTGGGAATGGTGGTGATCTTATTAATATATATACTAATAAAATAATATATAAATTTCCTTACTCTAGTGAGAAATCTATTAAAAATGAACTTAAGTCAAGTTTATTTAAAAAATGGATTTATAATAAAAAAATTCAAGGCAAAGTAATTAAAAAAACATATATTAATGAGAATAGTCAATTTTCATTTAGTCATTTAGGGTATCTGATAAAAAATGATGAATTCACCGTTAAAGATATCAGTTCTAAATGGCTAAATATAAGTTATACCAATAAAAATGGTAATAGAATTACTGGTTGGATTGCTTGTAATGATACAAACATCTGTAATAATTAAAAAAGCTTGATGTTTTGAAAATTGGCTTTAGCCATATTTCAAATTAGGGCAACTTTACGATTTTTGTATTTATTGAGTCGTGATCAAGAACAGAGTAGAGTGCTGTCTGAAATTTTTAATGCGTCTATATAACTCATTATTCAATATACGCTACGATATAAAAATATTCTTTTCCAAGAAATACTAAAACTGATGCAGTCGATTTATGCAAAAAAATGATGCATTTCTATAAAGAAGTTCATCATATATCTATGGTATGTAGGGTGCTCCATATTTTTAGAGTAATGTTGGATAATTGGACTTTACTTGAGACAAATACCGAACAATTAAATCAAACTACACAGGTAGATGCTCTCGTATTTAATATTTTAATAACCTTATAGGAACAACAATATTTTCTTAAGCCAAGGATATACTTTCCTTATTTGAGAATATTTTACTTACGCTGTTGGCTATCACATTATGTCAAAGACATTACATAAACGAAGTTGGACACGAAAAAAAGAGTTTACTCTACCAGCAAGTTTGTAGGTTAAGTAGAGCTATATTTAAACATTTCACTAATTTAAAAATGAATTCACATATTAAAAATATTGATCAAAACTTGAAGTAAACTCACAAACCAATGCTATTTATGTTGCAAAAACAATAAAGGTCTCATCTATTAAATAAGAATGATGATTGATTTTAACGCGTCCTTGAGTGATCTAAATGACGTGAACCTTCTAAAATCATATGAATCATAATAATGGTTTGTTCAGCTACTTCCTTACGTTCGTTTGCTGCCAAATCGATGACTTTTGCCCCCATATTAAATACCAATTGAGTAATGGCTTTTGCTGCAATTTCAGGATAAGCCAATTTACCATTATTCAAACGCTCTAAGCGAATTAGGTCATCTCGTAATTCTTGTTGAAAGAAACTAAGCTGATGATCAACAGCTTGCTTATATGATGTCGAACCAGTGTAACCTTCACGCAATAGTAGACTAAGATTACCTTCATCGGCATCTAATTGTTCAAGAAATACTTCAATCGAACTGCGAATCACACTGTTTTTCGGCGATGCTTTCAAGCGTGCTTCATGTAAAATCTGACGTAAAACTAAACCTGAACGCTCAATAAGTTCAATCGCAAGCTCATCTATATCTTTAAAATGTCGATAAAAACTGTTTGGTGCAATGCTAGCTTCACGAGCGACTTCACGCAAACTAAGAGATGCAATACTTTTCTGTGAACCAATTAAATTAAGCGCAGCCTGGAACAGCTCTTCTTTAGTGATTGTTGCTTTTCGACCCACAGTACGTGGTGGCAACTTTTCTAAATCTGTTTCATCAGAAATGGAAATATCAGAAGGGCTAGATGGTGACATGCGGTTCATATATATAAGAGATTCATAGAATTAAGGCATTATAGCTTCTGAACAGAGAATATGAAATGGAATGATACAATACACATGTATATACAAATATATATACATGTGTATAATAATTAAAATTCAGTCAAATAATGAGCAGATATGCACGCTATTGCTAAGCAAAAATCTCCTGTAAATTCAATATTTGAAATGGTTGTTGGACGTCACCATACTAACTTTTGGTTACAAAAAATTAATCCATTATGGTCAATTCATCAGGCACTTGGAAAAATTATTGAGAAGAATCAATCTGCTCAAGACACTATTAGCTTAACGATTGAGGTCAATCGTCATTTTAAAATGGGGCAAGCAGGTCAGCACCATCCCGTAATAGTAGAAGTAAATGGACGTCGCTATGAACGCACTTATAGTTTGACGCAACTAGATGCTCATCGTGTTTTATTAACGGTTAAAAAAGTCGCGGAAGGCATTGTTAGTCAATGGTTGACTGAAACTGCTCAAATTGGTGATGTCCTAGAATTTGGTCAACCTTATGGTGAAATGTTGATTCCAAAGACTGAGCAACCGCTAATTTTATTGGCGGCAGGCAGCGGTATTACACCAATGTATAGCTTGGTCAAAAAGTTGGCTGAACTTGGTCATTTAGGACAGAAATCTGTACGGTTAATGTATTGGGTTAAAAAGAATCAAGATGCTGTATTTAAAAAGCAATTCGAAACAATAGCCGAGCAATATCCAAGTTTTAAATTTGGCGTATTTTATACTCAAGAAAATCCTAGCGATGCTCGATTGAATGCTGAGTATTTAGATCAAATTCAATCATTAGAAAAAAGTATAGTTTATGTATGTGGGCCATCGGGTTTTGTAACGACAGCAGAACAGTTATTTAAAAAAGCACAACAATTTAAAAGTGAAGCATTTAGTTTAACACCAATTATTTCGGAAGAAACTGGCTTCATTAATGTGACATTAACGCAGTCAAATAAAGTAGTGGCGATTCCAAAAGGTCAGTCCATTTTATTAGGTTTAGAGCAGCAAAATATTAAACCACAGCACGGTTGTCGCATGGGTATTTGCAATAAATGTGCGTGTAATAAAGCACAGGGTTCAACGAAAAATCTAGTCAATGGTCAGGAAAATATGGAACCCAACAATTTGCTCAGAATTTGCGTGAATTCAGCACAAACCGATTTAGTTATCGATATTTAATTTTATAAAGTTAAGCGAGCTTTATCATGAATATGCCAGTTAAAATTCAATATTTTACCAATCCTAAAAATCGTGAGCTCACTCAGTCTGAGTTAGACGGCTTAGCACGAGAGTTGGACGCTATTAAGCAAGAGGTTTTAGATGATATTGGCGAAAAAGATGCCCAATATATTAAGAAAGTTTATGCTGCAATCCGTTATAGCAGTATTTTAGGTCGTGCATGTTTATTTGCAGGTTGGTTCCCACCAGCATGGATTATAGGTACGGGTTTACTCGGTTTTGCTAAAATTATGGAAAACATGGAACTTGGTCATAATGTCATGCATGGACAGTATGATTGGATGAATGATCCACGTTTTAATGGTACTAATTATGAGTGGGATATTGTCGGTACAGCAGACAATTGGCGTCAAACCCATAACTTTAAACACCATACCTATACCAATATTAAAGGTATGGATGATGATATTGGTTATGGATTGCTACGATTATTTCCTGAACAACGTTGGAAGCCCGGGTATTTGGTGCAACCTTTGTATGCCATTCCATTTTGCTTGTTGTTCCAATGGGGGGTTGCCATTCAAAACTTAGAAATTGGTAAAGTTTTTTACAAACGTAAAACTTGGGCGCAATTGAAAGAAGAATGGAAACCAACACAAAAGAAAATTGGTAAACAATTCTTTAAAGATTATTTCTTTTTCCCACTCATTGCAGGTCCCGCAGCATTACCTGTTTTGACGGGGAATATGGTTGCCAATGGCATACGGAATGTATGGACATTTAGTATTATTTTTTGTGGACATTTCACCAAAGATGTCGAGGTTTTTCCTAAATCTGTTTTACAAAATGAAAGTCGTGGGCATTGGTATATGCGTCAAATTAGAGGTTCTTCAAATCTTACAGGTTCGGAAGCTTTTCATATTTTGACAGGTCATTTGAGTCATCAAATTGAACATCATTTATTCCCCGAAGTTCCTGCACGTCGTTACCGTAAAATGGCACCAAAAGTGCAAGCTGTATGTGAAAAATATGGATTGAATTATAACAATGCGAGTTTATTTAAGCAGTATGGTCAAGTTCTTGGTCGCATTGTGAAATATGCCTTTCCATTTAAAAAGTAAAACATTTTTCAAATATTTAGCTACTTTTAATGATTTCTTGTTGAAAGTGGCTTTTTTATTATAGAAATGGATTAAGACGGTCATTTGAATATTCTTGTGATCAATTTATAAAAAAAATAATAATAATTAGTATGTATAAATGAATTAAAGGATAATTTAAAGCAAAAAAGCCCTGACATTGTCAGGGCTTTTTTGCTTTAAATTTGGCGGAAGCGGTGAGATTCGAACTCACGGAGGACTCACACCCTCGTCGGTTTTCAAGACCGGTGCATTCAACCGCTCTGCCACGCTTCCATGGGCGCCATAATATAAATAAAAAAGGCTTTTGGCAATACAATTTATAAATAATGACTGTACTTTCTTGTCATTTAGTTACTTTTTATGCAAAAAGCTAGCAATGCTATATTTTACTTTAGCTTATATAGATTTAATCGAGCATTAAAAATATTATTCATGCGAAAAACCTAATGAATTAGATTGAGTTAACTGAAAACTCGATGATTAGCGATAAGTTTAGAGTCTTATTGATTTTTTTATCATTAAAAGCAAACAAAGACCGCATATTGTGCGGTCTTTGTTTTAAATATTGACATCAGAGAGAGCTATACACTGAAATGATGCTATGTATTGTTTTATTTAAACTGAATAGATCCGTTTGCACTCACGGTAATTTTTGATTCTCCAGCAGAAACATCTTGTACAGGTACTGAGTCCGCCATTTCCATTTTCGCCATACTTGCACGCATCATCATCGGTTGAGGATAAAAGTTACTTGTATTTAGGTTAATGCTGACAAGGTTATAGCCCGATTTATTCCACGCTTGAGCTAGGAGCTGAGCACGCTGTTGAAAGTTTTTTGATGCTTCTGCAATGAGCTCATTTTCAACTTTGCTACGCTGTTCATCTGAAACAGTAAAGTTAATTGAAGCTGTTTGAAAGTTTTGTTGCAGTTCACTAATGAGTTGGCTTGCAGCTTTGAAATCTTTACTTTCGATTTGGACTTCAGCACGACCACGCCATTCTTTTAGTTTTTGATTGTCATTGTCATAAATCGGGTAAGTGGTTTGTGAGCCTGTTTTCAATTGAACTGTTGGAAATTTTTTACCTAAAGCCGTAGCTTGGTTCATCAATTGGCTGATTTGAGCAGATAGTTCGGCAGGTTGTTTATGGCTTTTTTCAACAAAAAGGGTAGCATGCATTTCATCATTAGAGACTTGACGTGTCGCATCTGCTTGAACATTTGCGATATTGTAATTGAGCGAGTTGTCATCGGCAAAAACACTTGTTGCAGTAACAATGCTAAGTAGTGCAGTGAAAGCAGTCAGTAAACGCATAAAAAATTTCCTAAAAAATACACAGATAATCGTAGTAAACTGATTGAAATATTAATTGGCATTGAAGGTGGATCGATGCATATTTTGTGGTGAATTTGTTTCAGAATGGTCTTCTTTTGCAAAGATGACTTATTTGAAATTTACTTTTTAATCATTTGTTTATTCTAAAATTGACGTAATATTGATCAAGTTGTGAAGGTGAAAAGTTGAAGATATTCTGTTTTAATATTTTCGTTCTATTGTCATCTATTTAAAAGATAATGAGAGTTCGGCTTGAAGTGAATGTTTTTTTCAATCAAGTTCAGGGAGATAAGTAGATAAATGCTATTTATTTTTTTGCAAAAAACTGTATCATCGCGCTCTTGGTTAAAAACAACATACAAATTTTTTAACTAAGTTCTCTATAAAGCACCGAGTCAAAGGACCGCAAGTCACCCGACTTATTTCTTTCAACCCATATCAGAGATGGTAATTCGATATGAGCGTTTCTTCTGTAAATCCTGCCCCTAATTCTACTAACGAATACTATTTAACTCGCCAAAGTCAGATGGAATCCAATGTTCGTAGCTATCCACGCAAATTGCCGTTGGCCATAGCAAAAGCTTTAGGGTGTTGGGTTACTGATGTTGAAGGTACAACGTACCTCGATTGTTTAGCTGGGGCAGGAACATTGGCATTAGGCCATAATCATCCTGCGGTAATTCAAAGTATCCAAGACACACTTGCAAGCGGTTTACCGTTGCATACTTTGGACTTAACAACGCCTTTAAAAGATGCATTTACTGAAGCACTACTTGAGCAATTGCCAGGTGGTAAAGCTGAGTATTGCTTACAGTTCTGTGGTCCATCTGGTGCAGATGGTACAGAGGCTGCAATTAAATTGGCAAAAACCTATACAGGTCGTAACACGGTCATCAGTTTTTCTGGTGGTTACCATGGTATGACGCACGGCGCTTTGGCAATGACAGGTAACTTATCTGCTAAAAATGCCGTAAATGGTTTAATGCCAGGCGTACAGTTTATGCCGTATCCACATGAATACCGTTGCCCACTCGGCATTGGTGGTGAAGCGGGTGTGGACGCTTTAACGTATTTCTTTGAAAATTTCATTGAAGATGTTGAAAGCGGTGTAACTAAACCTGCAGCTGTGATTCTTGAAGCGATTCAAGGAGAAGGCGGTGTGGTAACAGCACCTGTAAAATGGTTGCAAAAAATCCGTGAAGTGACTGAGCGTCATAACATCGTACTGATTCTTGATGAAGTACAAGCAGGTTTTGCACGTTCAGGTAAAATGTTTGCCTTTGAGCATGCGGGTATTGAGCCTGATGTTGTGGTGATGTCTAAAGCAGTGGGTGGTAGCTTACCACTTGCAGTGCTAGGAATTAAACGTAAGTTTGATGCTTGGCAGCCTGCTGGCCATACAGGTACTTTCCGTGGTAACCAACTTGCAATGGGTACAGGTCTTGCTACGATCAAAACCATTCAAGAACAAAACCTTGCACAAAATGCGCAAGAACGTGGTGATTTCTTACAAGCTGAATTTAAAAAATTAGCGGTTGAATTCCCATGTATTGGTAATGTTCGTGGTCGTGGTTTAATGCTTGGTGTTGAAATTGTAGATGAGCGCCAAAAAGCAGACCATATGGGTTCACTTCCAGGTGACTCACAATTGGCAGCAGCGATTCAAACAGCTTGTTTTAACAACAAATTGTTGTTAGAAAAAGGTGGTCGTGGAGGCACAGTCATTCGCTTACTTTGCCCATTGATTATTACACATGATGAATGTGTAGAAGCTGTGGCTCGCTTTAAGAAAGCAATTGCTGAAGCTCTAGTTGCTACTCGAGGCGCATAATATGGTTGATTTTGCAGAACATCGTAAAGCGTTATTCTGCAATGATGCACAATCCATTGCTGACTATCAGTCAGTGATGGGCGAGGCGGTAAAAGCCGTTTCTGCATGGTTGCAAAACGATAAAATGTATACTGGTGGTAGCATAAAAGAGCTACGTAGTGCAATTGCATTTAACCCTTCAAAAGAAGGTATGGGTGTACAAAAATCACTTGATCGTATGGTGGAATTATTTTTAAACAAAAGTTTAAAGGTTCACCATCCGCATTCATTAGCGCATTTGCATTGTCCAACAATGGTGACGAGCCAAATCGCAGAAGTACTCATCAATGCGACGAACCAATCGATGGATTCATGGGATCAAAGTCCTGCGGGTTCTTTGATGGAAGTTCAGTTGATTGATTGGTTACGTCAAAAAGTAGGCTATGGTGCAGGTCAGGCAGGTGTATTCACTTCGGGTGGTACACAGTCAAACCTCATGGGCGTACTTTTAGCACGTGATGCATGCATCGCAAAAAACTGGAAAGATGAGAACGGTGATCCGTGGTCTGTTCAGCGTGATGGCGTACCAGGTGACGCAATGCGTAACGTCAAAGTTATTTGTTCTGAAAATGCACATTTTTCAGTACAAAAGAATATGGCGATGATGGGTATGGGCTTCCAATCTGTCGTAACTGTTCCTGTGAACGAAAATGCTCAGATGGATGTTGATGCACTCGAAAAAACCATGGCTCATCTTCAAGCAGAAGGTAAGATTGTGGCATGTGTAGTGGCAACTGCAGGTACAACTGATGCAGGTGCTATTGATCCATTGAAAGAAATTCGTGAAATCACCAACAAATATGGCGCATGGATGCACATCGATGCGGCTTGGGGTGGTGCTTTAATTTTATCGAATGATTTCCGTGATATGTTAGGTGGTATTGAACTTTCTGATTCGATTACGCTTGATTTCCATAAGCATTATTTCCAAACTATTTCGTGCGGTGCATTCTTGCTTAAAGATGAAGCGAACTATCGTTTCATGCATTATGAAGCTGAGTACTTGAACTCGGCTTATGATGAAGAGCATGGCGTACCGAACCTTGTGTCGAAATCACTACAAACAACACGCCGTTTCGATGCGTTGAAATTGTGGATGACGGTGGAAGCATTAGGTGAAGAGCTTTATGGTTCAATGATTGATCATGGTGTAACTTTAACGCGTGATGTTGCAGCCTATATTACTGCAACAGATGGCTTAGAAATGCTCGTTGATCCTCAGTTTGCATCGGTGTTATTCCGTGTGATTCCTACAGGTTATCCTGTTGAATTATTAGATACACTCAATCAAAACGTAGCAGATGAATTGTTTGCTCGTGGCGAAGCAAACATTGGTGTGACTAAGGTCGGTCAAAATCAATCTTTGAAAATGACGACCTTAAGCCCAGTAGCAACTTTAGATAACGTGAAAAACTTGCTTGCACTTGTGCTTGCAGAGGCTGATCGTATTAAAGGCTCAATTGCTGATGGTACTTATGTGACAGCATTAGATTAATGTCTTTGTTGTTTTAGAACATAAAAAAGGAGCTCTATAGAGCTCCTTTTTTTATAGCGTATCAGATTAAGATCTATATGATTATGGTATTTTTACCAACTATGGTTCTTTCCATGTGCCATCAATAACACTTTGCTCAGGTCAAGAAATACGTATGATGGATGCAAATGCTCCAATAGTTGTAGGAAGCTAGTGGGCTTTTTTATCCGAACTTGGTGCTTCATTTTGTAAGTATGGCGTGATTGAGCTATCTATATTTCTTGTCAGATTTGGAATCATAGATGAGTTAATTAAATCATGATTCAGTTCATTCGCATAAATAGACTTTGTAGTATAGCGTACATGCTCATTGATCAAAATGATTTTGTAGATGGTAGCTGACCTTTAAAGAAGTCAGTTGGTATTTATTTTTACTAGCTAAAAGTTGCCCTAGTATGATCCCAATTTGTTTGAACTTATTAATGAGTTTTTTATTTGGATGAATATTTTCATATTTTAATGTGAAATCCATAACATTAAAAAATTCAGGTGAAGTTTTATACTTTTCAGAGATTAAGAGTTCAATAAAATCAATCTTTGGTGCTGCTTTGGAAGTGGGTTGACCAAAAAATGCCGATAATGGTATGACCTTACAAGAAAGTTTATACACTAATTATTACATCTGCTCGATGCTCAGTTTAACCTACGCTTTTTCATATACTTCAAATATAACTTATTATATTTTTAATTTTATTAAAAAATAAATTTTATATTATATTTGTTTGAATTTACACTATTGATTTAATTGTATAAAAATTAAATGAGTTATGTTGGTCTATATTTTTATTTAGTTTATCTACACTATTTAGTGTTAGATGTAATGTAATTTAAAATATTAATATTTCATAGTGTGATGTATATCAATGGATTTTATTTGATTGTTTTTTAATCTTATTTGGTCTTAGAAATCCAATAGTCATCTTAAAAATTAATCCATCATCAAAGCGTCATAGAACTGTCACTTAATTGTCATATTTTAAAATCAAAATGTGGTCATGGAAAAGTACACAACAATTATTCGTGGCGTACTTCAATACCGCAATTGATAAAGAGAGAAAAGAATGCGCTTAAATCATATCGTACTTGCTTTGGCAGTTTCTGGGGTAACCGTTGCAGCAAATGCAGCTCGTGATACCATTCAAATTGCAGGTTCTTCGACTGTACTTCCTTATGCAAGTATTGTAGCGGAAGAATTTGGTAACACATTTCCACAGTTTAAAGCACCTGTAGTTGGCTCAGGTGGTAGTTCTGCGGGTTTGAAACAATTCTGTTCAGGCGTGGGTGATAATACAATTGATATCGCAAATGCATCACGTAAAATTAAAGATACTGAAATTGCAGCATGTAAAAAAGCAGGCGTGAATCAAATTTTAGAAATTAAAATTGGTTATGACGGTATTGTATTTGCATCGAACTCAACAAAAGCTGCCTATAAATTACGTCCACAGCATGTATTTGCAGCTTTAGCCGCTGAGTTACCATCCAATGGTAAACTTGTTCCAAACCCATATACGCGTTGGAATCAAATTGATAAATCATTACCAAATGAACCGATTACTTTAGTTGTTCCTGCATCGAATCACGGTACACGTGAAGTGTTCCAAGAAAAAATGGTTGAAGCAGGATGTGAATCTTACGATTACTTCAAAAAGCTAGATAAAGATGCACAGAAGAAAGCCTGCTCAAACTTCCGTAAAGACGGTAAAGTAATTGAAATTGCAGGGGACTACACAGAAACATTGGCACGTTTGAAAACATCTCCAAGTGCAGTTGGTGTCTTTGGTTTGGGTTTCTATGATCAAAACCGTGACAAGTTACGTGTGGCAACAGTGAATAATGTCGTTCCTTCTGAGCAAACCATTTTGAATGGTTCTTATCCTGTATCTCGTCCTTTATACTTTTATGTAAAAGGTGAACACTTGAAATCAATTAAGGGCTTATCTCAGTTCACTGAATACTTCTTAAATAAAAAGGTTTCAGGTAAAGGTTCAAAACTAGATAAAGCAGGTCTAATTTCAATGTCTGATGCAGAACGTGCAAAAGTACTTGCAGCGTTTAAAGCGGGTCAAGGCGTGAAGTAAGAAATAATAACGAAGCTGATGGTTGAATGATGAGCCATCAGCTTTTTTGCTAAGTAGCATTTTTCAACTTTGAGTATTTAGGACATGACGTATTTAAAGCATCAAGTCATTAAAACATTAAGTAGAAAAATAGTGGAGAATATATGAATCTGCTCCTCATTGGTGTTTTGCTGGCTTTGGTGGCAGTTGCATATCAAATTGGACTGAGAAAAAGTCTAAGCCTGTCGGGCAAAGGAAATAATTCGGCAATTTTACATTCACGACCAGGCTACTATGGTGCTTTGGTCGCATTGTGGTGTGGTATTCCAGCATTTCTAATTTTGTTGGTTTGGAACATTATTGAACCGAGCATTTTACAACATTATATTTTACAAAATGTACCTGCGACTATTGCATCAGGACTCGATGAAGCGGGTGTTAATGTTTTGGTTGATCGTGTTCAGGCGATTGCTTCAGGTTTTGGTGTCACCGATACTCCTGCCGCTTATGAGCTTGCAGCGGCGCAACAACTTTCAAACATTCAGCAGATTGGTAATTATGCCAAATTTGCGGTGGTGATTTGTGTTGCCATTGGTGGGTTATTATGGGCAAAGAAAAAAATATCCCAACAATATCGTGCCCGTAATCAGGTTGAAAAATCAATTAATGTCGCTCTAATTTTATGTTCAAGCGTGGCTATTTTGACCACTATTGGCATTGTGATGTCAATGTTTTCTGAAGCATTGCACTTCTTTAAATTTGTTAGTCCAATTGACTTTTTCTTTGGTACAGAGTGGAATCCTGGTTTTAGTACCTCGGGTAATGCTGAAGGTAGTTATGGTTTGCTTCCCCTGCTTTGGGGTACCTTGATGATCAGTGCGATTGCACTTTTGGTCGCAGTGCCATTGGGTTTGATGATTGCAATTTATTTGGCTGAATATGCATCTCCACGCTTTCGTGCATGGGCGAAGCCTGCCATTGAAGTCTTAGCGGGGATTCCAACCATTGTATATGGCGTGTTTGCCATGATGGTGCTTGGACCCGTATTTAAAGCATTGGGCGCAACGGTTGGACTTGAAATTAATGCCACGAGTGCATTAACTGCAGGTTTTGCCATGGGCATTATGATTATCCCGTTTGTTTCATCATTATCAGATGACATTATTACCCAAGTGCCACGTTCACTGCGTGATGGTTCATTGGGTTTAGGCGCAACCAAGTCTGAAACCATTCGTCGCGTTGTTTTGCCAGCGGCTTTGCCCGGCATTACTGGGGCATTTTTACTTGCTGTTTCTCGTGCGGTCGGTGAAACCATGATCGTGGTACTTGCCGCAGGGAACAGCCCTTTACTACATGCCAATCCATTTGAAGCAGTTTCAACAGTTACAGTGACCATTGTGAAACAGTTAACTGGTGATACAGATTTTGCAAGTCCGCAAGCATTGGTCGCATTTGCACTCGGTTTAACCTTGTTTGTGATTACGCTATGTCTGAATATTATTGCACTGTACATCGTGCGCAAATACCGTGAGCAATACGAATGAGTACATCAAATACATCTTCCGTGGATCAGGTATTTGACCCACGTGTTGCGGCAGAGCAACGAGAAAAGCGTAAAGCCAAAATTGCATCATCTTTGGCAAAGCGTCATCGTACAGAAAAAATATTCCGCATTGTAGGGTTGAGTTCGGTCATTATTGGTTTGGCATTTGTCGCAATACTCTTTACTAGCATTATGTACAAGGGAATGCCTGCATTTTGGCAAGCAAGTATGACTGTTCCTGTATATTTTGATCCTGCTGTAATTGATGTTGGACCACGACCGACACAGAAAGTGGGTGAAAGTCCTGCACAGTTTGAAGAGCGCTTTGTCGATTGGCAAACCAAAATGGGTATGGTCGATTGGGATGCTTTGATTGTGAATGGTATTATTGCCAAAGATCCTGCACTTGAAAAGCAACGAGATGAGCTGAGTGAAATTTATACGAGTTCAGAAGCCTATCGTGTCCGTGATATGGTGATGAAAGATCCTGCGATGATTGGGAAAAAAATTGATATCAATTTCCTTGCCGATGCCAATATTGATGTTTGGCTCGCTGGAAATATTGACCGTACTTTACCCGATGAGCAGCAACAATTAAGTCCTGAAATTCGTAAACTTTCAGATGATTTGGCTGCCAAAGGTATTATTGAGCGGACGTTTAACACTCAATTATTTACTAATCCTGATTCTCGCAGTTCTCCTGCAACCGCAGGTTTGGCAGGTGCATTCATGGGCTCGCTGTTTATGATGCTCATCGTGATTGCAATCGCGATTCCACTCGGTGTGGCAAGTGCGATTTATCTTGAAGAATTTGCACCAAAAAATTTCATCACTGACATTATTGAAGTCAATATTAATAATCTTGCTGCTGTACCTTCAATTGTGTTCGGTTTATTGGGTGCTGCCATCTTTATTGGTTGGATGCATTTACCTATTTCGGCACCTTTAGTCGGAGGTTTAGTTTTAAGTTTAATGACTTTACCGACGGTGATTATTACTACACGAGCATCATTAAAAGCTGTTCCACCATCCATTCGCCAAGCAGCGTTGGGTATTGGTGCATCACGTATTCAAACAACTTTCCATCATGTTTTACCTTTGGCAATGCCAGGAATTATGACTGGTGCAATTATTGGTATCGCACATGCATTGGGTGAAACGGCACCATTGTTACTGATTGGTATGAGTGCCTTTGTTGCAAATATTCCTGTATCTCCAATGGATCAGGCAACGGCATTACCTGTTCAGGTGTATTTATGGCAGGGCAATGAACTACGTAACTTCTTTGAAGGGCGTACAGCGGCGGCAATTATTGTTTTACTTGCACTAATGGTGGGCTTAAACAGTCTTGCAGTTTGGTTACGTAAGAAATTTGAAGTTCGTTGGTAAATGAGAGCATATTATGAATAGCGTAGACACTAAAAACGCCCTTGAACAGGGTAATACGAATAGGCTTGAACAGGATAACAACGTGAATTCAGATCCATCGCAATTTACTTCGGCTGAAACAAGACAAAAACAAGCAAGTGTATCTTTGGCTTCACAGTTTGATGCACCTGTACCACAGCCTGCAAAACAACCTACAGTCAAACTCAGCGCAAATGATGTACATGTCTATTATGATGAAGCTGAAGCGATTAAAGGGATTGATTTACAGATTTATGAACATGAAGTGATTGCATTTATTGGACCTTCAGGTTGTGGAAAATCAACGTTCCTACGTACATTGAACCGTATGAATGATACGATTGACTCATGTCGTGTTACAGGTAAAGTGTTATTAGATAATCAGGACATTTATGATCCAAATTTAGATGTTGTTTTACTACGTGCACAAGTAGGGATGGTATTTCAAAAGCCTAATCCATTTCCAAAATCAATTTTTGACAATGTTGCCTATGGACCTAAATTACATGGTCTTGCGCGTGATAAATATGACATGGAAGAAATTGTTGAAAATAGTTTACGTAAAGCGGGCTTGTGGGATGAAGTGAAAGATCGTTTAAATCAACCTGGTACAGGTTTATCTGGTGGTCAACAACAACGCTTATGTATTGCACGTACCATTGCAGTCAGCCCAGATGTCATTTTGATGGATGAGCCTTGTTCGGCACTCGATCCAATTGCAACGGCAAAAGTGGAAGAACTGATTTCTGAATTGTCGAAACAATATACCATTGCGATTGTGACGCATTCGATGCAGCAAGCTGCACGTGTTTCAGACCGTACTGCATACTTCCATTTGGGTGATTTAATTGAAGTCAATGCGACTGAAAAAGTCTTTACTTCTCCTGATCATCAACTAACTGAAGCTTATATTACAGGTCGTTTTGGTTAATCTGATATAGTGGTTTTAAAAATTCACTAGATGATTTAAATTTAAAAATATTTAAAAACAGAGCTTTATGGCTCTGTTTTTTGTTAGGATAAGTTACTGACATGGCGATAAACAAGAGTGATTGCAATAAGTGAAGAACAAAAAAGATTGAATATTATGCGGGAAGCACAAAGCAACCTATACATTTCTATTTTTTCGACAAAATACGTTGCAGAGTATTTCGCTTTAGCAATGGTTTTTGTGAGTATTTGTCTAGCGATTTTCATTCCATATATAGGGTTATTCCCAACTTCACAAAGCAAAAGTATGAGTAATTATCATCGTTGGTTGTATGATCTCTTTGTGATTGTTAGTTCTTGCATGGGACCAATACTATATTTTATTTTTAAGCACAAAATGCAGCATTATAAGGTTCGACAACATTGGTATACATATGTGAAAGCACATGCAATATTTAAAAAATATAAACATGATTTGGCTGTGAAACATGGAAAGAAAAAGTATCTTGTGGGTTTGTGGTCGGAAAGAGTATTTTTAATTCTGATGATTGTAGGTTTGATTATGATCTACGCGTTTATTGTACCGAGTGGAAATTCTAGGCGGGGAGGTTTATTCATTCAAGCATGGTGGCCGATTAGCGCGGGGGTGATAGCTCTTTTATATTATGCTGTTTTTTGGCTATACTTTAGACTATTTGCTTCAGCAGAGATCAACAGACAATATCAAGCACTAGAGCGAAGTGACTTGCATTAACAGAATAAAAAACAAATGACTATTGAAAAAATTCTGCATTGACCTAATCTAAATTAAATATGTGTATTATTTTTAGAGATTATAAATTCTATGTTATTTCATTTACCCAAAGTTCCTGCGGAAATTCGCATCAGTCATTTAAATGAGCGTATTAATGAACAACGCAAAAAAATTGCACAAACAACTGCTTCTAAATTTGAATTATTACAATTAACACAACAGCTTTCGAAGGAAGCTCGAGCACGTAAAAAGAACAACCAAAAAATCTATGTTTTAGATTTTAAAGGTGATATACAAGCATCAGCTGTAGAAAATTTACGTGAAGAAATTACCCTGATTTTAGCCACGGCAAAAGCAGGTAAAGATCGTGTAGTTGTTCGCTTGGAAAGTCCGGGTGGAGCAGTGCATGGTTATGGATTGGCTGCTGCTCAATTGGTACGTCTACGTGATGCAGGTTTTCATTTGACCATTTGTGTCGATAAAGTTGCTGCAAGTGGTGGTTATATGATGGCATGTATTGCTACTGAGATTATCTCGGCGCCATTTGCTGTCGTTGGTTCTATTGGTGTAGTTGCACAAGTACCGAATTTTAATCGTTTATTGAAAGAGCATCATGTCGATTTTGAACTGTATACGGCAGGGCAATTTAAACGTACAGTGACTATGTTCGGTGAAAATACTGAAGAAGGTAAAGCTAAGTTCGAAGAAGAATTGCAACAAACGCATGTTTTATTTAAGCATTTTATCGAAAAATACCGTCCACAATTGAATGTTGAAAAAGTGGCAACAGGTGAGCATTGGTATGGGCAAGATGCAAAAGGCTTAAATCTTGTGGATCAATTGAAAACATCTGATGAATATTTGTTGGGTTTACTGGCACAACATGATGTGTATGTAATTCAAACACGCCGTAAACCAACTTTGGGTGAAAAGCTAGGTCTACAAGCAGTACAAATGGCAGATACATTAATTCCATCGATATTGAGTAAAGTCGTTGATAGCTTAGCGAAAGCCAATACTTCTTTAGTACAAATGCGTGATCCTAAGCTTTAAGTTAAATGAAACATTTTGATATAGTTATGATAAATTGAATACATTAAAAAAGGCAAATCATAAAGATTTGCCTTTTTTTATTTTGAATGAATAAAAAATAAAATGCTAAAAATTAGTTCTTAGCAGCTTCTTTTACATCTGCAGCACCTTGTTCAACTGCACCAGCAGCAGTTGCAGTTGCGGTTTTAGCGGCATCTACAGTCGCTGTTGCAGCATGATCTGCAGCATTTGCAACATGATCTGCGGCATTTACAGTTGCAGCAGCTGTGTTATCTACAGCAGTTGCAGTTGCATTCGCAGCATCGCTTGCAGCATTTTGAAGATCTTGACCCGCTTGAGTTGCAGCATTTTCTAAGTGCTGACCTGCTGTCGCACCTGTTTCAGGCGCCTTTTCTTTGTTACAACCTACTAGCGCAACAGTAGCAGCAAGACCTAAAGCAACAAGTAACTTATTCATTTATTTTACCTTTATTGAGCTATTATTGTGATCCATAACACGATGGACAATTTAATATAAACAAGTTATACGAAAAATAAAAATAAAAATTTGTTAATGATTGGTTTATCTTAATGATTGATTTTGTTCTTTAGTTTTAATTGATAAGGATACGAAAGTATTTGCGAGTGGATAATATATCTTAATTTGTAGATTAAAATTCACGCATTAAAAAAGCCTCCTATAATTTAAAATAGGAGGCTATATATGGGCTTAATTTCTTTAAAGAGAATGAAATAATTACATTCTACTTAAACACTTACTGCCCATTACGCATCATATAATCAAAAGCAGATAATGCCGCTTTCGCACCTTCACCCGATGCAATAATGATTTGCTTGT
>NZ_VXCQ01000014.1:0-112221 GCF_052850415.1 Acinetobacter sp. 1207_04 | reverse complement strand
AAAATGGGAGTCTTAAGCTCCCATTTTTACTATATTTTTTGAAAATTTCGTATAACACCCATTATGTTAAATGGGTTTCAAAAAGCTCCATCCCATCGCATTAAAAACTCTTTTGATTCAGTTTCTTCATCTAAGGTTTCTTCTACAACTTTAAAACCAACAGACTTATAAAACCTGATGCTATTCGTATTTTGTTGATATACATTTAATTCTAAGTTGTCTCTAATTCCCTTCGCATGATTAATTAGTAATTTACCTATCCCTTTACCTTGCTGTTCAGGTGATACGAAAATTGCAGCTATCGTATTTTCGACTAAAGCAATAAATCCATAAATATTATTTGTATTTTCTACAAGGTAAACTTCTGACATTGGAAGATAGGTATCTTGCATTTGTACTTTATTATTTTCCCAATATATTTCTGGAATAAAATCATGAGCTTTAACTGATGCATTAAACCAGATCTCTGTTAAATCACTAAAGTCATGAATATTTGCCTGCCTAATTTCTATTGAACTCATAATCTTTAACTCTTAAACTTTTCTAAAATTAACATAATACACCTTATGCGAAATCAATAATGGGAGCTTTAGGCTCTCATTTTTATCATTTTTTTTAACTTTAAGTATGTTATCTCTCTTTAATCTTAAAGAATTTTCAATAAGTTCAATTTGGTATATCAATAAATATAGACATAAGCCAAACGCAGTCTCCTCTCCCACCTGCCCATTTACTAAATGTCTCGTTTTTGATGCATGCAAAAATCAAGTGTGAAGCTTATGTTTTAAAGGCTTTCAGGCGTTTTAATGAATTGGTTTTGATGCAAAGTGATGCGATTTGATGCAAAGAGAAGGGCATTGAATAATGTGAGGTATTTTACTGTTTTTATAAGTCCAAAAATAAAAGTTCGAATTAGGTTACCAAGCTTTAAAATGATATATAAGTAATTAATATTTAATAAAATAGTTGGTAACTTTTATAAGGTTACCACGGGTTACTAAGACAATTAAAAAATAAATTAATTATTAATAATCATAAGGTTAGTAGGTTACTAATGGTAACCTAAAAAATGGGTTACTGGTAACTCGAAAGTAACCTAAAAGTAACTTTTATAATTAGTATATAACTATAATATATTCATATAGATAACTGTAAATATTAATATTGGTAACTAAAGTAACCTGTTTTTTTTATGACCTGAAATTTTAAAAATTATTCCTACTTATCTTTGACCATCGCTTATTTTTTGTCGTTAAATTGATGCAACTATCTAGAGTTTACTTACACGTACTTACACATAAATGGTGTATGTTATTGAAATTAAATTATGTTTTTAATCCGACCCTCGGGACCAATTATTTAAAAAAGCCCTTAAGCATTATAAGACTTAAGGGCTTTTTTATTGCCTAAAAATAAAGATCAATCGATAATAGATAAAACACTTAAGACAATTAGAAATACACAATTTGCTAAACGAATGAATACTGGAGCCAGACTTTACATTCATTGGGGATTAAAATGAATAAGAAAATTATGGGTGTAATCATTGCACTTGTTGTTGTGATCGGTGGTTATTTCTATGCATCACCTTATCTTGTGTTGAATAATATCAAAAGTGCGGTCGAGGTCGGTGATAGCGAGAAGCTTTCGGCATATATTGACTATCCAAGCGTGCGTCAAGGTTTGAAAGATCAATTTAAAGCTAAAATACTGAATGATGTTGCAACAGATAAAACCAATGAATGGCAAGCGTTGGGCGTAAAGTTCGCAAGCACAATGATCGATAAAGTTGTAGATACCATGGTGACACCCGAAGGGGTGACACTACTGTTACAGGGGAAAATTTTTAAAGATGGCTTGATGAGTCCAATGAGTGAAGATAGTCAGTCAAGCGAAAGATTAGCCAAGTCAGACAAGATGGAAACAAGCACTCGCTATCTTTCAATGAATGTTTTTGAAATATCTGTGAAGAAGCCTAATCAAGAGAAAATGCTTAAGGTGATCATGCATCGTGATGGTTTAAGTTGGAAAGTGAATAAATTGATTTTAGATTTACCTACAGAAAATTTAACACAAAAACAAAATTTTGCTGAGGCACAAAAGTCTGAATTATTACCAATCACTCAGACTTCTGTTGTTGGACAACAGCCTGCACCATCCCTACAAGTAGCATCAGTGTTCAATTTCTCAAAAGTACAACGAGAAAAAATCATAGAATCTTGTTATGAAAATCCATGTTCAATTGCAAAAATTACAGAGTTTCAGGCACTCAATACAGTGGAAAATGATGTTGAAGTTGAATTATCATTCATCGGAGGTACTAAAGATCGAAATAGTTCGCAGATTAATTGGTCGACAAAATCTGGTAAATTTCAAGTGAGGTGTTCAATTCAACAGCCAGCAGTGCGGTATAGAGATCAGGTTACAATTCTTCCAATCAATAGTAATATCAATGTTATACCTATGAGTATTATGGCGGTTGCTGATCTTTATATGAAAACATGCCATGGCGACTTCAATGGAACTTTGAGAGAGGCTTCTAAGAAGTACGGCTATAATGTACCTGATGATGTTTATGGTCGTTCAGTGGTACTTCGGTGATCACAGTAGAAGTCATTGATGTAAAAATTAAAACGAGAAAAATAAGTAAAATAAATATATTTGAGTTTAAAAATAAGTCGTAAATCTCTATGGAACTTCATTTAATATGCTAATTTATAAGAAAATATAAGGAAAAATTATGCAAGTATTAGAAGAGATTTTTAAAAGTAAAAAGCCTGATCATACAGATCAATTTAATTTACGTATTCATCGCGGATTGAGTTGGTTAAAAAAAGCCACAGATCTTGATGATGATCTTGATTTGAAATTTATGAGTTTGTGGGTTGCATTTAATGCCATCTATGCACAAGATTCAGGCTTTATTCAAGATAAGCAAACCTTTCGAGATTTTATGCATAAAGTTTGTCGGGCAGATGTTGAGCATAAAATTTACAATATTATTTGGGATAAATTTAGTCAACCTATTCGTTTGTTTCTTGGAAATCCTTATGTGTTTCAGCCATTTTGGGATTATCAGAACCAAAAAATTACGCAAACTGCTTGGAAAAAAGACTTTGAAATTGAGCGGGAAAGAGTAAATTTTGCATTACAAGAATACGATACGATTCAAATTTTAATCATTTTGTTTAATCGTCTTTATACATTACGTAACCAAATCATGAATGGCGGTGCAACCTATAACAGCTCGGTAAATCGTAAACAGTTGAAAGATGCGTGTATTATTCTAATTGCACTGATTCCTGCCTTTATTCATATTTTACTCGAAAATTCACAACGTCTAGATTTAGGGCAACCTTTTTATCCTGTTGTTCAGGTGAGTTAATTTTACTGATTTTATAATTTGAATAAAAAAAGCCCAAGAGGGGTGTCTAGGGCTTTTTTTATTGAGCTAAAATGGTCTATTTAGCTATTTTTATGCGTTTTAAATGCAAGGTATCTAATAGTGAGAAAAATGCAGCGGCAAAAACCAATCCGATGCCAGCAATACACGTCATCATCCATCCACCATGTTGCCATGCGTAAACGCCCACTGCGGAACCACATGCACCACCAATAAAATAAGTTGTCATATAAATTGAGTTAATACGTGATTTGGCATCGGGACGTAAACGGAAAATAATATTTTGATTGCTACTGTGAACGGTTGCTAAGCCAAAATTGATAATGCCATAACCTAAGATGTAGCTTATTAATGACTGTCCACCATAGTATAAAAAGACCCAGCTTATTGCGAGGACGGCAATGCCAATCCATGTCAGTTGTAAGGTATAGCCACGGTCTGCAATTCGCCCAATTTTAGTGGTCGATAGTGCACCGAAAACACCAATCAACGTTGCAACACCGACCATAACGTCAGGCAGTTTAAATGGCTCCGATGTGAGTAGTACTGCAATGGTTGAAAATAAAATACTCATCGCAGCAAAAGCACAACCGCCAATAAGCGCACGATACATTAATCTTGGTTCTGCTTTGATGAGTGAACCCATTGATTTAAAAATAGCAAAGTAGCTCATTTTCATCAGTGGAACTTGAGGGAGTCGTGACTTCAACATAAATGCCAAAATAAGCATCATCACGGCGCTGACTAAATAAATGACATTCCATTGGAATAAGTCAGACAATAACCCTGCAAGACTTGTGGAAAGAAGTAACCCAACCAATAAGCCGCTCATCAGGAAACCAACAATTTCACCTGTTTTTTCAGGCTTCACAGCCATTGTGGCGAGTGGGATTAGAACTTGTGCTGCAACTGAGAATAATCCTGTAATGATGGTACCAATCCAAAGCATGGGTAAGTTGACTGCAAATGCGCATAGTAATAATCCGCCCGCAGCACCGAGCATAAGTAAGGGGATAAAACGGGTTTTATTGACAATATCGCCGACAGGGACAATAAATAATAAACCGAGTGCATAGGATACTTGTGCAAATGTGACTGTGAGTGCAACTTGAGATTCGGGAACTTGGTAATACTGTTGAATCGAGTGAATGAGTGGCTGACAATAATAATTCGCTCCAGCACATAAACCACAGGCGATGGCCATGAGCCACAATAAAGACCGATCTTTACTGATATCGATAGAAGATTGCATAAAATTCCTTGCGCAATACGTTATATAGAATAAGCGGTAGCCTCAATTTCAATGAGCATACCTGGTATGGCAAGACACGGAACAGGAATGAGCGTGCAAGCAGGAAAGTCTAATTCTCCCCAATGCTTTTGCATTTCCTGTATTAAAAACTGATGTTTTTCTGGGGTGTGATTCACAACCAAAATTCTTAAAACGGCAATATCAGAAAACTGAGCCTGAACCTGCATAAGTGCGATTTTAATATTGCAAAATGCCTGTTGAGTCTGAGTGGTAAAATTTTCTGATAAAAGTCCTTGTTGGTTTTCACCACCTTGTCCTGAAATGTGAAGTATGCGTGAAAAATTACGCACTTCAGCAATATGACTATACGCAAAAGGTTTCGGATTATAAAGTTTATTTGGGTTAATAAAATTGAGAGCGGTATTATTTTCAGCTGTTGACCTTAAAGTATTCTTCATAACAATTTTTCATGTGGATAGCATATCTCTGTTATTTTCAAAGCTAAAGTTAACTTGAGGTCAAGAGTTTTATGAGTCAAATAAGTCAGCATTGGATTAGTATTGGTGAATTGGCGGAACGTAGCGGGGTCACTGTGGCTACGTTACGTTTTTATGAAGAAAAAAAATTGATTTGGAGTGTGCGAACTCAAGGAAATCAGCGGCGCTATCAGAGAGCAATGTTAAGACGAGTAGCAATTATTAAAATTGCACAGCAAGTGGGTATTAGTCTGCAACAGGTCAAAGAAGCCTTTGTAGTCTTGCCGCGAAATAAAGCGGCCACTAAGGCAGACTGGCAAAACATGTCACAAAAGTGGCAAGCGCAATTAGATCAACACATTATGCAACTATTGCAGTTACGGCAACAGTTGGATCAATGCATTGGTTGTGGCTGTTTGTCATTAACACAATGTCCATTGCGTAATCCAGATGATCAGTTTGCTCAAAAATCTTCAGGCGCACATTTTCAAAAGATGCTTTTACAACTTGATCGGATTATTTCAGATCAAGCTGTTGGTGAGTAGGTGAATCTGTGGGTGGTCAGCCTGCCAATTTATTTTTCGACAGTGTAATCATCATCACACCAATAATATTGAGTAGGCAACCAAACCATTGAATTATATTCATGTGTTCACCCAGTAAAGAAACCGCCAATATAATGGTGAGAATTGGTCCGATTGAACCAATCATCGCAGATTGTGCGGCGCCTAAACGAGATATGCTTTGTGCAATTAAAATGGTTGGTAATACTGTGACGAGTAAGCCAAGTGCAATGCCATACCAAATGACCGTTGTTGGAAGTTGAGATAACAGCCCTATGGGATTGGGTGTTGCAATTATAAAGTGTGTTAATGTCCCAATACAGGCAATACTTAGTGCAAGACCAGTATAATTCCACGAACCAAATTTTTGAATGAGGCGTGGAGTTAACAGGAGGTAAGATGCAAAACACACTGCACTGGCAAAAACCAAACTGACACCGATCCAAAAATTACCTTCATGTGCCACAGTACTTTGCTCTTGTAGCATCACAATAACTGTACCGCCATAACTGAGCGCAATGGCAAAGATACTTTTGAGACGTAATTTTTGTTTATAAATAAAACTTGAGGCAATAACCGTTAATGTTGGATAAAGGAATAAAATAATCCGTTCTAAAGATGCGCTGATATACATCAGTCCTGCAAAATCGAGCCAACTTGAAAAGTAATAACCAATCAGTCCTGCAACCATCAAGAGAAACCAGTCTTTTGCTTTGATATCTTGATTGTGATGTCTATTGAGCCAACAAATGAGTAGGAAAAATGGCAAAGCACTTGCCATACGCAGTGCCATAAGCACTGTTCCATCGACTAAGGGTGAAAGTGCGTACGCTTGCTTAATAAAGATCGCTTTGGTGCTAAACAAAAAGGCTGCGCCTAAAGCGAAGATAGAGCCGAGTTGTATACTCGAAAAAGGATGTTTCATAAGACTCACGATGCAAATGGCAATGGTCTAGATTTGAAGCTAAGTATAAAGGTTCGAATGATTGAGGGAAAATGCAAAAAAAGAATCAGTTTAATCAAAATATGGAATATAAAATTAAACTTAAGGTGGTTTTAATGCGCAATGGATGTAAAAAAGAACTTGCTGTAGAGATTTTTTTCTGCGGTGTAATTCAAAAATGATACTTTATTTGTGCGAAAGATTAAAATTTTCATGTTTAAACCTTATTTTTACCCAATAAACGTTACAAAATGATGCGATTCTTCTTGTGTTTGAAATTGTGCAAAATATTGTATTGAAATTTTGCGCCATGTTGGTGCGTATACACACATGTGACGTCATTATTCAATTAACATCATCAATTGTCAAAATGGTCATTCAAAAAAATACAAAATTATTTTTTATTATTATTTCCTTGAATATGAGGAAAAACTGTCTTGTGATATAAGTACTTTTTTTTATTAATGAAAATATAAAATGGAATAATATAGAACCATCAATTCGTCTAAAGATACAACAATAAATTTAGTTTTTATGAGCCATTTTATTGATCTTTAAATGTCATTAATGCAAATAAAAGCTTTAGATTTACGATAAATTGACTGTTTTAATAGTAAATTTACTGATTATTTTTTATCTTTAAAATGGTGTTTTTTTGGCATAAAAGTCAAAACTAATCATCCGATGGTGTCTTATTTTTATGCTATAGGTGGGTTTGAATGTGGGATATCACGGTAAATTTCCTGTAAAAAACAATCGAAATGAAGAGCTCCCTATTTTTCATCATTGCTAAAATGAATACTAGGTATGTCGTAAAATTATATTTGTGAATCATGAGTTCAAAACATAGGTATTTATAAAATAAATATTGGGTGGTAATTTAAAAAAGTTCAATTAGAATCCAAAAATTGAACAAAAAACATATCCTGAGGAAAGCATCGTTTATCGATGTTGACTTGAAGAAAAATTAGCTTGAGGAATGCTCATGCAGATCGGAATCCCAACGGAAACTGTTGTCGGTGAAAGTCGTGTCGCTGCTACACCTGAAACAGTAAAGAAGTTGATTGGCGCTGGCCATACTGTAGTCATTGAACGTGGAGCGGGTAAAAGAGCCGCTTACATTGACAGTGCTTATGAACAGGTCGGAGCAAAAATCACGGAAGATGCCTATACAGGCAGTCAAATTATTTTGAAAGTTCGTTCTCCTCAGGGTGAAGAAATTCAAAAACTTACGCCGAATACAACAGTTGTGGCGATGTTTGACCCGTACCGTAATACTGAACTTGATCAGTTTGCGGCACAACAAGTCAATGCATTTGCGCTTGAGTTGTTACCTCGTACTTTATCTCGTGCGCAGAATATGGACGTGTTGTCTTCTCAGGCAAACTTGTCAGGTTACAAATCAGTTCTTTTAGCTGCAGCAGAATATCAACGTATGTTTCCAATGCTTATGACTGCAGCAGGTACTGTAAAACCTGCTCGTGTGGTGATCATGGGTGTGGGGGTTGCGGGCTTACAGGCAATTGCAACGGCAAAACGTCTAGGCGCTGTTGTTGAAGCAACAGATTTACGTCCAACAGCACGTGATCAGGTGGAATCACTTGGTGGTAAGTGGTTAGACGTTCCAATGTCGGATGAAGAAAAGCAAAAAGCTGCCGATGCTGCGAAGAATGGTTATGGTTGGATGCCGGGTGAAGAATATATCCGCGATCAAGCGATCATTGTTGATAAAGCTGTATCAAATGCTGACATCGTGATTACAACAGCTTTATTGCCGGGTCGTGATGCACCGCGTTTAATTAAAGCTGAAACCGTTGCCAAAATGAAACCGGGTTCTGTCATTTTAGATATGGCTGTAGAAACGGGTGGCAACGTAGAAGGTTCTAAGAACGGTGAAAATGTTGTCACTGACAACGGTGTCACGATTCTTGGTATTCCAAATATCCCTGCGACAGTGTCGACTGAAGCATCTGCATTGTATGCACGTAACGTGTTTAATTTCGTTGAAACTTTGTTTGATGCAGAGAAAAAATTTGTGTTGAATCAAGAAGATGAAATTCAAAAAGCACTTCTAGTAACTCATGGTGGTCAAGTACTGCTAAAGCGTGGTTAAGGAGAGTCATCATGGTTGAAACTATTACTATTTTCGTCTTAGCCATCTTTGTTGGTTACTACGTAGTTTGGGGTGTAACACCTGCATTGCATACGCCATTAATGGCAGTGACCAATGCATTGTCATCGATTATTGTTGTTGGTGCGATGATTCAAACGGTTGGTATTCCGGGTATTGTTGATGCAAGTGTGCAATTTCAATCAATCAATGTTGTTAGTGTGCTTGGCGCAATTGCAGTGTTCTTGGCAAGTATTAATATTTTTGGTGGTTTCGCAGTGACTGCGCGCATGCTTGAAATGTTTAAGCCAAAACAAAAAAAGAAAGAGGGCTAATCCATGGAATTCATTAAAGAATATGCAGATTGGTTCTACCTTGTTGGTGCTGTACTTTTTATTTTAACCTTACGTGGTTTGTCGGGTCCTAAAACAGCAATTCAAGGTAACCGTTACGGTATGATCGCAATGGCGATAGCTGTAATCACCACTTTCTTTGTTGCTGACCATCCTGTTGTGTGGATGATTGGTGGTGCAATGGTACTTGGTGCAGTTGTAGGTATTGCTCGTGCACGTACAGTTCCAATGACACAAATGCCTGAAACAGTTGCTTTGATGCACTCTTTAGTTGGTTTGGCTGCGGTATTGATTGCGATTGCTGCGATTTTGCATAACAATCAATTAACAGCTTTATTTGCTCAAAATGAATCAGTATTGACAGCTGCAGGCGTGCAACATGCACATATGAGCGGTGTTCATTTATTTGAACTGTTCGTCGGTTGTTTCGTTGGTGCAATTACATTTACAGCATCTGTTTTTGCTTACGGTAAATTGGCTGCGAAAAAATGGGCAAAAACCATTTCAGGTGCATGGGTTAAACCTGTACAAGCAATCATTTTCCTTGCAATGTTGGCATGCGGTATCTTGTTCTTTACCACAGGTAATATGCAAGCATTCTGGGCAATGACAGCACTTGCACTTGTCTTTGGTTGGGTGTGGATTGCACCAGTCGGTGGTGGTGATATGCCTGTAGTTGTATCGCTTCTAAACTCATTCTCGGGTTGGGCTGCGGCAGGTATTGGTTTTACACTTGAAAACAACATGTTGATCGTTGCTGGTTCGCTTGTTGGTTCATCGGGTGCAATTCTGTCTTACATCATGTGTAAAGCAATGAACCGTTCAATCATCAACGTATTGTTTGGTGGAACGATGGGTGCAGCAGCACCCGTTGCGGAAGCAGGCGATAAAGTACAGCGTAATCATCGTTCAGGCTCTTCTGATGATGCAGGCTTCTTGATGTCAAATGCAGATAGTGTTGTGATTGTACCAGGTTATGGTATGGCGCAAGGTCGTGCACAAAATGCAGTAAAAGAACTTGCCAACACTTTAAAAGAACAAGGTGTAACGGTTCGCTTTGCGATTCACCCTGTAGCAGGTCGTATGCCTGGTCACATGAACGTACTTTTAGCTGAAGCTGATGTGCCTTATGAAGATATTTTGGAAATGGATGAAATCAACTCTGATTTCCCTGCAACCGATGTTGTACTTGTAATTGGTGCAAACGATGTTGTAAACCCAGCGGCGAAAGATGATCCAACATCTCCAATCTACGGTATGCCAATTCTTGAAGCGCATAAAGCACGTACAATCATGGTGATTAAGCGTTCTATGGCAACAGGTTATGCGGGGCTAGACAATGACTTGTTCTATAACGACAAGACAATGATGGTCTTTGGTGATGCGAAGAAAGTTGTTGAAGATATGACAAAAGCCATCAATGGTACGGGTCACTAATTCATTTAAGATTAAATCTATCTAAAACCTCCTTTAAAAAAAAAGGAAATTAATGAACCACCTTCGGGTGGTTTTTTGTGGTCTAATTTTGCAAAAGTCTGTTATAAAATATTGAATTGACTGAATCAGCATAAAAAAAGCGACCGAATGTGGTCGCTTTTGTTTGGATACTCAGCCGTGGTTTAGATCACGTACTAATTATGCCATAGGCTTATGCAACAGATTCTGGAGTTGCGCGCCAAAGGCTTTCCAAGTCATAGAATCTACGTGCTGTTGGCAACATAACATGCACAACAATTAAACCTAAGTCCACGAGGATCCATTCAGCATCACGTTCACCTTCAACACCAATCGGGCGGAAGCCAGCTTTACGAGCTTCTTCAGCGACATTGTCTGCAAGGGCTTTAATGTGACGAGTTGATGTACCACTTGCAATTACGATTGCATCAGATACATTGCTGACTGAACTCACATCCATAGCAAGGATATCTTTGGCTTTTACATCCAGCAGCGCTTCACGTACGACATTAAGACATGTCAATACATCTGGATTTTGAAAATTCATAGGGAGCTCTTTAGAATTAGAAGCGCTGGGCGATGGTTCAGAATTCATGTTAAGTCTATTTTCCTGACAATTACTCACTGTCTAATATACCCACTTTAATGAAAAATTTCAAATCAAGTATGTGAGTAAAAATTACTCTTAGGTAGATTGATGATTCGGGAAATATTTTTCTTTCCAAGCAAAGGACTGATTTGAATGTGATTGTGGCTTATATTCTGCTGCAATATAACCGCTATAGTGACTTTGACTGAGCCATTTAAAAATATTAGGAAAATCAATTTGTGCGGTGTCAGGCTCATGTCGTCCTGGACAGTCAGCAAATTGAATATGTCCAATCACATCAATATTTTCTTGTAGTGCTGTTAGGACATCTTCACCCATCATTGCCATGTGGTAACAGTCATATTGCATTTTAAGCATAGGGTGTTGTACGACTTCAAGTATTTCTTGTGCTTGGGCAATATTTTGAATGAGGAAGCGAGGCATATCTGTGCCGTTAATCATTTCAAAAACAGGCTGAATCAACTGCTCTGTCAGCATACGACATGCCATTTTTAGATTGATTGCTAGGGTGTTTAAGCAAGGTAATAAGTCGGCATCATGCGGTTGTTTTCCTGCCAAAATATTGACGCGTGGAATATTTAGTGCAGATGCATATTCTATGGCTTTTTCAACAGCTTGATGAAACTCAATTTCACGTCCAGGGATACCTGCTAAGCCATCACCACCTTGCATTAGATCGCCTGCAGGAACATTGATCAGGCAAATGTGAAGATCGTATATTTCCATCTGCATGCGAATTTCATCAATCGAAAGTTCATAAGGAAACTGAATTTCAATCGTGTGAAATCCATGTGCATGAGCCAATGCAAAGCGTTCAATCAATGGGACTTCGGTGAAAATCATCGATAAATTTACAGCCAATTGCGTTGTCATACGTGTGCTCCATGCAGATGAAAATAAATTTAACGTTTAGACTCAACCTGATAAATCACCGTTGCAAGATCAGCTTCAGCATAACCTTGTTGCTGATGACTTTTTAATTGTGATAATGCTTGTCGTGCAACAGGAATATCTAAATTAAATTTTTCAGCAAGTGTTAAAGCATTGTTGAGATCTTTGGAAAGCGTTTGAACTTTCCATTGTATAGGTTCAAAAGTATGCGTTGCCATGCGCGGTGTCAAGATCTGAAAAGGCTTAGAGTCTGCAAAACCACCTGCAAGTGCAGGGGCGAGAAGAGTAGTGTCTACGCCTGCTTGTGCTGCCAGCGCAACAGCCTCTGCAATGAGTGTACTATTTGCAGCGACAATCAGTTGATTGCAGATTTTAGTGGCTTGTCCTGTGCCTGTTCCACCCATACGTGTCACACGCTGCGAAAGTACATTATAAATTAGGCTTAAATCTTGGATGATATTCTCTTGTCCACCTGCAAAAATTACCAATGTGCCATTTTCAGCGCCTGCCGTTCCACCTGAAACAGGGGAGTCAATCCAATGACAGCGTTTGCTCTGTGCTTGATCTGCAAGTTGTGTAGTTTGATCAACAGATAGGCTTGAGAAGTCAACAATTACTTGATCGGTTTTTAAAAAAGGCTCGATTTGAGCATAAACAGATTTTACTGCTGAATCATCGGCTAAACAGGTCAAAATCACAGGATAGTCGGCAATATCGCTGAGTTCTAAAGGATATCCACCAATCTCAATAATCTGCTCACAAGCAGAAGGCGTACGGTTCCAGACTGCAACATGAAAACCCGCTTGAATTAGACGGGTTGCCATGCGACTCCCCATTAAACCCATGCCTAGAAATGCAATTTTTGTTTGAATATCAAAGTGCATAACTTTTCCTAAAAATTAAATTATGATTCCAATTTAAATTAGTTAAATTAAAGTTTACTTATATTGACGTGGTAAAAACTGAACTTCGGGGTTCTTATCTTTTTTACGTGCAATTTGGCTATTTTTACCAAGTAGTAGTTTTAATTGCCAAATTTTTTCTAAACGTAAAGATT
The DNA here is from genome assembly GCF_052850415.1 of Acinetobacter sp. 1207_04. Classification (NCBI taxonomy): domain Bacteria; kingdom Pseudomonadati; phylum Pseudomonadota; class Gammaproteobacteria; order Moraxellales; family Moraxellaceae; genus Acinetobacter; species Acinetobacter sp. 1207_04. The sequence continues at coordinate 99,108 of NZ_VXCQ01000014.1, read as the reverse complement.
TGGTTGGTGCATGTTCCATAGCATCTAAAACACGTTTTGCTGCGGTTAAGGCATCAGGTGAGCGTTGTAACATTTCAGTCGCAATTTTTTGTGCTCGTTCGAGAGGCGATCTACTGAGATGTGTCACCAAGCCAATGTCTTTGGCATATTGACCATCAAAAATACGTGCCGTTAATGTCAGTTCTTTTGCTAAATCTAAACCAATCACGCCTTTGAGTGAGCGTGTTAGACCCATGTCGGGAACTAAACCCCAACGGCTTTCCATAATCGACATTTGTGTTTCAGGATGTGCAATGCGAATGTCCGCAGCTAAAGCGAGTTGCAAACCTGCACCAAAACAAAAACCTTCAAGTGCTGCAATTACAGGTACGGGGAGTTCTTGCCAAATTAAAAATGCTTTTTGGAACAGACTTTGACCTGGTTTAATCAATTCCCAAGCGGCAAATGCAGTATTTTTAGGGCTATTTAAATCTGCAAGGTCAATGCCTGCGCTAAATACATTGGCTTCACCAGTTAAAATGACGCAGCGAATAGAGCGATCTTTTTTAATTTTTTGTGCCGTAGAAACAAGTTCTTTGAGCAGTGCAAAGCTCATAGCATTGCGTTTTTCAGGACGGTTTAAATAGACAGTTGCAATACCATCTTTTTTTTCAATACGTAATAAAGCCATGCATTTTCACTCTTGTTTGTTTTTGCTGAATCAGAATTTTATGACTTGAGCATAGCATGCTGTTTCTGATGTTACATGACAGTACAGTCACGGAAATATGTAAGCAACACGATTCTTATTGATCACTCAACTTTAAGCAGGCTATTTGAGTAAAATCGCAATATTTCCCTGCATTAAATTGCATGAAAGGAGTCGTGAGCGAGAATACTTCTTTTTATACATGATGTTAAAAATTCAAAACTTGTTTTGCTGCACTTTCAACTTCATGAATGACAAGTTGTAGTTCATCGAAGCATTGTTGGGTGTGATGAATGAATGCATCATCGGCTTTTTTACGTTCTTTACGTAAGGTCGACACAAACTGTTCAAATTCACCTGTGGTTTTTTGCAGTTTTGGTACCCCGACATAGCGTGTTGCTCCATAAAGGCGATGTAGCACATGCTCAAGTTGAGGGAAATCTTCAAGTTCAATGAGTTGTTCAATTTCAGTGAGTTCAGTTGGGAAGCTATCTACTAACATTTTGAGTAAATCTTGTGCTAAATCTTCTTTGTTCGCTGCCAACTGTAGGCTTTGTTTCCAATCTAAAATATTGTGATCTAATGCTTCAACGATAACGGTATTTTCTGTTACTTGAAGCGGTTTAATAAACTTATCTGCTGTCCAATGGGTCAAAATTTGAATAATTTGATCAATTTGAATCGGTTTAGTGACATAGTCATCCATACCCACTTTGAGAAGTTTTTGTTTTTCATCGGCAAGGGCATGCGCTGTGAGAGCAATAATTGGCATGCGCATACCATCAAGGGTGGATTCAAGCGAGCGAATGGCACGTGTGGTATCAATACCAGACATGACAGGCATTTGAATGTCCATAAAGACCAAGTCAAAAGGCTTTAAGCCCTGATCAATATTGAGTTGTAAGATATTTAAAGCTTCCTGACCACTTTGTGCTTTGGTGGTTTTGACATTCAATTCACCAAGCAATGCCTCAAGTACAATTAAGTTGGGTAAATGGTCATCTACTGCCAAAATGTGTAAATCTCGCCCTTTAAAATCTTTATGTTGTTCAGGCTCAAAAATGGGTTTGTTTTTCAGTAGTTGAATCAGTGCAGTACGACTGAGAGGTTGATACAGTGGTCGTGCATTAAATTTGGCAATCATGCTTGGGTCAAGCATCATTTGATAACCGTAGACTGCAATATGCCCTTGATAACGGCCACGAATTTCACGCAATAAGGCTTCAGTATCGCCACTATGGTCGACAATCAGCCATGTATCATCTGATTCTTTAGGTAAGTTATTTAAGCGACTGAATAAATCTAAAATAGACTGAGTTTCGGTATGTTGAACATCATAATTTTCAAGATAATGACGTAAAACATTCGCTGTTGCAGGATGAGCTAAATAGGACACCACTTGCATGTCTGTAAATTTTGGATGCTCAAAGATCGAATCTTCATCTGTTTTCAGTACGGCTGTAAACCAGAAAGTTGAACCTTTCTCAGTCGGTGCACGTTCTTGGTTATCTTCGAAACCAATTTGTCCTTGCATGAGATGTACAAGTTGTTTGGAAATTGCGAGTCCAAGTCCTGTACCGCCAAACTGACGAGTCACAGAAGCATCACCTTGAGAGAATGACTCAAATAGACGTTTACGGTCTGTACCGCTTAAACCAATACCACTGTCTTGAACACTGAAATGCAATAAACATTGTCCAATGTCATCATCTTCTATACGTACCCGAACAATGATTTCACCATCAGGAGTAAATTTAATGGCATTGGAAATGAGATTGGTTAATATTTGTTTTACGCGTAAAACATCGCCAATCACATGCTTAGGCACGTTGTCAGCATAGTAAAATGCCATATCAATGTGTTTTTGCGCTGCGAGTGGTGAAAGCATGTCCATCACATCAAACACTGCTTCTTCTAAGTCAAAAGGTGCAGTTTCAAGTTCGAGTTTTCCTGCATCAATTTTAGAAAAATCAAGGACATCATTGATTAATGCGAGTAAGTGAGCCGATGATTTACGAATAGTTTGCAAGTATAAACTTTGATCGTTGCTCAAGTTGTCTTGACGCAATAATAAATGTATAAATCCATCAATACTGTTTAGTGGTGTACGTAATTCATGGCTGATATTGGCTAAAAAAACTGATTTAGCTTGATTCGATGAAATTGCCTGATCACGCGCTTGTTTGTAGGTAATATTCTGTACTTCGAGCGTATCTAGTGTTCTTCGTAAGTCATCTTCAGTTTGTTCTGTGTGTTCTTTGAGTTCTAAGAAACTGAAATGTAGGCGTTTGACCACATTGGCAATGTCTCGTTGTAATAGACGCAGTTCACCTGTACTGTTAATCACCATGTGCTGATCAAGCGTGTCAGCATTTAGGCGTTGTAATTGCATGCGAATTTCGTACATCGGGGCAATCCAACGCCGTGAATAAAAATTCAAACACAATAGTAATAAAAGAAGTGTCAATAAGCCTGTGGTAATTACCGCAATCAGTACGCGATAGCGTGAAATTTCTAAAGGTTGGTTATCGAGTTCAACCATCAACCATAATTTAGGTTGATCAGCTTTAGTCGGAAGAAGTGCACCATAAACATGATTGTTTTTATAAGTGATGGGGCCAAAAAAAGTATTTTGTTTGCTTGGGATAACCCAATCGCGTTGACCTTGAAAGCCAATATTTAAAATTTGTTGATTTTTTTGATTGATAATACTTGCACCACGAACATACTGTTCATGAAATAAACTTTGTAAAATATGCTCGGCTTCATCTTTTTTTTGTGGATTTTTCGCCACCATATCAGCCAACTGCACAGCCGTAAATTGATAGCGACTTAAAATTGCAATTGCACTTGAGCGTTGTTGGTTTTTCGCAGAATTTGATGTTTCTGATAAAACTAAAGCTGCACCAACACACGAAATGATCATGATGGGAACGAAAATGAGCGCAATCAGTTGACCGTAAGCATGATTGAGTTTTAAGCGTTTAAAGAGTTTCTTATTGAAATTCGACATCCATTGAACCACACGTTCCCCATGTCAGGCATATTAGCATGCTTTATAAAAAATGCTGATGCTTTAATCAGTCTGAATAAATTGCGCCAAAAAGTGTGCAGGCAGAAGTATTTTTTCATACAATAGGCGCACCTCGATATAGGTACACCTAATGACTGATACACAACCTAATTTTTTAGCGGATGAATTTTTACTTGACCATTATGTAGGGAAAACCCCTCTAGTCCGCTTGCAACGCTTGCCAAGTCATACGCAGGCAACAGTATTGGCAAAGCTAGAAGGCAATAATCCAGCAGGCTCGGTGAAAGACCGTCCAGCATATAACATGATTATGAAAGCTGAACAGCGTGGTCAAATAAAACCAGGTGATACTTTAATTGAGGCAACGAGTGGTAATACAGGCATTGCACTTGCAATGGTTGCAGCCATGCGTGGCTACAAAATGAAACTCATTATGCCCGCAGGTTCAAGCCAAGAACGTAAAGATGCCATGCGTGCATATGGCGCTGAATTGATTGAATCTGAAAATATGGAACAAGCACGAGACATGGCTTTGAAAATGCAAAGCGAAGGTCAAGGCTTGGTTCTCAATCAATTTGGTAATCCTGATAATGTTGAAGCACATTACTTGACGACAGGGCCTGAAATTTGGCAACAAACAGAAGGTAAAATTACTCATTTCGTCAGTTCTATGGGAACAACAGGGACGATTATGGGGATTTCTAAATATTTAAAAGAACAAAATCCTGAGATTCAAATTGTCGGTTTACAACCTTCAGAAGGTTCAAATATTGCAGGTATTCGCCGTTGGCCACAAGAATATTTGCCGACGATTTTTGAACCAAAACGTGTAGATCGGATTATGGATATTCCGCAAATTGAAGCGGAAAAAACAGCACGTCGCTTGGCACGAGAAGAAGGGATTAGTGCGGGTGTTTCATCGGGCGGTGCTGTTTGGGCATCGGTGAAAATCGCAGAAGAAAATCCTGATGCAGTCATCGTGTGTATTGTTTGTGATCGTGGAGATCGTTATTTATCTACAGGTTTATTTTCAGTTCAAGACTAATGGTTTTTAGTTCAGGACTGATTCATTTTAATTTTGAAAGTTGAGCAATCATCATGCGCCTACCTGTTTTAGTATTTGATATTGAAACGTTAACTGATTTGAAATCGGGGGCGCATTTGTATGGCTTAGATTTGCCTGAGCAAGATTTAGAAAGTGCATTGACGAAACTGCGTCGTCAAGAATCAGGCAGTGAGTTTCAACGTCTGCCTTTACATGAAATTGTGTGTATTTCTGGTTTATGGATTGATGAAAAAGGCACAATGAAATTGTTTTCGTTTAGTCGAGAACAGTGGTCTGAAGCAGAAATTTTAACAAAATTTTTATCAATATTTGATAAACGTCATCCGACTTTGGTCAGTTGGAATGGCTCACAGTTTGATTTACCTGTGATTTTATTCCGTGCGATGTATCATGGTTTATCAGCAGCGGCCTTGTTCGATCAGGGTGAGATTGATACGCAAAAGCGCTATAATAACTATCAAAATCGCTATCATCATCGTCATGTAGACTTGATGGACGTGATGGCAATGTTCAATGGTCGTAACTTTCAAAAGCTCGATGATATTGCGCATTTGTTCGGTTATCCGGGCAAGCGTGGCATTGTGGGTTATCACATTCCAACCTATGTTAAAAATGAGCAATGGCTTGATTTAACAAGTTATTGTGAAGGTGACGTACTCAATACATGGTTGATTTTCTTACGTTGGGCATTACTGAAAGGTCAATTGTCACAGCATGATCATCAATTGTGGATTCAAGCCACGATTCATTATTTACAGGGTCTGCCTCAGCAGGCTGAATTTTTACAGGTATGGCGTGAAACTTCACAATACAGTGAGTTTACCGCACAAGATTTTACATCTGTCATTCCTCCATTAGATTAGGTATTTCTTTGAAACACAACGCTCGAACTCGTCCTGCTCAACTTCCACAATATACGTTTAAAGTTGAGAAACTTTCACATGAAGGTCGAGGAATAGCGCATTACTGTGCGGAGCAAGACCATCCAAAAGAAAAACAAGGTAAAAAAGTCTTTATTCGTTATGCCTTACCAGGTGAAACGGTCAAAGTACAAATTACACGCCAAGTTTCTAAGCTTGAAGAAGCCGATAAAATCAAGCTCATTAGTGAGCCATCTCAAGATCGTATTGAGCCGATTTGCCCACACTTTACTCAGTGTGGTGGTTGTAATATGCAACACATTCATGAAGATATGCAGATCCGTTTAAAACAGGATGTGCTCAAATCACATTTTAGTCATTTTGCTGGTTTAGAGCCGCAAGAATGGTTAGCACCAATTCGTTCATTGCGTACAGATTACCGCCATAAAGCTCGTATAGGCGTGCGTTATTTACTAAAAAATAATAAGTTATCGATGGGATTTCGTGCAGCCAATAGTAATCAGTTGATTGATATTTATACCTGTAAAATTTTAGATCAGCAGTTAGATGAGGCATTACCCGAAATTCGGGTATTACTCGAAAGTCTAACAGGCAAAGCGACAATTGGTCATATAGAATTGGCAAAAGGTGATGATGAAATTTCCTTATTGATTCGTCATACTGAAAAATTAAAAGAGCATGATGTCAACCTATTGCGACAATATGCGTTACAGAAGAAGTGGCAGTTATATTTGCAACCTGCAGGTGTTGATAGTGTTCATCGTGTTGATGATGCAGAAGCTCCAAAGCAATTACATTATAAACTGAATGAATTTGATATTGAGTTTGCCTTTCATCCGACAGATTTTACGCAAGTCAATCCAACGGTCAATGTGCAAATGATGAAAATGGCATGTGAATTGCTTGATTTAAAACAAGGTGAAAGTGTTCTTGATTTGTTTTGCGGATTAGGAAATTTTTCGTTACCACTAGCTCGTACCGTTGGTGTACAAGGTCATGTTGTTGCTGTAGAAGGCAGTACTGAAATGGTTAAACGGGGTACAGAAAATGCACTGAATAATGGGATTGCCAATGTTAAATTCTATTCACAAGATTTAACGCAGGATTTTTCACAACATTCTTGGGCAAAGCAGGGTTTTGATGCATTATTGATTGATCCACCACGTTCAGGTGCGGAAGAAGTCATGCAGTATATTCCTAAATTTGGTGCACAAAGAATCGTTTATGTTTCATGTAATCCAGCTACTTTAGCTCGGGATGCGGGAATTTTGACCCAATACGGTTATCAGTTAAAAAAAGCAGGTGTGATGGATATGTTTACCCACACAGGGCATGTCGAATCCATTGCTTTATTTGAAAAGAAACAAGAGATAAACGGTTAAAAATGAGTAGTACAGTCAGAGGAGAGTGGTATGGTCACAGTGCGTGAACAGTTACCTGGAAGACTCACCGAGTTATCTGAGGAAACGACTGTAGAACATGCCGAGGAAGCGCAACAAGGGTTAAATGCTTGGTTAGCGCGGGTGAGCGGTATACTTGATGGTGCCAAGCTTAATCAACTGTCAGAAGTTGCAACGCTGGTTTTACAACGTGAGCTTAATATTGCATCGGGGCATAAAAGTAATTCTTTTTCGACAGGCTTGGGAATGGCAGACATTCTTGCGCATTTACATGTCGATGAAGATACTTTATCCGCAGCGTTGCTTTATCGTAGTGTTCGTGAAGACATTATTACACTCGATGAGATTCGTCAAAAATTTGGTGAGAGCGTTTATAGCCTCGTCAAAGGTACTTTGGCGATGGGTAAACTGTCTGAACTAATTGAGAAAAATAAGCGCCTCGAAGATCATTTTAATAACAATCAACGAGAGCATTTGTCTGGCATTTATAAAATGCTGATTTCGGTGACGGAAGATGTCCGTGTTGTTCTCATTAAGTTGGCAGAACGAACATTTGCACTGCGTGAATTGACGACATCAACTAAAGAACGTCAAGAACGTGTTGCACGAGAAATTCTCACGATTTATTCGCCATTGGCACATCGTTTAGGCATTGCACAGTTAAAATGGGAGCTCGAAGATTTAGCTTTCCGTTATTTGGCACCTGAGCGTTATAAAGAGATTGCATCTCTACTTAATGAAAAGCGTTTAGAGCGTGAGCAATATATTCAGTTTGTCGTTGAAAAACTTAGAAATGAACTTGCAGAACATGATATTCATGCTGAAATTTCAGGTCGGGTAAAACATATTTACTCAATTTATCGAAAGATGAAGAGTAAAAATCTGAGTTTTGATCAGTTATATGATATTCGTGCAGTACGTGTATTGGTCAATGATGTTTCTGAGTGTTATCACGCTTTAGGTCTTGTTCATCAAATTTGGCGACACATTCCACATCAGTTTGATGATTACATTACCAATCCGAAAGCTAACGGTTATCGCTCACTGCATACAGCGGTGATTGCTGAAAACAAATCGCTTGAAATTCAGATTCGTACTGTAGAAATGCATGAAGAAGCGGAGTTAGGTGTGTGTTCACACTTTAACTATAAAGAAGGGTCTAAAAATACCGATTATTCATTTAACCATCGTTTGCATTCTTTGCGTGCGGTGCTTGAGCATTATCAAGAGCGCACTGAAACGAGTGCACATCCGAATGAAGATGAAACTGAAGATTTTGAACAAATTCAAGATTTTGAAGGTTTTGAAAAAATCTATGTGTTCAGTCGTGATGGCGATATTCGAGAGCTACCGCGAGGTTCAACGGTACTTGATTTTGCTTATCATGTGCATACTGAAGTTGGTAATAAATGCTACGCGGCACGTGTCAATCAGCGTTATGTGCCATTAACCTACACCTTAAAAACAGGTGAACAGGTTGAAATTTTAACTAAAAAAGATCGCGAACCAAATCGTGATTGGTTGGTAAATTCGCTCGGTTACATTAAGACTTCACGTGCACGAGATAAGTTACGTCATTGGTTTAGGCAGCAAGATCGTAGTAAAAATCTTGAGGTTGGGCGTGAAATTCTGAATAAAGAATTATCTCGTTTAGCGATTCACCCGAAAAGTATTGATTTAAGTGATTATACCAATTATTTCAATGTGAAATCGGGTGAGGATATTTTGGTTGCTTTGGTTAATGGAGATATCGGTCTTCATTCATTGATCAATCAAGTCAATCGACATATGCACCTCGATCAGGATGAACCTGAACTTGTATTGAAGCCAACATTAAATCCACGTGCAAGCCATACATTGTCTGCGCATGGCATTCTTATTGATGGTCTTGATAATGTGGAATTACATGTTGCACAGTGTTGTCAGCCTGTACATGGTGAATCGATTGCAGGATATATCACACTCAATCGTGGTGTGAGTATTCATAAAGTCGAATGTTCTGATTATTTGCGTATGATCAAGAATGAACCTGAGCGTGCTGTAGAAGCTGATTGGGAAATGCAACCGACACGAGGTCAAAGTGTACAAATTGTGGTGGATGCATATGATCGCCGTGGTTTGCTTAAAGATTTGACTCAGGTGATTTTCTCCGACCAAATCAATATTCGTCAAGTTAATACTATTTCAGAATCGGATGGTATTGCCAATATGAAACTCTTGATTGAAGTCAAAGGTTTAGCACAACTTTCCCGTTTACTTGCTCGACTTGAGCAACAACCAGGAATTATTAGTGCAAGACGTTTGGTACAAGGAAACTAAAGCATTTTCATTCGATAGTGATAAAAAAACCTGCTTTATGCAGGTTTTTTTAGGAAAAATTAAAATTTGAACTGCTTATAGTGTTGGTAAATACCGCTGTTTTCGATAATTGATGTGTATAAGTGGTTTGAAAATATTTATGATTTACGACTAATAAAAATGTTACTCAGTCGGTTGATAAATTGGGGGCTTTTATTTGAAAGTTGATACATAATTTTAGTTTTTAAGCCAATAGGGGTATGTGTTGGGGTGAAAATGGAATCTTTAGTTTTAACTAAAGTAAGGATTTCATCGGCAACATTTTGAGGTGTTAAGCTTACGCCAATATTTTGAATACTTGCAGCATCCATATCTTTGATCATTGCAGTTTGGACAAACAATGGCATCACATCAAGCACACGAATACCATATTGCTCCCATTCAACATCTAAACCTTCGGTAATGCCTCGTACGGCAAATTTGCTTGCAGAATAAGATACTAAGTCAGCTTGCCCATAAATTGCAGACGCAGAGGAAAGGTTAATTACACGTGCAAACCGTGCTTTACGAAGGAGTGGTAAGGCTGCGTGACAACCATTCAGAACACCTTTCACATTAATATCAATGGTGCGGTGGTGTGCTGAAATGTCGGTTTTTACGAAATCACCTGAATATAAAATTCCAGCATTATTGACTAAAATATTGAGCTCCCCAGCCCATTCACTAAACTCTTGTAGCGCAGTTTGCCATTGATCATATTGGCAGACATCGAGCTTTCCTGCCTTGGCATTAATTCCTAACTGTGTTGCAAGTTCTTGTGCTAAAGCTTCATTTAGATCATAAATTCCGACTTTATAGCCTTGTTGATAAAACAAGCGTGCGATGGCTGCACCAATGCCTTGAGCAGCACCACTAATAAAAATACTTTGATGCATTGAAATTCCTTTTAGTTTTGTAAAATGAGAAGATTTTATTTTCTTTAGTTGTACATAAAATGCCTGTTGATAACAAGGAACTTCAGTCACTCTTATGATCTGCTATGCTGACGAGCAAACTTTGGTTGTGGGAGAATGATGTGGAACAGTTACTAGCGATTATGGAAAAACTACGTGCAGAATGCCCTTGGGATCGAGAACAAACGCCAGAGTCATTAACTCAATATGCTATTGAAGAAGCCTATGAGGTTGAAGAGGCGGTGCGTTCAGGTCATACAGATGATGTACGTGATGAGCTTGGTGATTTACTTTTACAAGTGGTTTTTCAATCGCAAATGTATAATGAGCAAGGTGCTTTTGATTTTAATGATGTTGTGAATGCTGTTTGTCAGAAACTCATTCGTAGACATCCACATGTATTTCAAAAAGAAAAATTTGAAAATTTAGATGCAGATCAAGTGTCTGTATTGTGGAAAGAAATCAAACAACAAGAAAAACAAGGTAAAGTGCAGAGTCGTTTGGATCAAGTCAAACATGGTTCAGCCATCATACAAGCGGAGAGTATTCAGAAAAATGTGGCTGAAATTGGATTTGATTTTGCAACAGTTCAAGATGCCTTTGACAAAGTTGAAGAAGAAATTGCAGAATTTAAAGAAGCTATGAGCGATCAAAATTCCGATGAAATGCTAGCAGAATTTGGTGATTGTTTATTTTCATTTATTAATGTTGGTCGTAAACTTGGGCTATCGAGTGAGATGGCATTATTAAGCACCAATTATAAATTTAAAACACGTTTTGCTTATATTGAGCAACAAGTGAAAAAACAGCAGAGAACATTGACTGAGCTAAATCTTCAGGAAATGGATGCGCTGTGGGATGAAGCAAAACAACATTTACAAAACAATCAAAATAATATTGAGGCAGGTGTAAAACCTGCAATTTAGCAGGAAAATCGGTATGAAATTAGACTTTTTTATTCGTTCTTTTGGTTGGCTTATGTTGTGTATGGTTAGTTTTACCCATGCACAACAATATGATCATAACTATTTGAAATGGAAAGAAACTCAACAAGCACAAGATGAAAAACTAAAACTAAAAGGAAAAGTACCTACCTCACCGAATCACTATTTATCACGTCCTGTTGTTCAGCCTGTAGCGGTGATAAAACAGGGTGCAACGATCAGTCAGGGAAAAATTAATTTAAATACTGCAACGGTAGATGAATTGCAGCAGTTAAATGGTATTGGTTTAAAAAAAGCACAAGCCATTATTGATTATCGAGTAAAACAAGGAAAGTTTAAAAATATTGAGGAGTTGAATAATGTGAAAGGTATTGGCCCTAAATTATTTGAAAAAAATAAGAATCTCATTCGAGTTTAGAAATAAATCGTTTATTTACCTTTTATCTTGATGTGAAATAATCATCAACTTAACGCATCGAATGGGGGATAATAAATTGCCCTTTGGTTGTGTAAGCGATATGATTGGCATAATGATTATATTTACGTCCTGACCTGGGAGACAGCGTCTTTTGCAAACTTTGCATGCGTCCAAGTGTGGATTATCCACCGCTCAATTACCTTCTTCAATTTTAGATGTTATTGACTCCTTAACCAAAGCCGGCTATGAAGCATATATTGTCGGCGGTGGTGTGCGTGACTTAATGCTCGGTTTAAATCCTAAGGATTTCGATGCCGTTACCAATGCAACGCCGAATCAGGTCAAAGAAGTATTTGGTCGCCGTTGTCGAATTATCGGTCGTCGTTTTGAATTGGCTCATGTATATTCGGGTCGAGAACTGATTGAAGTTGCAACCTTCCGAGCACCACCGAAAAAAGCGGTGACCTCTGCTGCGGGTATGATTTTACGCGATAATAATTGGGGTACAATTGAAGAAGATTTCGTACGCCGAGATTTTTCAATCAATGCGATGTACTACCAACCACGTAAAGGCGAAGTGCTAGATTTCTGTAACGCGATTACAGATATAAAAGAAAAAACTTTACGCCTTCTTGGTGATCCTGCTCTACGTTTTGAAGAAGATCCAGTTCGTATGCTACGAACTTTGCGTTTTTCAGCTAAGCTCAATTTCAGTATTGATCCTGCCATTCTTAAAGTGTTTACTCCACAAATGACGGAACTACTGCGTGATGTATCACCGCACCGTTTATATGATGAGTCACAAAAATTATTCACCATGGGACATTTACATCGTGTGATGCCTATGTTGATTGAATTTGGCATTTGGCAACAATTGTTTGCTGAAATTCCACCTGTCATTACCACATTTATGGAACGCGCGGCTAAAAATACAGATCAACGTATTCAGATGGGTAAAACCATCAACCCAGCATTTTTCTATGCGGTGTTGTTGTGGAAACCATTTTTAGAGCGTTGTGAAGCACATCTTGCTAAAGGCATGGTTCCTGCTGAAGCGCGTGCGCAAGCTGGCTTAGATGTTCTTAAACGTCAAGCAACACGTACGATTATTCCACGGTTTGCTGAAACATTTATTCGTGAAGTTTGGGAAATGCAAACACGTTTGTTGAATCCTAAACCACAGCAAATTGCGGCATTATCGAATCATGCGCGTTTCCGTGCAGGTTTTGACTTCCTATTGTTGCGTGAAAAGTCAGGCGATGAAACAGCTCAAGGTATGGGTACTTGGTGGGATGCTTACCAAAATATGTCTGCCGATGAAAAAGAACGTGCGATTAGTCAATACAATCGTCAACGTGCTAAGAGTCGTCGTAAAGCAACAACAGAAGCTGTGGTTGAAGAACCAAAGCAAGTGTCTGCTGAAATTGAACCCTTAGTAAAAGAAAGCGAAGCTCGTACTCGTCGCTCACGTAAAACCTCTTCAGAGCGTGATGGTCGAGATCAGCGTGGTACATATGATTCACGTAGCCGTAATGATGCGCGTGGTGGCAGTAATGCACGTGTCCAAAGTAATCCGAATGAAATCAATGCAGATCATCCGATTATGAAACGTAGACGGGTACAGCGTGATTTAACACAGGTGGTCTTTGGACCGACTCAATGAGCATAGTCACTTATATTGGTATGGGTAGTAATCTTGGTGATTCTGCTCAAATTCTCAAAGAGGCTGTTGCGCAGTTAGCGACGCTCGGTACAGTTAGTGTCTCAAGGTTATATCAAAGTCCTCCAATGGGACCACAAGATCAACCGAATTATCATAATGCAGTTGCTCGTTTAGTGACTGATCTTGAGCCATTGTTATTACTTGATGAATTACAACGCTTTGAACTTGAATCTGGGCGTGTACGTTTACGTCATTGGGGAGAGCGTACACTCGATTTAGATATTTTGCTTTATGGCGAAAAAAATATTATAAATGATCGGCTCACGGTACCGCATATTGGTATTCTTGAGCGTGATTTTGTGGTGATTCCTTTATTGGATTTAGATGCCGAACTTCAAATAAATGGTATCGCACTGCATAGTCTAGATCTAGTACAGCAGTCAACCCTGACTGTACTCGAAGGTTCGTCTTGGGCACAACATTAATCAAATGTTGTATAACCGAGCAGCACGCATTGATAGAGGATGATTGTCATGATTAGTCTAAGTGATTTAAGACAATTTAAGCAGCAAGGGCGTAAGTTTTCATGTCTGACTTGTTATGATGCAAGTATGGCAAAAGCAATGGAACTTGCTGAAATTGACAGTATTTTAATTGGTGACTCGTTGGGTATGGTCGTGCAAGGGCATGATTCAACCTTACCTGTCACTGTAGCCGATATGGCATATCACACTGCGGCTGTACGTCGTGGCAATCAACATTCATTTATTATGTGTGATTTGCCTTTTATGAGCTATGCGACTCTGAATGATGCATTAGTGAACTCTCGTACTGTTATGCAGGCGGGTGCACAAATGATTAAAATTGAGGGTGGTGCATGGTTGTCTGAAACAGTACAAGTTTTGACCCGTAATGGTGTGCCAGTTTGTGTACATTTAGGCTTAACACCGCAGTCTGTACATGTATTTGGTGGTTATAAGTTACAAGCAAAAACACGTGAAGCGGCTGATCAATTAATTGCAGATTGTAAAGCTGTGGTAGATGCAGGCGCAGCAATTTTATTGCTTGAATGTGTGCCTTCACAACTGGGTTCAGAAATTGCTGCGTTATTTCCAAATGTTCCTGTGATTGGTATTGGTGCAGGCGTTGAAACAGACGGTCAGGTGCTTGTCGTTCAAGATATGCTTGGATTGACCTTTGGTCGTGTGGCACGTTTTGTGCGTAATTTTATGAAAGAGCAGTCTGGTGAAATGGCAATTATGGATGCATTTAAGGCATACCACGTTGCAGTACAAGATAAAACATTCCCTGCAAAAGAACATATATTTCAGGTTGAGCTGTAAACATGAAAACTGAAACAACAATTCAAGGTTTATCTGCATCATTAAATCCTGCACGTTCAGCACGAAAAACGATTGGTTTTGTGCCAACAATGGGGAATTTACATCAAGGTCATTTAAATCTTGTACGTGAAGCACGCAAGCTGTGTGATGTGGTTGTCGTCAGTATTTTTGTCAATCCAATCCAGTTTGGGCCAAATGAAGATTTTGATAACTATCCACGTACTTTAGAACATGACAGTCATCTACTTGCAGAAGTGGGTTGTGATATTGTTTTTGCACCAACAGTTGAGCAAATGTACGGTAAACAGCCTCGTTTGACCAATATTAGCGTGGGCGAAATCACCAATGATTTGTGTGGTTTGCAACGCCCAGGTCATTTTGATGGCGTGGCTGTGGTGGTGACTAAGTTATTCAATATTGTGCAACCTAACTTTGCATTTTTTGGGCAAAAAGATTTTCAACAATTGGCTGTGATTAAACAGTTGGTTCGTGATTTGAATATGCCGTTAGAAGTCATTGGTGTGCCGATTGCACGTGCAGAAGATGGTTTAGCTTTAAGTTCTCGTAACGGTTATTTAACCGAACAAGAACGTCAAACTGCACCTGTGATTCATCAATCATTAAAAGTGGCTGAAAAAGCATTACAGGGTGGAACAGCACTTGATCTAAGCCTTGAGCAAATTCGTGCGGCATTGACTCAAGCAGGTCTTGTTGTCGACTACATTGAAGCACGTACGCCTATGTTACAAAAGGTGGCTCAGTTTGATCAGGATGTTATCTTGTTTGTCGCTGCAAAATTAGGTAAAACACGTTTAATTGATAATCTACAGGTTAAACACTCTGTAGGATAATAAATGCAGTTAATTTAACTGTTAAATCACTATTTTAGGATCGCTATGCCATGAAGCGTATACTTATCGTGACAGGACAATCAGGTTCAGGGAAATCATCTGCATTGCAGGTGTTAGAAGATCTTGGTTATTACTGTATTGATAATTTACCTTTGGCATTGCTACCTGAAATTGTGGAAAAACTCGATAAAGAAAATAATCTTGAGCAACTCGCACTTGGTGTAGATGTGCGCAGTACACGAGCAGATTTACAAGAATTTGACCATGTATTCCAAGTATTACAAAGACATGGCTCAGTTGATGTCATTTATTTGACCACACGAGATCAAGAGCTGATTGCACGATTTAGTGCATCTAGACGACCACATCCATTGTCTGTACGTTATCAAAGCTTAAACGAATGTATTCAAGAAGAAAAAACTTTACTTTTGCCTATTCAACTTCGAGCAACGGTACATATTGATACTACCGACAAAAGTGTACATGATTTAAAAGATACACTGTTGTCGAAACTCGGACAGTCCGATAAACTTATCTTAATTCTACAATCATTTGGTTATAAACACGGCATTCCATTAGATGCTGATTTTGTCTTTGATGTTCGACATTTACCTAACCCACATTGGGATTTGGAGTTGCGAAAATTTTCGGGTTTAGATGAGCCAATTCAAAAGTTTTTACAATCGAGTGATCAAGCCAATGAGATGTATCAGGATATTTACTCTTTTTTAAATAAGTGGTTGCCTGCATTTGCAGAAGGACATCGTCATTATATAACGGTGTCCATTGGATGTACGGGTGGACAGCATCGTTCTGTTTATATTGTCGATAGATTACAGAAGGCTTTACAAGCTGAATGGTCTGTTCAGGTCTTACACAGGGAAATGAAGCACTGGTCATGATTGATACAACAGTTGACGTAATTAATAAATTAGGGTTACATGCGCGTGCATCAGGAAAGCTGATTGAAGTCACGACCCAATTTCGTTCATCGATTCAAATTGGGAAGGACGATAAATTAGTCGATGCCAAGAATATTCTTTCCTTACTCATGCTTGGAGCAGGTAAGGGAACCACTTTGCGTTTAGTGATTGAAGGTCCAGATGAGGAAAAAGCACTCTCTGAAGTTCAGGCACTTTTCGCTGCAAAATTTTATGAGGCAGATTAATCGTGGCACGTCGTACGCAACGTTTTACTGAAGATGACTTTGAATCTTTAGAAGGGCGTGCAAGTAAAACTGAACAAAAGAAAGCTGTGCAACGCATGGCTGCTTTAGGTGAACAACTTGCAGAGCTATCTAAAAAACAAATTTTAGCCTTACCGGTTGAAGAACGTTTGATTGAAGCTTTGCTTGATGTTCAATTGATTAGCTCACATGAAGCACGTCGTCGCCAATTTTTACGTATTGGTAAATTATTACGCAATGAAAATGAGACGGTAATTTTATCTTATTTGACACCAAAACAGGGTGCAAAGAAGACGGCACAATTATTACGTTGGGTTGATCGTATTGTGGCTCAGGGTGATCCTGCAATTAAAGAGTTTATTAAGACTTATAATGCTGCAGAGCATCATGCGATTCGTCAGCATAGCTTGCGTATTATTCGTGATATTAAGCAAGAAAAATCTGCTGAAGTGATCGCTGAGTCAAAGTTGAATTTATTTAACTATGCGCAGCAAGTGGCTTTGATCTCTGAAAATAGTAAATAAATTTGATGTATTTAATTAAGCGACTTCGGTCGCTTTTTTAATGTCTGCTATTTCATCGGTCTGAGCATTAAATAGATTGCTATAATTAAAATATGTGACTAAAATCACATTATTATTTATAAATGAATAATTTTTACACATAATAATTTAGAGTAATTAGAAATGATAAAATTTATATTGCCTGTTTTAATAGGGGGAAGTGTTGGGTTGGTTGGATGTTCATCTACAAATTCAGTTTCAAAAGTTACTGTACCTGTAGTTGCAGACCAAAGTCAGCTTTTGGTGAATGAGCTTAAAAAAGGCTTATCTTTATATTTTGGAAATAATTCAGCAACAGTTGAAGATAAGTATGATATTTACCTTGCAGCAGCCTCTCAATTTTTGAAAAAAGATATGGGGTATGTTTTAGTTTTACAAGGGTTTACGGATAGCAGTGGTGGAAGTGCAACGAATAAACGTATCTCCTTGGAGAGAGCAAATGCGGTACGTAATCAAATGATTCGAGAGTATGGAGCTAATCCATCACAGATTATTGCAAGTGGTTTAGGTTCTGCACAACCGATTGCGAGCAATGCAACATCTGAAGGTCGTGCTAAAAATAGACGTGTAACAGCAACATTGAGACTACGGTAAAGATTTATTTTTCAGCAGACTTTTAGTGTATGTAACGTCATTCAGACTCCAGACTGACTGGCGTTATTTTTTAGTAAATAAGTTATGAAATTTGAACTTTAGATTAGATTTATAAGTGATTAAGACTAGAAGCGATAAAAATTTTATCGCAAAGTACTTCAATTTTTTTATATTTAGATCGAATATAATACTGATAACTTCATTAAAATAGTATGTTGACCTGAATTATGGATATTCCAAAACAGTTGCAAGATTTACCTGCCAATGGTGGACTTTATGCGATTTGGATGTTGTTTCAACATTATGAGGTTGATCTTGAAATAACAGATCTTGTTCAGCTGTGTCGCCATACTGAGGATGAGGGAACTTCAACCATTAGTCTTGCTGTTGCATTAAAACAACTTGGTCTACATGTTTCCTTTTATACAGATCCTGATTCTGATTTACAGCCGACGGAACAATGGTTTTATCAAAAAGCTGCAGAGATGAGTATTCCTGTTCAAGCTGCAATTGAATATGCTCAAATCTTACAAGCAATTGAGCAAGGCAAATTTGTGATTGTGTATTACGATACTTTAGATGGTGTTGGCAATCATTCTCTTATTTATTCAGCTGACTCAGAAGAAGTCTGTTTCTTTGATAGTTTTGATGCGATGCCGATAGCAGTTTTTGAGCAACAACGCCAAGCTGAGGGTATTTGTCGCCAAGTGATTATTATTGGTGAATAAAAACTATTGCTAAATAAAAAATTAGTCCATCTCGAATTGACATCAAGATGGACTTGCTGAGGTTAGGTTTTAAAATTGAATTTTAAACTGAAGTACTTAACCTTTAATACAAAGAACTTGTTTTAAGGTATGTACAACTTCAATTAAATCACTTTGATTTGCCATAACTTGATGAATGTCCTTGTAAGCACTTGGAATTTCATCAACAACACCTTTGTCTTTGCGACATTCAATACCTTCGGTTTGAGCAATTAAATCTTGTTGATTAAACAGATTTTTTGCCTTAGTTCGACTCATTTTTCGTCCTGCACCATGAGAGCATGAGCAAAATGAATCAGGATTTCCTTTACCTTTGACAATAAAGGATTGAGCACCCATTGAACCAGGAATAATGCCGTATTCATCGAGTCCTGCACGAATTGCACCTTTACGGGTAACAAAAACCTCTTCACCGAAATGAAGTTCTTTTTGCACATAATTATGGTGGCAATTTATCGCTTCCTTGGTCATTTGAAAACTTGGTAATAATGGACGAATGGCTTCTAAAATCAAACGCATCATTTCACGACGATTTTCATAAGCATATTCTTGTGCCCATTCGACAGCTTCAAAATAATCATCAAAACTAATGGAACCTTCGGCAAAATAGCTTAAGTCTTTATCAGGAGCATGCCCAAAACGACTTTGTGCTTCTTTCTTAGCACGTTCAATAAAATAAGTACCAATCACATTGCCAAGCCCTCTACTGCCTGAATGTAACATGACCCAAACATCGTTCTGTTCATCTAAGCAAAGTTCAATAAAGTGATTACCACCGCCTAAAGTACCAAGTTGTTTTTGCCATGTAGAATCAAAATTTCGCAACATGCGCTTTAAAGCAGGGTGCTTATCTGTAATCAATTTCAGTTTTTTATCGAGTGGTGAAAGTGTTGATGCTTTGGCTTTCACTTGTTTATGAAGTTCAAAACCGACGGGCACTTTACGCTCAATCGCATTACGCAATGTGCTTAAATTATCAGGCAGTTGCGATGCTTTTAGGCTCAAGCGTAGAGCATTCATACCACAACCAATATCGACACCAACTGCAGCAGGAATAATCGCATTTTTAGTAGGAATAACACTTCCTACTGTTGCACCTTTACCGACATGAACATCGGGCATGACCGCAATGTGTGAGTGAATAAACTGTAATTGCGACATTTTACCTAACTGGGTCAGGCTTTCTGCATCGACATCCTGAGTGAAAATTTTTACTGGAACGCCATATTCAGCTTTGGCGTTTAAAATCATTTGTATAGCCATGATGTGCTCATATCTTTTATTGTATTTTTTGTCCGAATTTAGGTGAATTGCTCAAGTCTATATTTGATGAGGCGTAAAAAAACCTAGCGAATGCTAGGTTTAAATTCTTTGCATTCGGACACTGTTGTTTAGTACAAGCAGTTGTCCGTGAGTTGACATCTGCCTGATTACGTTGTGATTTCCAATTTTGGCATGATGTACTCCTTCTAAAAGATTAACGATGACTGAGCTATTTTAGTCAGTGTTACGTATTTTATGCGGAAATTTTAAACAGTCAAGTAGTCAGGTTAAAATAAATGGATAATTTTTAATGATGAAATTGATGACTTATAATTCAATTTTGATGTAAATCATTATTTAAAAAGTAATAATATAAAAATAGGTAGCTGATGAGCTACCTATTTAGAAATATATTTGAAGAGAAAAATTATTCTTTTTCTACTTCCATCGGTTGTACATCCATTTTGTCATAAGGAATCAGCTTAGTTTTATGTTTCCATTTATAACCGAGCCAAATCGCAAGGAATAACGGCAAGCTAATATAGGTTGAAATTACGGCCATCCAATCACCCGCAAGTACCGCTTGATAGTTCTGCCCCAAGACCACAATGGCGCACAGAATAAATGCAAACCAAGGTGCAAATGGGAAGAATTTGGCAGTATAAGCAAGATCTTCAAGTTTGTTGCCTTGAGCTAAGTAGCCTTTGCGGAAACGGTAGTGCGAAATTGCAATGCCTAACCAAACAATAAAACCACACATTCCCGACATGTTAAGCAACCATGTGAAAACTTGTTGCTCACCAATAAATGTCGTTAAGAAACATAGTGCTGCAATTGCTGTTGTCGCATACAAAGCATTCATTGGAACGCCACGTACATCAAGTTTAGCAAAAGTTTTAGGCGCACTACCGTTTTTCGCCATATTCCACAACATACGTGTAGATGAGTACATGCCAGAGTTACCTGCAGATAAAATAGCAGTTAAAATCACGGCATTCATTAGACCAGCTGCGAATGCAAGACCCGCTTTTTCATACAACAATGTAAATGGTGAGAGGGTGATGTTGCCATCGCCTTCAGCCGCCAATGCAAGGTTTGGATCAGTATAAGCGACCAGTGTGCCAATAATGAAAATACATAGAATATAGAATAAAAGGATTCGCCAAAAAATTTGCTTAATCGCAATAGGAATGGTTTTCTTCGGATCTTTGGATTCACCCGCAGCAACCCCAACCATTTCTGTGCCTTGGAAAGAGAATCCGGCAATCATGGCAACACCAATGAGCGCATTGAAACCACCAACAAATGGCGCTTCAGCAATCGTCCAGTTTTTAGTGATAGATTGCATTGGATCAAGCATGATTTTACCAATCATGTATAAGCCAATAATAATAAAGAAAATAATGGCAACAACTTTAACCAAAGAGAATAAAAATTCACTTTCACCAAAGCCTTTTACAGTGAGTGCATTAATAAAGAAAATAACTGCAAGGAACAGTGCACTCCACCAAAAACCAGGAACATCTGGAAACCAAAACTTCATGATGAACTGCACTGCAACTAATTCAAAAGCGACCGTAATTGCCCAGTTATACCAATAGTTCCAACCGAGGGCAAAACCAAAGCCACCTTCGACATATTTTGTACCATAGGTAAAAAATGCACCTGAAGTAGGGTTGTGCGTTGCCAGTTCACCAAGGCTCGTCATGAGGAAATAAATCATGATACCAATAAGTGCATAAGCAAGTAATGCACCGCCAGGTCCTGCAGTGGCAATGGTTTGACCTGATGCCAAAAATAATCCAGTGCCAATGGAACCGCCAATGGCGATCATGTTGAGATGTCTAGCGCCAAGCTTTCGCTTAAGCTGTTGATGATCTGTTTCGCTCATCTTCATTCCTTAATATTTTTTTGAGTGTTGGCGAACAGCACTTTAAAGCCTTGTTGATCTGCTTTGGTCGTACAATGTTTAAAACTTTGCTCGATCAGTAATGGGTAATTCAGGAAGCGGTTTGCCACAATCCAAAGTTCTCCTCCTGATTTTAAATGGCGTCGTGATGTTTTACATAAATTTTCACTGGCATTGTAATCAGTTTGAATTCCTTGGTGGAATGGAGGGTTACTGACGATCGCATGCAAAAACAATGGCGCATCTTCAATCCCTGTAACGGCTTTAACTTCGAGTTGTTCTAATGGTAAATTATTTTTTTCAAACGTCATTTGAGTTGATGCTAAAGCAAAAGCATCAACATCTAAAGCAAAAATACGATTCTTTGGATTTAATTTACTTAAATAAGCACTGATCACGCCTGCTCCACAACCGAAATCAGCAATTTTACCCGCAGTCACTTGCGATAAATAAGGCAAAAGTACCGCAGTGCCAATATCTAAGCGATTTTGGCTAAAAACACCAGGCAAAGAACAAATTGTCAAATCACCATTTGGTGTAGCTACCGTATATTGCTGTGCCCAATCTGCAAGTGGTTTGGCTTTCACTGTAGTTTCGAGGCTGACTTGCCACATTTGACAGTGACGTGCGCTATCCAATTTTACTGCTTGACCATACGGTTGCAGTTGTTTAGCAGCACGTTCAACGCCAGCTTTCTTTTCTCCAACAAGGAAAATAGATGCACCTTGTACTAAGCGGCTTGCGACATTATGTAAAATATAATTGAGCAATTCTTTTGATTTTGGAACAAAAATGACAGCCTGATCAAAATCTTGTTCAGGCAGCAGGGTGCCAAAATGGACAGTTGCTGAGCGTTGTTGGAAATACTGAAGATCGTTGTAATTCCACGTCCATACAGCAGGTTCGATGTCCTGTGCTAAGTTGCTCAGTAAATCATCTGTTGGTGCATTAATGAATAATACACGCCCGGAAAGATAGTCATGCTGACGAATGACGACTTCACTTTTTGGCTCCATATTTGGCATCCATGAGTAAAATTTAGGACAATAATGCCCAGACTAAGCTGGGCATTATAAAGAAAACTTGACTTATTTTTTAGTCGCAGGCAGTACGATGTTGAGAATCAATGCAGTTAATCCACCTGTTGCAACACCTGAGCTGAAAATATTACGTGCAAGCTCTGGTAAGTGCTCCAAAATTTGAGGAACTTGTGCAACACCTAAGCCTAATGCCAATGAAATTGCAATGATCAATAGAGCGCGGCGATCTAATTGAACACCCGATAAAATATTGATTCCTGATGCAGCAACCGCACCAAACATCACCATGACAGCACCACCAAGGACGGCTTGAGGCACAGCTTGAATTACACCTGATACAGCAGGAAATAGTCCTAGAACCACCAACATGATGGCAATCCAAATACCCACATAACGGCTTGCAACACCTGTCAATTGAATTACACCATTATTTTGTGCAAATACTGAGCTTGGGAAAGTGTTGAAAATACCTGCGAGGAATGAGTTCGCACCATTCACCAACACACCACCTTTAATACGCTCCATCCAAACAGGACCATCTACAGGTTGGTTGGAAATTTTAGAGGTTGCAGTGACATCACCAATCGCTTCCAAAGAAGTCACAAGGTAAATAAATGCCATTGGAATAAACAAACTCCAAGAGAAGCTAATACCAAAATGCATTGGAGTTGGAATTTGGATAAAAGGCGCGTCTTTTAAACCTGAAAAGTTTAAATAGCCCATATAGCCTGCCAATGCATAGCCAATGATTAATGCGATTAAGATTGCAGAACTTTTTACCCAAACAATTTTGACACGGTTGAGTAAAATAATAATGCCAAGTACAGTACATGACATGATTAGATTATCGGCACTTGCAAAAGTTTTATCTCCCATTGCCTGATAACCACCACCCATACTGATCAAACCTTCTTTAATCAGGGTCAAACCAATCAATAGTACAACAATACCTGTAACCAAAGGCGTAATGAGCTTTTTAACCCAAGGCAAAATGCGCGAAACGCCCATTTCAATAAATGAACCCGCAATGACTACACCAAAAATGGCAGACATCACCGCTTCTACAGGAGTGCCAGCGGCAACCATTGCAGAGCCAATTCCAATAATAGGACCAATAAAGTTGAAACTTGTGCCTTGGACAATGAGTAAGCCTGCGCCAAAAGGACCGACTTTTTTACATTGTAAATAGGTTGCGATACCTGAAATCACCAATGACATTGATAAAATCATGTTGGTATCTTGTGCTGAAACACCGAGTGCCAAACAAATTAAAAGTCCTGGTGTAACAATTGGGACAATAATTGCAAGCAAATGTTGCAGTGCTGCAAAAAAAGCAATGATTGGTTTTGGACGATCATTTAGAGCATAAACAAGATCAATAGACGCTTGTTCTTGCTCCGGAGAGTGGTTTAAATCAGACATGAGATAGGAAAGAATGCGGCAAGGTGGTGTCATTCTAATCTCTTTACACTCCTTTACAAAAGAAAAAGCGAACTGTTGGAGAAAAAACTTGTAACTGTCAATAAACTGTCACTACTAAAATCTATATTTTTTCTGTATAATTTGCCCTCAAACTTTAGGCGTATCGAATTTACATGTCAGATATTAAAACACTCCGTAACATTGCCATCATTGCGCACGTCGATCATGGTAAAACGACTCTTGTCGACAAACTTTTACAACAATCAGGTGCATTAGGTGATCGCGCGGGTGAAATCGAACGTGTGATGGATTCTGGTGCAATTGAAAGTGAACGTGGTATTACCATTCTTGCAAAAAACACTGCAATTAAATGGACTGATGCACGTACAAATACAGAATACCGCATTAACATCGTGGATACCCCAGGACATGCTGACTTCGGTGGTGAAGTTGAACGCGTAATGTCTATGGTTGACTGCGTACTTCTTCTTGTCGATTCTCAAGAAGGTCCAATGCCACAAACTCGTTTCGTAACGCAAAAAGCGTTCGCACGTGGTTTGAAACCAATCGTAATTATTAACAAAGTAGACAAGCCAAGCGCGCGTCCAGATTGGGTAATTGACCAAGTATTCGATTTGTTCGATAACTTAGGCGGTTCTGACGAACAGTTAGACTTCCCAGTTGTTTATGCTTCAGGTCTTCGTGGTGTTGCTGGTCCTTCTCCAGAAGAACTTGCTGAAGATATGACTCCATTGTTCCAAACAATTGTAGATATCGTTGAACCGCCAGCAGTTGATGTTGATGGTCCATTCCAAATGCAAATTTCTTCACTTGATTACAACAGCTTTGTTGGTGTAATTGGTGTTGGTCGTATTCAACGCGGTTCAGTGAAATTAAACACACCTGTAACTGTAATTGATAAAGAAGGTAAGACGCGTAACGGTCGTATCTTAAAAATCATGGGTTACCATGGTTTAGAACGTATTGATGTTGAATCTGCTCAAGCAGGTGATATCGTATGTATCACAGGTATTGATGAGCTTCATATTTCTGACACTATTTGTGATCCGAAAAATGTTGAAGCTTTGCCACCATTGTCTGTAGATGAACCTACAGTAACCATGACTTTCCAAGTAAACAACTCACCGTTTGCTGGTAAAGAAGGTAAATTCGTTACTTCACGTAACATCCGTGAGCGTCTAGATCGTGAATTGATTCACAACGTAGCATTACGTGTTGAAGATACTGATAGTCCTGACCGTTTTAAAGTATCGGGTCGTGGTGAACTTCACCTTTCAGTTCTTATTGAAAACATGCGTCGTGAAGGCTTCGAAATGGGCGTATCACGTCCACAAGTAATCTTGAAAGAAGTTGACGGCGAAAAGCAAGAACCATACGAAAACGTAACATTTGACGTTGAAGAACAGCACCAAGGTGCTGTAATGGAACAAATGGGTCATCGTAAAGGCGAAATGACCAATATGGAAGTTGACGGTAAAGGTCGTATCCGTATTGAAGCAACTGTTCCTTCACGTGGCTTAATCGGTTTCCGTTCTGAATTCTTGACCATGACTTCTGGTACAGGGATCATGACATCAAGCTTCTCGCATTACGGTCCAATGAAACAAGGTACTGTTGCGAAACGTCAAAACGGTGTGTTGATTTCTATGGTTCAAGGCGTGTGCTTGGGCTATGCATTGTTCACATTGCAAGACCGTGGTCGTCTATTCGCTAAACCTCAGTTAGAAGTTTACGAAGGTATGATCATTGGTATTAACTCTCGTTCAGACGACATGACAGTTAACCCAACTAAAGCGAAACAGTTAACAAACGTACGTGCATCTGGTACAGATGAAGCGTTAACGTTGACTCCAGCTGTTGAATACACACTTGAACAAGCACTTGAATTCATTGAAGATGACGAGTTAGTTGAAGTAACACCTAAGTCAATCCGTATTCGTAAACGTCATTTGACTGAAAACGAACGTAAACGTAACCGTTCAGGTAAATAATCTGAATTGTGAGTTGAAAAACCGCAATCCTGTTTAGGATTGCGGTTTTTTTATGTCTGCCAGTGAGATTGTTTGAATTTAATTTTATTGATGTATGTAAACTAAGCGATTTTTTTTGTAATATTTAAGAAAATAATCTTGGAAAATGAAAAAAACAAAGTAAATTAGACGGAATTGAATAAAAGTATTCTGTACACTTCATCACATAAAAAATTACGCAATAAAACAAGCGTGGAGCAAAATATGAGTATTATTTCTGAATTCAAAGAATTTGCTATAAAAGGCAATATGATGGACTTGGCGATTGGTGTCATCATTGGTGGTGCTTTCAACAAAATTATCGATTCATTGGTTAAAGACATTATCATGCCTTTAATTTCAGTGCTTACTGGTGGTGGAGTTGATTTTACACAAAAATTTGTTGTACTCGGCAATAATCCAGACAACCTAACTTCTTTAGATGCATTAACAAAAGCTGGTGTAAACGTTTTAACATACGGTAATTTTATTACGATTGTATTGAATTTCCTCATTTTAATGTGGGTCGTATTTATTCTTGTGAAAGTGATTAATCGTATCCGTAAACCAGAAGAAGCGGTAGATACAACGCCACCAGATATTGAATTGTTACGTGAAATTCGTGATGAGTTGAAAAATCGCCCACAATAATTTCTTGTAAGATTGATGTGAAATTGAAAACGCTACTATCAGGTAGCGTTTTTTATGTGTAGGATAAAAAACGATTTATTGGTCGGAAAGATTTCAATTATGGTGAAGCATTTTTTGATTATCACGTGCATGAGTTTACTCTTAGGTTGTACAGAATCAGGACAAAATACGCCTAAACCTGATGTTCAAGAAGAAAAAATAACGCCTATCTCTGCAAGTCAGCCATTAAGTTTTGCCGATATTCCAAATAAAGATACAATATATGAAACGATTGAAACCAATAGTATTGAAGAAAATGAGGCATTAATGGCTCATTTACAAACTGAATTGTTGAAAAATCAGTTTGATTTATTTGAAAAAGACAGCGGTACAAGTTGGTCTGAAAATGATTGTGATCAAAATAAAGTGATAAAAGTCAAAGGTGAGGGTATTCGTTCTTATCGTGGGGTGAGTCAGATCAAAGTCGGGGATGATAAAAAAACTCGACCTGACTTTACACTTTTGGTATTTAGCTTTGATACTGTAGAACTTGCACAGCAAAGTTTTGAAATACTTGATTCAGCAGTGGGATCAGGTCATGGTCTATGTAATGGCAAGACACCTGAACAATTGGTCTTAAATGGGCGAGAAATTTATTATTTTACGACTCGTGCAGAAATGTTTAGAGATTATATCAATAAGTATGCAGAGATCGTAAAAACGTATAGATAGAAAACATTGTATGAAAAATAAAATATTAAAAATTCAAAAGTGTTGTGCGATTTTATTATTACCGATGTTGTTTAGTGTTTGCCATGCAAAAGTAGAAGTTGATGAACAGTTTTTAAATGAATTTAGCACAGAGATGCAACCTAAAATTAAGTCGATGTGTGAGATGTTCGTTCAGAAAGCACAAGAAAATGGTTTGTATTTTACTCAAACAATGTTTGGTCAATTTAAATTTGTTGGTTTAAAAGATAAAAAATATCAAATATTAAAGTTTGAAAAGCAAAGCTATGAGCCATTAAAACCTGCAAATGTAATTTTAGATATTTCAGGAGATTATATAAAAAATGAAAATGTAATACATCTAGAAAAATCTAAACAAGATAATGAATTTATTGCACAAGATTTAGTTTTAGTGCAAAAGCAGGCAGATCAGTACTTAGTGAATGACTTTGAAAGCGTGGCTCGACAAATCTCATGGAATAATCAATTTGGAAGTGAAGATGGTTTCTTAAAAAGAATAGATTGTACTGAGCAAAGTTATAAAGGATATAGTGGTGAAGAAGAACAAGCACCATCTTTTCAAGACTTACCAAAACAGTTGAAAACTGTGGTATTAAATGTGCCTTTACATGCTCAGATACATGATGCGCAAGATATAACACAAGACTTATTGGACAGTGATGACCCTGAAACACCGATTGAGCAAAGAATAGAAATCAACACATCTGATGCTCGTAAATTATTTAAGCATCAGCAAATTTGCATTATTCAAGGTCATGGAAAACTATGGTCTGGGATGATTGAAGAGCCTAGGCAACCGTTAAGTTCTGCAATTATTTTTGTGTATACTTCTGATCCAAGCGAAAAATTAGGTCCAGTTCGGAAAGGTGATATTATTTCAACCTCTGAAAAAGAATGCCAACAACAAAATTAAAAATCCATACGGAATTTAATTTCCAGTAAATGCCAACCAAATTGACTTTTGATTGGGCCATGTAGTTCGCGTTCAGCGAGGCTAAATACGGCTTTATCAATAGGTGTAACTAATTGTCCTTTTTTCACTTCACCAAGTTCGCCACCTTTTTTGGCAGAAGGACAGGTTGAATGTTGTTTGGCAATTTTAGTGAAATCAGCACCATCGAGAATTTTTTTCTTCAATTGAGATGCAAGTTCTTTATCTTTGACCAAAATATGGCGAACGATTGCGGTTTTCATTGGGCTTTACCTGATGGTTGTTGAGTTTTAGCCACAGTTTTTGGCTTCTTTAACGGTTGGCACGTAGGACAGAAGACGCTTGCACGCTGTCCAAGCTTAATGTTTTCGAGCGTGGTTTCGCAGTTCACGCACATTTCCCCATTACGACCATAAGCAAGCAAGGTTTGTTGAAAATAGCCATTTTCTCCCATCGCATTGCTGTAGTCACGTAAGGTTGAACCACCCAAATCAATGGCTTGCTTCAAAATTCGTTTAATCTCAATAACAAGTTTTTCAATTTGAATTTTGCTTAAATCTTTCGCAGGTTGGGCAGGGTGAATGCCTAAATTAAATAAACTTTCAGTTGCGTAAATATTTCCGACACCAACCACTACATGATTGTCCATAATGGCAACTTTAATTGCAGTATTTTTAGTTTTTAACTTTGTCGCCAAATAATCTGCATCGAAGGTATCACTTAACGGTTCAGGACCGAGTGTATCGATGAGTTTGGTTTGAGAGTCATCATTAAGCCACAAGATGCAACCAAAACGACGTGGGTCGTGGTAACGTAATTCGATATCTTCAAACTGAATAATAAGATGATCATGTTTACGTCGTTCATCACTTGGTTGACAGAGGCGAAAACTGCCTGACATGCCCAAATGCCACAGCATGGTATCTTGTTCAAACTGTGCAAAAATATATTTTGAACGACGAGATAGACCAATGAGTTTTTGACCCTTAAGTTTGCTAATGTCGTTTGGAATAGCCCAACGCAGTCGAGCATTATGAACCTGTACATTCAGTACTTTTTGATCAAGTAGAGGTTCTAGGCTAACTTTAGTGGTTTCGACTTCGGGTAATTCGGGCATAGTGAACTCAGTATTTAGCACTGCAAAATCATGGATGTATCTATTGTATGCGTTCAATCAATTTCAATAAAGTATCTGTATGGTTGTATTGATAGATAACAGTGCGTGTTTGATGGTGTAAATTTTATGTGAATAATCAATATTTTTATGATAAATATTATCCGAAAAATATAGTGATTAATAAAATACTTTAGGTTATCAATGACTAAGTTGTTGCATAAATAAAAGTTGAATGACTAATAAAAATAAGCAGATAGTGAAAATTTATAAATCGTGTAATTTTCTGATCAATATCATGTATAGCCATGGCAAATTGCCTCGCCCATACCACACTTAGATTCTTGAATTTCGACGTATTTATATTGATTAAGGTATGGAATTGCTTGTATCCAATCTACAAAACGTCATTTATCTTCTTTCGAGTTTTATAATGAATAAATTTATACTTTCTTTATTGGCTATATCGACAACAATGTTGATGACCTCATCTTATGCTGAACAAGCATTTGACCCCAATGCTACAACCATGACAGGGGATTGGAATGGTACACGCACAGAATTAGCGGACAAAGGCATTAAATTTGACGGGGCGATTGCTGTTGATGGTTCGTACTTGGCAGATGGTGGTTTCGATGCTCATCAATCACCGACGTTTGGTACGCAGTTTGGGGTGGGTACAACATTGGATATGAATAAACTTGCGGGTTGGAATGGTGTGACTGTTCGAGCATTAGTAACTGCAAGGCAAGGGCAAAGTACGAGTATTGAAGGTATTCAAGATCCGAATGCACCACAATGGGCAAATTCACAAGCCAATTGGGGACGTGGTAACTCAGGCAGCCGTTTAAGTGAATTATATATTGATAAAAAATTTGATTCAGGTTGGGACGTACGTTTAGGTCGTATGGGCTTAGGAACTGAATTTAATACGATGGCATGTGATTTTCAGGGTAATGCATTTTGTGCTGCACAAATGGGGAAATGGCAAGGCAAGCTTTGGTATAACACACCTGTTTCACAATGGGGTGGACGTGTTAAATATAATTTAACGCCTGAACTGTTCGCTCAAGTTGGTGTATTTGAATATAACCCTGAAAATGCTTTAGAGCGACATGGTTGGAACTTGGACACTGAAAATGCAGATGGTGTAAATGTTCTCAGTGAAGTCGTGTGGTCACCGAAAAAGGGCTTAAGCAATCTACCAGGTAGTTATCGTTTGGGAACTTTGTACAATACGGCTGATGATGCAAAAAATCAGTATAATGTGGCTTATTTAGCAAAATCGGTTGGTGAAGATCGTAGCTATGGCGGTTGGATCGCTTTTGAACAGCAATTGACTTCTACAGGTTCAGGACGTCAAGGTTTACATAGTTTTGGTAATTTTACTTTCCATGACCGTACTACGACTGCGGTATCAGACTCGCAACAATTGGGTCTAAAATATTATGGATTATTTGAAAGTCATCCAAATGATATTTTAGGTTTTGCGATCAATCGTGTGCATATTAATGATCGTTATCGTGACTATACTAATGTCAAGCATCAGCAAAACAATACAACATTACTGAATAAAGATGCGGAGTATAATCTTGAATTAAATTATTCATATTACCCTGCCAAATGGTTAATGTTGCGTCCTTTACTACAGTATGTGGTTTATCCAGGAGCAACTAATCAAGTGGATAATGCACTTGTGATTGGTTTGGGGAGTAAATTTATTTTTTAATTATATTTAAAAATAAGGCCTTGGGGGCAACAGGTATGCAGAGTATTTCGAATGTTCATTTTTTTAAACCCTCAGTACTCTGCATAGCGATTTTGCTTTGCCAACAAGGGTATGCACAAACAGAAGGGAGTGTATCTGTAACAGAGGTAGATCATTCGATTGAAAATAATAAAAATACGGAAAAGTTTGAAAAGTTACCGAACATAACCATTCAAGCTATTCGTTCAGATACTGCTTGGTTAGATACACCTGCTTCGGTATATCGAATAGAACAAAAGGATCATCAAAATAATTTAGGTGTGAATTTAACAGAAACACTGAGTGGTGTACCCGGTTTACAGTTAAATAACCGTGAAAATTATGCGCAAGATTTACAACTTTCTATGCGTGGTTTTGGCGCACGTTCAACGTTTGGTGTCCGTGGTGTCCGTTTATATGTCGATGGTATTCCTGCAACCATGCCTGATGGTCAGGGACAAACATCCAATATTGATTTAGTGAGTTTAGATCATATTGAAGTTTTGGGTGGCCCATTTTCAGCGTTATATGGGAATTCTTCGGGGGGGACGATCTTAACGACAACCAAAGAAGGACAAGGTAAAGATTCTGTTGAGGTGGGCTATGCGGGGGGAAGTCATAATAAAGGTCGTGCAGATATTATTTTGCAGGGCGGTGCAGATCATGCCAATGAGCCAAGCTATGTTGTTAGTTCATCATACTTTGATACCGATGGCTATCGTGATCATAGTGCAGCAAAAAAAGTATTGAGTAATGCCAAGTTGACTTGGAGTTTGGATGACGGTTCAAAAATCAATTGGTTATTGAATCATGTTGATATTAATGCCGATGATCCACAAGGTTTAAGCCGAGCACAGTGGAAAGCCGATCCTAAGCAGGTTAATGATGCTAAAAATCAATATGATGTACGCAAAGAGATTAATCAGACGCAAACTGGTTTAAATTGGCTTAAACCTTTAAACGATCGTCATGAAATTTATAGCATGATTTATGCAGGCCATCGTGAGGTCACGCAGTATCAATCCATTCCAAAAGCAGCGCAGAATAATGCCCGTCATGCAGGTGGTGTTATTGATTTTGAGCGTGATTTTTATGGTGTAGATTTGCGTTGGACTGGTAAAGATTTATTGCCGAATACTCGAGTGAGTGCAGGTCTTGCCTATGATGCGATGAATGAAGATCGTCAAGGCTATGAAAATTTCGATGCCAATAATAACTTTGGTGTAAAAGGAAATTTACGCCGTGATGAAAAAAATACATTGTGGAATTTAGATCCATATTTACAAGCATCTTGGAGTTTTTTACCAACATGGAGTATAGACACAGGCTTACGCTATAGCAATGTGCATTATGAGTCTGAAGATCATTACATTACGACAGGAAATGGTAATGATAGTGGTAAAACAGACTATAACAAGGTATTGCCTTCGGCTGCTTTGACTTGGGAAATGACACCGCAAGTGAGTAGCTATATCAGTTATTCCAAAGGGTTTGAAACACCAACATTCACTGAAATGGCATATCCAACTGTAGGAACATCGGGCATAAATTTTGCACTCAAACCATCAAGCAGTGATAACTATGAACTCGGCGTGAAATCACAAAATCGTTTAGGTAACTTTACAGCGGCGATTTTCCAAAGCAACACAAATGATGACATTGTTTCGGCGGGTTCTGTTGATGGTCGAGCAACTTTCCAAAATGCAGATAAAACTTTACGTCAAGGCGTTGAGTTGTCATGGAATAAAAAACTTTGGCGTGAGCTAAGTACACAAGCAAGTTATAGTTATTTAGACGCAACTTTTGATGCTGATATTACAAATACAGATCCTGCAAAAATTGTACAACGTGGTAATGCAATTCCGGGTGTTGCGAAGAATCAAGCCTATCTGTCTTTAGGATGGCAACCAGAAACAGGTTTCAATGCAGGTGTTGATGTACGCTATATGGATAAAATCTATGTCGATGATTTAAATACGGATACTGCACCAAGTTATACGGTGACCAGTGCAAATATTGGATATATTTGGAAAAATAACGATTGGAAAATTCGTAGTTATGCCCGTGTCGATAATCTATTTGATGAAGACTACATTGGCTCAGTCATTGTAAATGATGGTAATGGACGCTTCTTTGAACCAGCGGATGGCATCAATTGGAGTGCAGGTTTGAGCATTACCAAGCAATTTTAAGACATACTTTAAAAATCAGGGCAGATCGTGAATGGTTAAACTCTTTGAGCCGATTAAATTTGGCACTTTGCAATTAGTTAATAAAATTGTGATTGCACCGATGTGTCAATACTCTGCGACAGATCAGGGTGAAATTACGTATTGGCACGAACAACAATGGGCAAATTATGCTTTGTCAGGCGCAGGCTTGTGCATTGTTGAAGCAACGGCAGTTCAGCCTGAGGGACGTATTAGTTTTGCTGATGTAGGTCTGTGGAATGATGCACAACGCGATCAGATGCAAGCTGTATTGCAAAAAGTAAAATCAATTTCACCTATGCCTTTTGCTGTACAACTTGCGCATGCAGGGCGAAAAGCATCTACAGATAAACCATGGTTGGGTCGGGGACAACTTCCGCCTGATCACGAGCATGGTTGGCAAACGGTTTCTGCAAGTAACATTGCATTTCAACCAAGTGATATTACGCCACATACTTTAAGTATTGCCGAGATTCAAACAGTGATTGCAGATTTTGCCAAAGCGGCAGTACGTGCAGTTGATGCAGGATTTGATCTAATTGAAATACATGCTGCACATGGGTATTTATTGCATCAGTTTATGTCACCTTTGTCTAATCTGCGTAACGATCAATATGGCGGTAGTCTTGAAAACAGAATGCGTTTAACACTCGAAGTTTTACAGGCAATTCATCAAGCTGTTCCTCAAGGTTATCCTGTTGGAGTTCGTATTTCAGCTACCGATTGGATGGATGCTGAAAGCGTAGGATCTGACAGTTGGGATCTTGTATCGAGCATTGAATTATCAAAATGTTTAGAACAAGGTGGGGCTGTGTATGTACATGTTTCCTCAGGTGGTTTGCATGTTAACCAACACATTCAAGTGGGAAAAAATTACCAAGTACCTTTTGCACATGCCATTAAACAACAGGTGAATATTCCTGTGATTGCGGTAGGAATGATTACAGAACCAGAGCAGGCTGAAGAGGTTTTGCAACAGGATAAAGCCGATACGATTGGCTTGGCACGCGCGATGCTATACGACCCACGTTGGCCTTGGCATGCAGCAGCAACTTTAGGTGCAGAAATAGCAATTGCACCACAGTATTTACGTTGTCAACCTCATGGAGTAAAACAGTTATTCAATGCATTTTAAATGTGTAATTTTACTTTATTGTGAGATTTTTTAACCAAATCATTCTAGAATGACAGCTTATTTCATAATTTAAATTCAGGATGTAAGAAAGATGATTTTTGCTGTGGTGATTCCTATATTTTTACTGCTCTTTTTAGGTTATCTCACTGTAAAAATAAATCTACTGAATAAAGTACAAATAGATTCAGTGGGTGCATTTGTCATTAAAGTCGCATTACCTGCATTATTGTTACATGCTTTAGCTTCAAAAGATTTAAAAGAGATTTGGTTACCTTCATACTTTCTCGTGTATGCAGGCATGACTTTTTTATTATTCTGCTTAACATTTTGGGTTACAAAGAAATTTTTCAAAAATACCAATCAGGCACATACTGCGATTTTTTCGATGGGTGCTTGTATGTCAAATACAGGGCTGATTGGAACCGCAGTGTTGAGCCTGTTAATGGGGCATCAAGCCACTACTTATATCTCATTGGTCGTAATTATTGAAAGTGTATTGCTGATTCCTGCTGTTTTAATTCTTGCCGAAATGGGGTTGCAAAAGCAGTCCGATTTATGGTCTGTTATAAAAAGTACCGCACGTACTTTATTGACTAATCCATTGTTTATTGCAGTGATTTTAGGAATCGGTTGTGCAACCTTAAAGATTCCATTACCTAAATATTTAGATCAAGTACTTGGTATGTTAGGACAAGCAGCATCACCTTTGGCATTGTTTGCGATTGGTGGTAGTTTGGTTGGGTTAGGAATTCGCTCTATTAATGTACAAAGCATTTGGTTAGTCTTTTCTAATAATATGCTGATGCCATTAGGTGTGTATTTAGGATTATCTACTGTGGGTGTGAGTCAGGAAATGCTGTATGCAGGTACGCTAATTGCTGCAATGCCAATGCCCACATTATTTGGCATGTTGGGGCAGGGTTACGGCTTAAGAGAAGAAGTGTTAACCCCATTGATGCTCAGTACAGTGGTGGGCTTTATGGTGGTCAGTAGTCTAATTGCGTTGTGGTGGTAGTTTATTAAATCTAATATTCAAGAGTCATAAATAAGTATCATAAAAATGGCTCATTATCATGTTTGATACTGAGCCAAATAAATCAGTCATTTTCAAGATTTTTATTTTTTCGGTGCAGGCTGTTTGGCTTGCTCGGCAAGCAATTTATTGACGACATCTAAAGATTCTTTCGCTTTTGGAATATTATCTTTTGCCAAAGCAGTATAGATTTTTTTCGCTTCAGGTAAGTTCTGTTCAATAATATTGCCATTAGTCATCATATTTGCCACAGCCATGAGCGCAGGCACATAGCCTTTTGTCGCAAGGTCACGAATGGCATTCAAGCCTTGTTTTACCAAAGTTTCATTTTTGGTTTTATAGCCTTGAGTGATGTCATATAGCGCTTTGGTATGAATGGCCTGTGAATTGCCTTTTTTAATGAGCGGATCAATTCTTTTTAGTGCTTCTTTATCTTTACCTTCTGCAAAAGCCATGACTGCAAGTTCAAGTGTTGCATCATCAAAACCTTGTGAAGATGCTTTTTCTAAGTAGGTCTTAGATTTTTTCGCATCTTTGGTAAGCCCTAATTCACCTGTAGCATAGCTTTGAGCCAAAACATAACTTGCGACTGAATAGCCTTTATCTGATGATTCTTGATAAAGTTTGAGTGCTTTACCATTATTCTTTGCTGTGCCTTGACCCATTTGGATCATATATGCTTGATTGTACATGGCTTGAGCATTGCCTGCTTTTGCCATAACATCCAGCTCGGTATAAGCCGCCGTGTAATTTTTTGCTTGTAAATACTGTTGAACTTTGGCAAAGGCAGGATCAAGTCCGCTTTGATCAGGTGCTGCAAATGCAGAAATTGAAGTGAGTGCAAGAAGTGATGCGATCAGAATTTTTTTCATCGTTGTAATAACCCTAGTGTGACTGCGACATAATTCCATTTATGTAGTGGAACACATGTTTTAGATAGATTTTAATCATAATTTGAAATTTATGAATGTAAACCTTTCAATTGTATTTGTTGATGTATTTATGTGGTTTACTTATTGAAAATACGTAAACTTATGAATATTACAATGAAACTGAACAGCCTAAAATTATGAATTGCTTTCTTAATTTATATTCATTTTGAATATACAAATAAACAGTATTTTTAGACTGATTAAATTTTTCGATAAGGCTTTGCAGATGAGTTGGATTTTGTTTAAATCGCAGACTAAATGAAATTTGAGAAGTTGTATGTTTATTAAAGGCATTAAGCGTAATTATTTAAGAGTGCTTGAAGATGAAAGTATTGCCGATGAAGACAAAATTGATGCTTTACTGATGAAACTTGGTGGTGAATTTTTAGTCAGCAAAGAAGACCGTGTTTATATTTTTCAAAAGGGTGAAGTCACTGCAAAGTTTGATGCCAAACATGCCCGTGCATACCAATTTAAAGCCTATTTATGCAAAGATATGAATAAGTTATTTCATGGATTTTGATGGGAATATTTTTAAATATTCTGATTGAATATTTTGCTTAAAAATATAGATTTAATCGATATAGCTTTGCATAGATTGTTTGAGTATTTCGATTAAATCTTCATCCATATACTGATAATCATCAGGAATATCTAAAACAATAATTTTCTTATGTAATAGTTCTCTAGGAAATTTTTCTTTAATTCATACTTTATGTTTTTGTTCCATGACACAGATATAATTTGCCCAAGCAATATCTTTAACGGTTAAGCAATGTTTTGCATGACGACTCGTTCCTGCAGAACGAGTATGAATACCATAACCCACTGCAAAAATACGCTCTGCTGTTGGACTTCACCATTGATTACGGCTACAAATAAAAAGATAGTTAATGAGGATTTCTCACAATTTATTGTTTGTGGATGATTGTTTTTAAATATATTCTTTAAAATATATTTCAGCCAAAAGTATTTCATTTATATCACATCAAAAAGCTATTTTTTGTAAGATAAGATGAGTCGGGACGGATTTAAAAATGATAAAAATACTGTCGATTTTATGCATAGGTTTAATTTGCTCAACAGCAAGTTTAGCAGAGCAACCTAAGCTTATTCCGCATCCAATAAAATTAAAAAATGGAAAGTATTTTTCTTTAAATCTTCCAATAAACTACGACATCATTCCTGCGGCAGAAGGCTTAAAACGAGTACGTTTTTTTGCTAAAGCACCCGATGGTAGGATGTTTGTCACAGATATGTACGATTTGTCTGATAATAAAAAAGGCACTGTTTATATTTTAGATGAGTGGAATGCTGCAACAGGGAAATTTGGTAAAGTTATTTCCTATATGACAGGTTTAAAAAATCCCAATTCTGTGCAGTTTTATACAGATACCAATGGACAGGACTGGTTATATATTGCAGAAACGCATCAACTCACCCGAAGAAAATTTAACAAAGGTGAAATAAAACCAACAAGTACGGCGGAGATACTAGCGACTTTTCCTGATTATGGACTTAGTTATAAATATGGCGGTTGGCATCTGACACGAACCATCGCAGTCGGTGGTAATGGTAAAATTTATGTTTCAGTTGGATCTAGTTGCAATGCTTGTGTAGAGAAAGAAAAAGTTCGGGCAAGCGTTTTAGAAATGAACCCTGATGGTTCAGAACAAAAGATATATGCTTCAGGTTTACGCAATGTCGTGGGCTTGAAATGGGTCGGTAAATTTTTATTTGCCACCAATCAAGGGGCAGACCATTTAGGGAAAAATAAACCTGATGAAACCTTTTATGCGCTGAAACGTGATGCGGATTATGGTTGGCCGTCATGTTATTCGTCGAATGGTAAAATTTTTGCAGACCCAAAATTCAAACGTGCCTCAGGCTGTAAAAATATACCATCGCCTTATGCTTATTTTCCATCACATTCGTCAGCACTTGGTTTTGATTATTTTGATGATCCGAATACAGATGACACAATCAAAAATGCTTTTTTAGTCGCTTTGCATGGTTCAACTGACGAATCGATCGGGCATGGATATAAAATTGCCATTATGCGCAAAGGGCAAAAACTTGAAACCTTCATGGATGGATTTTTAGTGGGTAAAACAGTGAATGGGCGACCAGCAGATATTTTTCGGATTGATGCAAATTCCTTTTACTTTTCAGATGATCGGGGTGGTGTGGTTTATTATGTGAGGCTAAAATAAGAGGCTAAATTTTATAATTTTTTTTGATTTATATTCAAGAAAATTTACTTTTATAAGGCTTTTAAATTTAAAGGATTTTATATGAGGAAAAATTATTTCTTATAAGTGGAAATATATATGCAGAGTCAGATATTGATAAAGGTCTTGGTTATACATTACCGATTACAGTAAATGATCAATTGACTTATGAATATATTGATCATTTTTTACATGTGGTGATGTCTAAAAATTATTTAGCGTTAATGGATTCAATTAAAAAACAAAGGTGTTTAAAGTTTAGATATTTTAAATAATCCTTGTAATTTTGAAGGGGTAGTTTATAGCAAACTTGACTTTATGAATTTAAATAAAAATTTTACTAATCAAACTATTTTCAATATTGAATTGCATCATTTAGACTTATCTCTTAAGGAAGCTTAAAAAATAACATTTAGGCAATGTCAAAAATTATTGCTACCTTTGAAAAGCCAGAAGATACGGGTGGAAAGAGAAGATCTGTAGCCGTTTTAAAGAGTAGCGAGCAATAATTGATTTTCTTATCCTTTTTTTATAAAGAAGCCCCTAAACTTAGAGGCTAATGTATCACAACAATATAAAGTTTAAAGACTTACTGTGGTCTAGCCACATCACCACTCAAATACTCAGGTAAGTTTAAAACAGTGATTTCTAACTCTGCCAAAGCATCAGGACGAGCAACCACAAGTGCAATAAAACCACCCTCAAAAGCAGCACTATTCACCACTTGAATACCTTTGTGAAGCTGGTCACCCAAAGCAGGCACATCACCTGAACCCTGAATCACATGCAACCATGCTTTAGGCTTCGCTTTAAACCATAAACGTGCAATAACTTCCTGACCCAAATAACAACCTTTGTCATATTGAATCCCTTCACGTTGATGCAAACGGAGCTCTTGAGGTTGAAACAAACCTTGCGTGATTTGAGTGATAAAAGCTTGCCCATTTTGAATGGCAGAGACTTCCCAAGCAGTAATATCAGTCGTTTCTGCTGAAAAAGTAGTCGTATCGTCAATTAGTGTTGGAAAAACTGAACCCACGAGTTCTAGTTTCATTTTAGCGAAAGCACCATACTTTTTAATGTGCTTAGAAAACTCATCTGCTTGGTCGGCAGTTGTGACAATTTCGAAGTGTTCAGGATTGACCTTTTTTAGCCACAAACCGAAGTGGATACGACCTTTCAGATCACAAATAGCGGTATAACGCGTGACATTTTCAGCCAATGCTTCTGTATTTAAAGTGACCTGTCCTTGTAGAAATTTTTGTGCATCCACACCAATTAAAGTGAATGAAGAGAAAGCCAATTCGCTCATGAAATACTCACTTATCTAAAATCTAATACTAAAGAATGAATTCTATTTTCCGCTATTTTTCAGAAAAAAGCACATTTAGTGTAAATATTCCAATCAAGTTGTTACTAAATATTTCTAAACACCCTGTTTTTATATATAACTATATGAAAAATAAACGATTTGGGAAATGGCTTTTCGACAGTGTAGTATTCAGCCATTAGACATGCTGTACATAATGATGCAAGAGGCACAAAGTAATGAATAACAACTACCGTAAATCTCTGACAGGTACCCAGCTCGAATACTTCGATGTGCGTCAAGCCGTAGAAGACATCCAGCAAGGCGCATACGCAAAATTTCCATACACATCAAAAGTATTGGCTGAACAATTGGTTCGTAAATGCGACCCAGCCATTATTGAACAATCTTTAAAAGAACTGATTAACCGTAAACAAGACCATGATTTCCCTTGGTATCCTGCACGTGTAGTGTGTCATGACATTCTTGGTCAAACTGCACTTGTTGACCTTGCAGGCTTGCGTGATGCAATTGCAGAACAGGGCGGTGATCCGTCTAAAGTCAATCCAGTTGTGCCAACACAGCTTATTGTTGACCATTCTCTTGCTGTAGAGTTTGGTGGTTTTGACCCAGATGCTTTCGAGAAAAACCGTGCGATTGAAGACCGACGTAACGAAGATCGTTTTCACTTCATTGAGTGGACTAAAACAGCTTTTGAAAATGTCGATGTAATCCCTGCGGGCAACGGCATCATGCACCAAATCAACTTGGAGAAAATGTCTCCAGTAATTCAAAATCGTGATGGTTTAGCATTCCCAGATACTTGTGTAGGTACAGACTCACACACTCCACATACAGATGCACTTGGCGTGATCTCAATTGGTGTAGGTGGACTCGAAGCTGAAAATGTAATGCTCGGTCGTGCATCATGGATGCGTCTTCCAGATATCATCGGTGTAGAGTTTGTCGGTCAGCGTCAAGCAGGTATTACCGCAACAGATATCGTTTTGGCATTGACAGAGTTCTTACGCAAAGAACGTGTAGTTGGTGCATATTTAGAATTCTTCGGTGAAGGTGCAGACAGCATGTCAGTCGGTGATCGTGCAACGATTTCCAACATGACCCCTGAATATGGCGCAACAGCGGCTATGTTCTACATCGACCAAAACACCATTGATTATTTAACGCTTACAGGTCGTGAAGCGGATCAAGTTAAACTTGTTGAAAGCTATGCTAAAGAAATTGGTCTTTGGGCATCTGATATGACACAAGCGGAATATCCACGTGTATTACGTTTTGATTTATCGCAAGTAACTCGTAACATTGCAGGGCCGTCAAACCCACATGCGCGTGTGTCTACGGCTGACTTAAAAGCCAAAGGTATTGCAGGTAATTTAGAAGCGGCTCAAGCAGAAGAAGCAGCAGGCTTAATTCCTGATGGTGCGGTAATCATCGCAGCAATTACCTCGTGTACCAATACTTCAAACCCTCGTAATACAGTGGCAGCAGGCTTGCTTGCACGCAAAGCCAATGAACTTGGTTTAGTGCGTAAACCTTGGGTTAAATCATCTTTTGCACCAGGTTCTAAAGCAGCTGCTTTGTACCTTGAAGAAGCAGGTGTACTCACCGACTTAGAAAAACTCGGTTTTGGTATCGTGGGATATGCTTGTACCACTTGTAATGGTATGTCAGGCGCATTAGACCCTGTAATTCAAAAAGAAATTATCGATCGTGATGTGTACGCAACTGCAGTACTTTCAGGGAACCGTAACTTCGATGGTCGTATCCATCCTTATGCAAAACAAGCATTCTTAGCTTCACCTCCGCTTGTTGTTGCTTATGCGATAGCAGGAACAATTCGTTTTGACATCGAAACAGATTCTTTGGGCAATGATAAAGATGGTAATCCAATTTATTTAAAAGACATTTGGCCATCAGATGAAGAAATTGATGCACTTGTAAAAGTTGCGGTTAAGCCTGAACAATTTAAGAAAATTTACATTCCAATGTTTGATTTGGGCGTGAATGCTAAATCTGAAAGCCCGTTGTATAACTGGCGTCCGCAAAGTACCTATATTCGCCGTCCGCCGTATTGGGAAGGTGCTTTGGCAGCTCCACGTACTTTGGCAAATATGCGTCCACTTGCAATTTTGGGTGACAATATCACCACGGATCATTTGTCTCCATCAAATGCGATTGTGTTAGACAGTGCTTCAGGTGAATATTTGAAGAAAATGGGCGTACCT
Organism: Acinetobacter sp. 1207_04; assembly: GCF_052850415.1. Taxonomy (NCBI): domain Bacteria; kingdom Pseudomonadati; phylum Pseudomonadota; class Gammaproteobacteria; order Moraxellales; family Moraxellaceae; genus Acinetobacter; species Acinetobacter sp. 1207_04. Next base: position 56,527 of record NZ_VXCQ01000014.1, on the reverse strand, counting down.
GAGGAGGATTTTAACTCTTACGCAACGCACCGTGGCGACCATTTGACTACACAACGTGCAACATTTGCTAACCCTAAACTGTTCAATGAAATGGTGGTTCGTGCTGATGGTACGATCAAGCAGGGTTCGAAAGCGCGAGTTGAACCTGAAGGCGAAGTGATGCGTATGTGGGAAGCGATTGAAACTTATATGAATCGTAAACAACCATTGATCATCATTGCAGGTAAAGACTATGGTCAGGGTTCAAGCCGTGACTGGGCTGCTAAAGGTGTTCGTCTTGCAGGTGTTGAAGTGATTGTTGCGGAAGGTTTTGAGCGTATTCACCGTACCAACCTTGTCGGTATGGGTGTGTTACCACTTGAGTTTAAAGCAGGCGTTGACCGTAAGACGTTAAAGCTTGATGGTACTGAGTTGTATAGCGTGATTGGAAATATTGCACCTCGTTCTGACTTAACTTTGGTGATTGAGCGTGCGACAGAAGATGGTAAGAGTGAAATTGTTGAAGTCGCTGTAACTTGCCGTCTGGATACTGAAGAAGAGGTGCATGTGTATGAAGCGGGTGGTGTGTTGCAGCGCTTTGCACAGGACTTTTTGGAAGGGAATGTGGCTTAAGTAAAAATAAGTCATTTTAATACTTGAAATAATTTTATAAAGCCATATTTCAAATATGGTTTTATTTTTTGGAAAATGGAAATGTCTCTTTTAAGGGAAATTCAAAACGATGCAGTAAACTCTAATGTTAAAGTTTCTGATTTATTAAGACGATGCAAAGTTTTAGCTTATCGATTGGGTAATGACGATTTTAAAACTTGGGTTGATTCAGAGCTTAATGGATATGAATTGTTGGATGATATTCCGTCTTATCGAATTTTCAATAATGTTACTTCAAAAGGACACTTTTCAGGTGCATTTGGATCAGGGCTAAGAAATGCTGATATTCCATCAAATTGCTTTCCTAAAGAATTTCGAAAAAATTTAACAACAGTTTCATTAACTGCGCCAATTGCTGAAATTGAATCACTTGTGATGGGTTCTTCTAAAAAGGGTAAATTATTACAGCAACCTTGGGATGCAAATTTTGTGGCTATGTTTAGCAATAAAGTTTATGAGCATATGGTATGTGTACAAGCCTGGAAAGTTATACCCTCTACGAAATTGGAGGGAATTGTTGATATCGTAAAAACCAAAATATTAAATTTTGTATTAGAAATAGAAGTTATTAATCCTGAAGCTGGCGAAGCAGAGTTGAATTCAAACCCAATTTCTCAAGAAAAAGTGAGTCAAATTTTTAATATTAATATTTCAGGAAATGTTGGTAATTTAGCTTCAGGGAATAGCCACAGTACTATTCAGCAATCTAACAATACTGAAATTCCAAAAGAGTTCATGGAATTAATTGCGAAGATTCAGGATGTAAATGAAGAAGATAACGAGGATTTACAAGAACTAGAAGATAGAATAGAGGAGCTCGGTAGAAATGTTGGTACTAAAAATTATAAGGAAAAGTATTTGGAGCTTATGGGTTTTTTATCAGACCATACAACAGTAGTAAGTGGTTTGGTTATGCCTTTTTTACCATATTTAAGTTCATTTTTGGTGACTTAAGTTTTAATCATAAAGGAGGGTTTGATTGATTTATATTCTAAAAATACCTATCATAAGATATATATCAAGACTATTGGGGTAGGTGATGACTACAGCAAAAGTTTTTATGACAGGTCGTAGCCAAGCTATTCGTTTACCGAAAGAATTTCGCTTTGAAGGAAAAGAAGTCGAAATCTTTCGTCGTGGTGAGGAAGTGATACTGCGTGAAAAACCTGTGACAGCAGACTATTTATTCAAAGTATTGGCACAGATGCCTGAGGACTTCTATGTAGAAGAAAGGGTGGATGAACCACCGCAAGAACGAGAAGAATTCTAATGCCGACACAATACTTATTGGATACTAATATTTGTATCTATATCACTAAGCATCAACCTGAAATTGTCCGCCAGCATTTTGAAAAGCATTTGCCAAATCGTAACATTTTAATGTCAGTGATTACTTTAGGAGAGTTACGTTTTGGTGCTGAAAAAAGTCAAAACAAAGAAAAAGCTTTAAAAGTCATAGATGAATTAAGCGCAATCATTCCTGTTGTTGAACTGGATGAAACAGTTGCTGAACATTATGCACAAATACGAAAAGACTTAACTTTAAAAGGTCAGATTATAGGTAACAATGATTTATGGCTTGCAGCACATGCGAGAGCAAATGATTGGGTCATGGTGACCAATACTGAAAAAGAATTTTTACGAGTCGATCAATTAAAAATAGAAAATTGGGTAACAAAAGCGATTTAGAGATTTAATGAAAGTTGGTCTATATTTGTTTGCAGATAAGAACTTTCAATAAAATATAAGCTGAGAAACTCATGCCAAAAAAATCCCCTGAACAAAAAGCCGAAGAAAAACATCGCTATATTGTAGCAAGTGGTGCAGCCAATACAGCAAACTTGAACCATTCCTAACAGATCCGAATCAAGCGATTCGAGTCATGGTAGCTATGAACCCTGATGCAGATGCTGAAATACTTGACCGCTTTGCAAACGACAAATTTTGGGGAGTACGCATAGAAGTGGTGGGTCATCCCAATGTCAGCTAAGAAACATTACGCCGATTACTCGAAGCTAGAGTGAGTAAGCGAGGTGTCGTCCATCACGCAGCACATACAAAGCTACTCGAACGAGGCGTTAAGTTTGGTGAATATGGAATGCCACTTGATATGAGAAAATAAAAGAAACGCTTAAATAGAAATTTCGATTCATTTCTTAAACATTAACGAAGAAAACATAGCAAACTCTAAAACCACATCACAAAATCTAGATAAATTCCCAAAAATTACAGTTTTTATATTTATTGTAAAAATGACACCATTTTTATTTAAAATAACCAATAGACAAACCTCAAAAATTGATTATACTTTATTCACCATTTCTAAAAACCTATGGAGAACAAAAATGGTTACTGCTGGCGAACAACCCGGAACAGGCTTCTATTTTTGTGTCCAATGCGGACATCGCGCTTACTTAGAAATTGGTACAGACCGTTTACCCCCGTGTACCAAATGCCTTGGCAATCAATTCAACAATAAGAATGCCTAAGCAGCACAAATAAAACAGTTACTCACTGTTTAAAAAAAGCCCTATTACTCAATAGGGCTTTTTGCTACCTTATTTAATAATTTATAAAAATAAAGGTAGATGCACAATGATTGAAACAATACTCAGCCTATGCATAGGCATTGGATTAAGTGCAGCCTGTGGCTTTCGTGTCTTTGTTCCATTACTGGTGATGAGCGTTGCATCACTGACTGGATTATTTGAACCCATGAAAGGTTTTGAGTGGTTGGCAATGCCGTCAGTTTGTATCGGGCTTACAGTGGCGACCGTTTGTGAAATTGGGGCTTATTACATTCCGTGGGTAGATAACGCTTTAGACAGCATTTCTACACCTGCGGCGATGATTGCAGGTACACTGACCACGATGGCAGTGAGTACAGGAGAAATGTCACCCTTTGCAAGTTGGGCAGCAGCAATTATTGTTGGGGGTGGAACAGCATCAGCAGTACAACTTAGTACCGTTGCAGTCCGTGGCTTATCTACAGCAACGACAGGGGGTATTGCTAATCCATTGGTTTCTACAACTGAATGGATCAGTGCATTGCTGATCTCTGTCTTATCATTTTTTGTTCCTGTATTCGTAGTTATTGTTGGGATTATTCTGATGATTATTGGAATCCGTTGGATTCGTCGTAAAAAACAAGAAAATTTAAATCATTCAGCAGTATAAAGAAAATAATTGCTCATTTAGTTTGATTTTTATCCAAGATCAGTTTAGTTTTATAAAGACATACTTTTTGTATGGGATTATTTTAAATTGAACTTTAAAGTATTGGGGAGAGTGCTATGATCAAATTTATTATCAATGAAAATCCCTCAGCCAATGGGGTCTATCAAATACATAATGCAACACAGGGTTGTGAACACTTGCCTAATTTGAGCCAACAAATTCTGATTGGGTATTTCGCAAATATTGAGCTTGCTTTGAAAAGAGCCAAAATGAATTGGTCGAAAGAAAAAATTCAGGCCTGTACAGCTTGTTGTACAGAGCAATGATGTTGATTTTTTAGCGTCATCAATTTAATTTTAAATGTTGTTAAACTCAGCTTTTAGGCTGAGTTTTTTATATTTCTAAATATGTTTATATCAAAAATGATGAAATGAAAGATATATATTGAGGTGCATAATTTTTTTTAAATTTCTATGTGCTTCAATATAAAAAGATTTATAAAAAAGTATGATTGATATTTCACCTAATACTAAAGGCGTATAAAAAATACGTGTATATTTGTGAATTTAAACACTAAAAATTGATTAAATTTTAATAAAATCACGTATTAGGCTGTTTTTAAACAATAAGATAAGTGTTATTAATAAACAACAATACTTAAAACACATGGATTAGTGAAAGCATGAAAAATTTTGAAGTTGAAATTACTTTATCTGAAGGAAATGGGGCGGAGCAAACGGAAAGCTTTGAATCACAAGATATAAATTTAATATTACGTAAGTTTTTTAATATCAATTGGCGTCGTCAATTATTGAAACAATTACAACAGATGGAAAGTGAAAGTACTTTTAGCGTAATGAACGTTGAGACTGAACAATATATAAGTATAACGTTAAACGCACATAGTACCCAGACTGAACCACAGTTTCATATTGACAGTAATATTGAGTTTAGCGTGGTGAGTAAGGAGTTATTAGGGTTGCTCAAACGAACCAAAAATTATACGGTAATTTATAAAAATTTAAATCAAAGCCAAGTTGTTGAACAACTTTCAGTTTTTTTAGATGGGCATGTTGATTCAATGATTGAGCATTACAAACAATTACTTCATAAAAAGTCACTGCAAGAATATCGCATCGCTTAATTTGAAAACAGTACAAGATACTCAGCTTAAATGAGGAGTATCCTGTACTGGGTTTATTCAATTTGAATAAATCATTTGAGTAGTGATTTGGAAAAAAAGCAGTGCTTTTTAACTTTAAAATGATAAAAAAAGCAGTAAAAATATTTTTTTTGGGAAATTATTTTTATTTTATAGTAAACAATGAAAAATATTCCTAAAAATATTGGAAATGAGTAAATCTTCGGAAATTAATTCCGTATAGCTTTAACTATTATAGCTTTCAAGGGTGTGATGGGATCGAAAAGAGTAGCATGCTGTGAGCGGCGCAAAACGCGAGTGCAGTACAAACCCACAAGGTCTCAATTCGGCTTAGGACGCTATAGATCAAAAGTTTATAGGCTAGAAGGTCATTTCTTACCAAGAGTGATAGTTGAAGTAAAACATCAGATTTTCCCTCACCCCTTAAAAATTTTGCTTCATCAGTAATTCTGCGTCATCATCATCTTCATCAAAAATTCCAAGTATCATTTCACTTCAAACTTGAAGCACATTTTATAGATAGCTCCCGTCTTAGTTTTGCGGCTCAGCATGTAAAATATCATTCAATTTTGTCATGTATATATAGCAATACATTCTTCATGAATTTGTAAATAAAAACACTTTAAGTTAATTAAAATAAATTCAAAGTATTTGAGTTGGTTTTAACTGTTTTAATGAAAACATGTATATGAGTCTATGTTTTTGATTTGAAGAATGAAAAGTATCGCAAAAAATATTTTTGTTCCGTAAAAATGGATTAAGCATAGGCAGATCATGATTTCTTAGACTAAATGTGATAACACTCTTGGAAAGTCTGTATATTCAACGATTAAGAATAGATAATCATCGAAAATCCCGTAGGCAAAAGGGAAAATACTCCTGCTAGTATCTCATTGCTAGGGTATAGGAATAAATAATAATGAAAAACTTTGAAGTAGAAATACATTTTCCGGGTCGAAAAAATGTATTAGATTCTGAAGTATCTCCTGACAATACAACCCAGGAAGTATTGGCAAAATTTGACTCACTCAATTGGCGTGGTTTACGTATTTTACAGTTGCAAATGGACGGTTCAAATTCTACATTTTTTGTGAAAAACCAAGAAACTGGAGAATATTTAAACATTACACTTAATGCATTTTCAGTCGGTGATGCGCTTGAGTTTCGTTTAGAGAGCAATATTCCAATGATGGTTCCATTTAAAGATTTATTTGGTCTAATTACTCGTCAATCTAAATCTGTACTTGGTTATAAAAGTATTGGCTTTGAACAATTGACTCACTACTTAACTGCATTTGTCTGTGGTGAGCGTGATCAGATGAGAGAATATTATATGCAGTTACTTCAAGATAAAGCAGCGCAAGGTCGTATGGTCGCCGCTTAAATAGGTTGATCGAACAGGGATTGAAGTCTTGGGGAGCTTGCCTTGTTCGATCGAAATTTGCTTCAAGCGCAAGAACACTTCGGTGTTCTTTTTTTTATAAAATTTAAAAGTACAAAATGTCCATTTAGTACAATATTTGTATGATAAATTTCTGAATAAATATAGTTTATATGTAGTAAAACTTCTTTATTTAAATTAATTCAGGAAAAAATACTTTAAAGATGTCTAATTGCGGAAAATAATCCTAAATCAGTTTGAAATCAACTGGTCTTAGGGAAATAATTCCGACGCCTTTTGGCTACTATAGATTTCAAGGGTGTGATGGGATCGAAAAGAGTAGCATGCTGTGAGTTACGTATAACCTGAGTGCAGTACATACCCAAAAGGTCTCGATTCGGCTTAGGACGCTATAGATCACAAGTTTATAGGCTAAAGCTAGTCGCTTACAAAGCGATCGTTGTTGAAGTAAATTAAATTTTCCCAAATGCCCCAAGAATTTTTTATCTGTCTTATCTGTAGATTGTATGGCTTATTTTAACATTCACAATATAAAATGACCCAAACCAACCATTACAATAATCTTTATATCCAGTATCAATTTTTCCTTAGTTGTTTTGTACTATGTTTCATATTTATTGACATATTTTACGGTTTGCCTTAAGACTATTTTTTCATGAGCTTTAGTATTTAAAAGCGTATATTCAACCCATCATTGAATTTATCTAATCATGACAGTTAATCTTAAAAATTGTGAAAATTCAGTGATTCAGGTTATCCTAGAAGCGGTCTAAGCCGAACGGTATTACATGAAAACTTTAGATTATTTACTAACGACTCATGTCTATTTTCGTCGTATTTTTATTCTTATTAGCTTACTGTTGATAGGATGGCTCGACCTTGCAACAGGGTTTGAATATTCTATTACGGTATTTTATTTAATCCCCGTTTCTATTGCCGCTTGGTATGAGCCAACACGCATTGCATTGAGCGCAGTGATCTTGTCAGGTTTAATTTGGTTATATAGCGATTTTCATACAGGGCATATTTATAGTAGTCCAATCATTCCCTATTGGAATGCAGGCGTACGGGTAATTTCATTTGCGATTGTGGCAATTTTACTGATTCGAGTAAAAACAGTGCTTGCCGAAATGACGTGTATGGCAATGAAAGATTCATTAACGGGCTTAAATAACTTCCGTTCATTTGAGATTCAGTATGAAATTGCCTATCGTCAACGTAGTAAAGAACAGCAGTCAGCCATTTGTGTCATTGATCTTGATGGTTTTAAGCAAGTCAATGATCGACTTGGGCATAGTCAGGGTGATGAGGTGCTTATTCGCTTTGCTCGCGTATTACAAAAATCAGTGTCTTCTGCAGATATTGTAGCGCGTATGGGCGGAGATGAGTTTGTAGTATTATTGAATGATACTAATCAGCAAGCGGTTGATACTTATGAAGGGCATCTTCGTCAATTATTTTCTAGAACGGAAATGAAGCGAGATTTTGGTGTCGATTTTAGTATGGGGATCAGCCTGTTTTATGAGTTACCTCATAAACCTGATGACGCAAAACATCATGCTGATGGCTTAATGTATCAGTCTAAAGATCTAGGTAAGGCGACAACAACCGTAAAATCAGTTGAAGTATAAAAAACCAGAATGTTTTAACACCCAAATACAAAATAATGGCACTACAAAGAGTAGCGAATATGATCAGGACTATTTAAAATCTGCTTTGAAATATTTTGAACCCGCCCTTATGCCTTTGAACACCCATTTTGTTTATGCTCCGCCACAGCAAGCCCTTGTTATTTTGTATGAAGATGATGATTTGGTGATTATTGATAAACCTGCGGGGCTGTTGTCTGTACCAGGGCGTTTGCCTGAGCATCATGACAGTGCTTACTTACGAGTAGTTGAGCAATTTCCTTTAGCTAAAATTACCCATCGTTTAGATATGGCGACTTCAGGTATTTTAATGTTTGCGAAACACCGTGATGCGGAAGTTGCGGTGAGCAAAATGTTTCAGGCAAGAACCGTCAAGAAAAATTATGTTGCTTTGGTTCAGGGTAAACTCGAAAAACAGGGTCAAGTCGATGTTCCACTCATTACTGATTGGGAAAATCGTCCACGTCAAATGGTGCATTATGAACTCGGGAAGTCCGCACAGACGTTATATGAACGTGTTGAATATTATGAAAATCAGGATATTAGCAGAGTGTTGTTGACTCCAATTACAGGACGTTCACATCAACTTCGTGTTCACATGATGCATATTGGGCATCCAATTACAGGTGATGAAATTTATCATCCTGAGCCAATAAAAAGTCCTTTAGGGCGTATGGCTTTACATGCGTGTTTACTTGAATTTAAGCAACCGTTGAGTGGCATTGACTTAAAAATTCAGGGAAGTGTTCCGTTTTAATAATATCCTTTGTTGCAAAATTGAAAGTGAACGCTAATTTATCGCCTGAAGTGAGATTTAATCTGCAAAATGCAATAATTTTGCGCTAATCTAGAATCAATAATCACCGTCTTTCTGTAAAAGGATAATCTCATGACCCGCAATTACGAACTCTACCCAGATGATGACAATGGCAACGTACTGTGGCAAATGCATACAGATGGTGATGACCTGACTGAACCACATGAAATTGAATATTCAATTGCATTTAAAAGTGAGGAACAAGCGGATCAGTGTGCATTGTATTTGCTAAAAGAAGAACAAAAAATCAGTTTATTTGAAGATACCGAAGGCGAAAGTTCAGAGTGGATTATCACGATTTACGTCTATATGGAACCTGAGCATTCAGATATTGTCGATTTAGAAGAATGGTTTACTAAAATTGCAGAACAGCATGGTGGTGAATACGATGGCTGGGGGTGCATGGCGTATGTTTACGATGATGAAGACGAAGAAGATGAAGCTTAAACATATTTAAGCCAATCGTTTTAAATGAAAATTAAAAAGAGATGTTGAACATCTCTTTTTTTATGGGCTTTTATTGGTTTAAAGCCCGCTGTAATATAAATTTTACATGTAAATGGATAAGCTTAATTCGACAGGTAAAGTCGAGGAACAATACATGAACATTAAACAAAAAAGAATTTATGATGAAATATTAGTAACTGATGGCAAAAGAATTTTGTTAGATCGACTTTGGCCTAGAGGAATTAAAAAAGAAGTAGCTCAGATCGATTTATGGCCAAAAGGATTAAGCCCATCCAATGAATTACGAAAATGGTATCATGAAGCGCCAGAACAGCGTTGGGATGTATTTCAGCAGCGTTATTTGGAGGAGTTGGCAGAGCAAAGTCAGGATCTTGATGAATTGTGGAATTTTATGACGAGAGAGAAAACAGTAACTTTTCTGACAGCATCTAAAAATACCATGCAAAATCATTTAACAGTGATAGTGAATTTATTCAAGCAAAGAGAAAACTGAGCGGTATTTTTATTGCCTTACAATAAATATGTGATTTAAATTTTTGAAAATTATAAAAATGTTATAATTAGTTTTTGCCTTTTTAATTTTTGAGGTGGCTTATGTCTTTGCCTAATTGTCCAAAATGTCAGTCTGAATATACCTATGAAGATGCAGGTGTACTGATTTGCCCCGAATGTACTTATGAATGGAAAGAAGGTGAGGTACTTGCAGGTGATGAGATCAGCATCATTAAAGATGCATTTGGTAATGTCCTTGCAGATGGTGATGCAGTCACTGTGGTTAAAGATTTGAAATTGAAAGGTTCATCATCAGTTGTTCGCCAAGGAACGAAAGTCAAAAATATTCGTTTAGTTCCTGATGCAACAGATGGTCATGATCTTGATTGTAAAGTTGATGGGATTGGAAGCATTAAACTGAAATCAGAATATGTTAAAAAAGCTTAATTGCTAAAGATGATAATTCATTAAGATGTCAGAAATAAGGTAACAAATTTCAACTGGATTTGTTGCCCTAAAATGCTTACAAATAATTGAAAATAAAATTGAATCACAGAAGAATAAAAATGTCTGAATATTTATCAAAATCAGCACACCCAAGTGTAAAGCAGCAGTCGGCAATTCATTCGAAACGGCTTTTACAACTCTTTTTCCAACCAAAGCGTTATTTTCAAGATTTACCCCATCTAGATCGGAGCAAAGTTTATTTGCTTGCCTATTTACTTGGTATCTTTGTGGTTATGGACCGTATTGATACTCAAATGATTAAAGCTGAATTAAATTCTAGCTCTAATATCCTTGATTTTACTGTAAATAATTGGATCAATTATTGGGGATTTGTATTAACGGTTGGTTTGTTCGGTGGTTTTATTGCATGGCATTTATATGGATGGTGGTATGAATTTCGCTTAAAAAGAAGTGGGGTATCATCCCCCGATCTTACCTTGGCAAAACAGGTGAATGTCTTACAGTGGATGAGTGCAGTTGTTCCGATTATTGCTGTTACCATTATTCAAACTTTACTGTATCAAAACTATAACGAGGCATATTATGCAGATGAAATCTGGAGTGTAATTATTGTTCTGGTTACTTTAATTTACTCTTGCTTGGTGAGTTTTATTGCAGCTAAAACTGTATTTCAAGTCAATCGTTGGGGCATTTTTTGGTTTTTGATTTTACCTTTATTGTTTTATTCAACAGTGATTTTTGCTGTTGCCATGATGTTTATAGCAGAGTGAAGATTTTTGAATTATTTATATAATAAATATCAATAAGATGTTTATTTTTTCAGATATTAGCAAAGTCCTTCATTTAAAGTTGTAATTGAGTTGTTAAAAGCAGTTGTGAAAATACAGTAAAGTCATTTATATTTTAGTGCACGCGCATATTTTTATGCAGATAAAGCACGATTTCGAAACAATAAATGTAAAAATAACTAGAGGAAAATCAATATGTCAGGATGGTATGAAATTAGTCAGGCAAAAGATGATCAATATCGTTTTGTATTAAAAGCAGGTAATGGCGAAGTGATTTTGACGAGCGAACTTTATAAAGCCAAAGCTTCTGCACAAAATGGGATCGAGTCTGTTCAAAAAAATAGTCCTGAAGATGGGCGTTATGAGCGACTTGAAGCTAAAAATGGTAAACCATACTTTAATTTAAAAGCAGCAAACCATCAGATTATTGGTACAAGTCAGTTCTATTCGAGTGAAGCTGCACGTGATAATGGCATTGAGTCAGTCAAGAAAAATGGTTCATCTGATAAAATTAAAGATCTGACGATAGAGGCTTGATACTCAAGACTTAAATTAAAGATTAAGCCAAGTTTTATCGGATTTATTACAAAAGAGCATGTAAATACATGCTCTTTTCATTTTGTTATAATTTAGTAGATTGTTATTGGATTGTTTAGAATTTCAGTATGGAATGTTCATTTTTTTAAACGCAATTTAAAAATTTCAAAAAATAACAAAAAAATATAAAATCAATTAACAAAATATTATTAAAAATGTTAAATTCATCACGTTAAATAAAAATAATGTTGAGGAATTCCTCTATGAATGTAGGTCATATTGAAATTGTTGGTAATCATATTGTTGCAGAAGAAGTTCTACAAGTCATTCAGGCTTGGGATCAGGCATTATTGGGTCAACACGTTGATGATTTAATGCAACAGTGCGCTACCGATATCAGTATGTTTGATGTCAGCTCTCAGCTTGATGGTGTAAGACAATACAAAAAAGAATGGGAAAAATTTAGTCCTTATTTTAATGAAGAAATGAAAATCTCTCGCCGAGAAGTTCGTTTGTATGCAGCAGATGATTTGGTGGTGATGCATTGCCATTCTAAAGTTGAAAATCCAATTTTGAAAGGCAAATTAGATATGCCTTGGTGTCGTACAACGCTATGTTTACAGAAAAAAGATGATGCTTGGCTTGTTGTACATCAACATATTTCGATGCCTGTTGATCTGCTAACAGGTCAAGCGATTGTACTTAAAAATAAGCCCAAACTCAGATTAGTGGTTTAAATTATTTTAAGATAGAAAATTTGATCAGGAAATAATGTTATTAAACTGACCTATTTCTTTTGATAAATCCTGTTTGAAGACAGGATTTTTTTATTTTTAGAGAAGAAATATTTTAGTTATATGACTCACAAAATTTAAAATAAGTGCCAATAACATATAAAATATGACTTGTGTTCTGTGAAACGATTTGAAAAAATTCATTGAAAATAAATCGAAGAAATATTACTTATGTCCGACTCTGTTCCTACTCGCCCTACGTGGTTGAAACCTCTTTTACCTCGAAATCCGCACGAGTCGCATCGTGTGGCGACATCGCTTGAACTCTTATTTGATTTGATTTTTGTGGTCGCTATTGCAACAGCAGGTGTGCAACTGCATCACAGTATGATTGAAAACCATTTAAGTACAGGACTTGTGCATTATTTGATGGTGTTTTTTGCTTTGTGGTGGGCATGGATGAACTTTAGTTGGTTTGCCTCTGCCTATGACAATGATGATGCTTTTTACCGAGTTATGACCTTTGTACAGATTATTGGTTCATTGGTGATTGCTGCGGGCATTCCCATGGCATTTCAAAAAGATGACTTCGATGTAATTGTCGCGGGTTATGTGATTATGCGGCTTGGTTTGGTTGTTCAATGGCTTCGAGTGGCAGCAAGTGATTTAGAACGTAGAAAAACTGCAATACGCTATGTGATTGGTATTGTTATTGTACAACTTGCATGGCTATTGTTTCATTTTGCCCCAATTGATTTAACTTTATTTATTTTTGCTGGATTAGTGTGTGCTGAGTTGAGTGTGCCACTTTGGGCGGAAGCTGCGAGTAGAACACCATGGCATCCGCATCATATTGCAGAGCGCTATTCACTTTTGACCATCATTGTATTAGGTGAATCGATTGTGGGCTGTTATAGCGCAATTGCCGATGCACTACAAAGTCAGCTACTGAGTATTGAGTTAATTTTCTTAATGGTTGGTGGCTTGATTATAATGTTTACCATGTGGTGGGCATATTTTGATAATGAAGTGGGCGATACTTTAACTACCCGAAAACGTGTGTTTTCTTGGGGGTATGGACATTTCTTTATTTTTATTAGTATTGCCATGATTGGGGCAAGTCTTGCAGCAGCTGTTGATGTTGCGACTCATCAAGCACATATTTCAGATCAAATGGCGGGGTGGCTCGTGGCAATTCCATTGGTCATTTATACGGGAAGTTTGTGGGCACTGCATGAAGCACATACGCTTAATGGCATGAAAAAATGGTTCTATCCATTAACAACAATAATTGTGCTGTGTATTCCTATATTTTCTCCTGACATTGGTTATAGCGTTTTCGCCATTGGTGTCGTGTATGCTTTACGTCTATTCTTAACAAAAACTTATTTAATTAAACGATTCTAATAGGCAGATTGTATGGGATTTCATGATTTTTACCGACTGAGTTCTCATGCGGTCATTTGTAATACAGTGGGTCAGATTTTATTGCTGAAAGCTACTTATGCTGAGCATGCATGGGGCTTGCCTGGTGGTGGTTTGGACATGGGGGAAACCATTCATGATGCATTGTTTCGTGAATGCTATGAAGAATTAGGTTGTGAGATTGAACTTGATTATTTATCGGGTGTTTATTTTCACAGTGCGGTGACTTCACATGCTTTTATTTTCAAATGCCACTTCAAGGAAAATACAGAAATTAAACTCAGTGTAGAACATTCCGAATATCGTTGGTTTAATGTTGATGAGTTGTCCGAAATACAACGCATACGTGTTGAAGATTGTTTAAAATTTCAAGGTCAAGTTGTTAGCCGAGCATTTTAAGATTATGGATGATAAGAGTATGGATCATCAAAAAATAGCGCATTAAAAAGGACAGAAAATGAAAAATACTAAGATGAAAGATGATATTAAAAGTCATTTAAAAACAATTTTATTGATCTGCTCGAGCTTCGCTAGCACAAGTATATTTGCTGAAATTAAAGGGATTTCATTTAGCCATGGTGATTGGGAGCTTGCTTGTGACAATACCGGAACATGCCGAGCAGCGGGATATCACACAGATGAAAATAGCTTTGAAAATATGGTCAGCGTTTTATTGACTCGAAAAGCAGGTACAAATACACCTGTAAAAGCTGAATTTACTATGATGGTTGGTGATGAAAAAGCGATCATTCCTAAGCAATATATTTTAAAAATTAATGGTCAATCTTATGGCAAAGTTTCAAATCAGGAAGAGAACTCAACAACTTTAACACCTCAACAAGTTCAAGCTTTATTGAAAAGTGCAACGCAAAACAGCGAAATTATTTTGGATGCAGGAAAAAATAGTTTGATTCTTTCAGACAGTGGTATGAGTGCTGTTTTGCTGAAAATGGATGAGTTTCAAAAGCGAGTAGGGACATCATCAGCCCTGATTAAAAAGGGAAATCGAGCAAATGAAAATGTATTACAGCCTGAAGCAATCCCTGTTGTCACAGTGCAACCCGCTATAAAAGGTAAAATGATTGAATATAAATCACCTCATCTAGAGGTGGAACGTATACAGAATATTTTAAAACCTACGACCACCGAGGAAGATTGTTATATTCTTTTTAATGAACAGGATGCTGATGTTCGTCAGGTTATTGTGACCCCTTTGACGAAAGATAAAAGTCTAGTCAGAAGCCCGTGTTGGAGTGGGGCTTATAATTTTGGTTCAGGTGCTTGGGTAATGGATCACAAACTAACAAAAGTGTATCAAATGGTGAGTAACTCGATTAGCGATGGTGATTCAGTTATGTTGAATGCTTCGCATAAAGGGCGTGGCTTGGGCGATTGTTGGTCATCGGAGGAATGGGTCTGGAATGGACAAAAATTTATTCAAAGCTATGAAGCTGCAAATTTACAATGTAAAGGATTCCCTGGTGGTGCATGGACGATGCCCACCAAAATTTCCAATATAAAAGAATCAGCTCGATAATTTTTTGCTTTTTTGAAGCCAAAAGATGATTTAAATGGCTTAAATAGAGCGAGTCATTGATTTAAAATGATTTAATCTGGATTTTTCAGCTTTTCAATGAGTTCATCAATTTTTTTGGCACGTTTCACTTCATTCCATAGCAGTTTTGCTTCAGGATAATGCTTCGACATCATACCAATCCACTGTTTATAACGCCCAACCATATTGATTTCTTTTTTATAAGGCCCACTAAGGAAACGGATTTGTAATTTGAGTAACTCGTCCCAAGTCAGTAAGGCTTCATCAGTATTTTGACGAATACATTGGGTTAAATCGGGTGTAGTGACTGCACCACGTCCAATCATTAAATCTTCACAGCCCGATTCAAGTTGACATTGTTTGGCATCAGTATTTGTCCAAATTTCACCATTAGCAATGACATTAATTTTGAGTGTTTCTTTGATCGGTTGTAACACATCCCAAAATGCAGGTGGTGTATAACCATCTGCTTTGGTGCGTGCATGTACAGTTACCCATGAAGCACCAGCATCTTCAATCGCATGAGCATTTTCCATGGTGAAATTTCTGTCCATATAGCCGAGGCGCATTTTTGCAGAAACAGGAATGTGTGCAGGAATCGCATCACGAACCGCTTTGACCAACTCATAAACTACTTCGGGTTCATCAAGGAGTACCGAACCCCCACGATGACGATTCACTGTTTTTGCAGGGCAGCCAAAATTCATATCAATGACAGGTGCGCCCAACTCAACTGCTCGAATTGCGTTAGCAGCGAGCATTTCAGGATCATTTCCTAAAAATTGCACATGTACAGGTGTGCCTGATGCCGTTTTTCCGCTATTGAGGAGTTCAGGGCAGTAGTGATGATAAACATGATCCGGTAATACCGAGTTGGTAATACGAATAAACTCAGTCACACACCAGTCAAAGCTACCTACAGACGTGAGTACATCACGCATGATTGGGTCGGTTAAGCCTTCCATAGGTGCAAGGATGAGTTTCAATGTCGTTACCTGATCTATCAATTTGAACAGGAGCGTTATACGTTTTTTTTGTGAGGATGTCTAGGTGATGTACTTTTGAATAAAATAAAGTTATTGAATATAAATAGTTTATGTATTAATTGAATGCATTATTTAGATTGTACAATAAAGCTTTTAATAATTTTTTCTGACTGCTTTTGAATCAATTGCCAATCTTTTAAATGTACTCTTTTAAAATGAGCATTTAAAAGTACCTTTATTTCAGGTTCCATAACCCATTGCATATAACATGTTCTTGCTAGTGCAACGTCTGTATTAGAACAGCGTATTAATGTGGTTACTTTGCCCTGTTCATAAAGCGATAATCCTTATTAATTTTAAGGGTAATAACATAGGTTTTATTTTTCTAAAGTTCTAAAATAAATATAAAATATCTTATACGAGATTGATTGGTTTTATTGAATCATTTCAATTCATTCAAATAAATTAAAAAAGCCTAATTGATTAAAACTAGGCTTTGGGATGGTTTTTCACTTTTTAAATTTTTGTTTGCATCAGCGGTTTAAAATCATTTCCAAAACAAATTTAGAACCAATAAAACCCACGGCCAATAAGAAAAATCCAATAATGGTAAAACGAATCGCTTTTTGACCACGCCAACCAAACTTATAGCGACCAATCAGCAATGCGCCATATACAAACCAAGACACAATACTAAATGCTGTTTTATGGGCAAGATGTTGAGCAAAGAAATTATCAATGGTGAAAAAGCCAAAACCAAGAGCGAGAGTAAGCAGAGTAAAGCCTGTCATCAACATATCAAATAATAAAGATTCCATGGCTTGAAATGAAGGTAAAAAACTCACCCAAATACGTTTTTTTTGTTTTTTCTTTAATTCACGATTTTGTAACCACAATACCACCGCATGAATAGTTGCCATGAGTAGAACGGCATAGGCAGATAACGACAAAATAATATGAATGTCTAAGCCTAAGGAATGCTGTTCAATGAACTGATGAGGTTTACTAAAACAAAAACCTAAAATCAGTCCAAAGCCTGCAACAGGAATTCCTAACAAGTTGAGCGATAAGACGGGACGATAGGTGCTATAAAGTAGACTGAGCAGTAGCATGAGCCCTGCTGTAAAAGACATTAGATTGAAAACATCATAGTTAATGCCTTGTGGCGTAACCATGTCAATATAAAGTACACTTGCATGTAGAATCAGTCCCAAACTTGACACGATCCCGATAAACCAAGGGTTATAAGCACGTTTTGACATTAAATGCATCACCAAATACCAAAATACAGAGGTATAGGCAATTAATGCTAAAATCGTATAAACCAAGGGTAGGCTAATCATGTCAAACCTTTTTCAGGATGATGAATAATCATGTTATAAGATATAAATTCCATGTGAACTACAGTATCCTATAGCATCTTATGCATAAAAGTTCTATTTTTCAGAAGATTTTTTGCAACAACTATTTTAAGCGGATTTCGCAATGTTTGATACCTTAACAGAACGACTCACGCAGAGTCTAAGAAATGTTACCGGCTCAGGACAACTGACTGAAGACAATATTAAAGACACGTTACGTGAAGTGCGTATGGCACTACTTGAAGCCGATGTGGCTTTGCCTGTAACCCGTGAGTTTATCGCGAAAGTTAAGGAAGAAGCATTGGGTCAAGAAGTGATGACACAGCTGTCTCCAGGACAAGCTTTTGTCAAAATTGTCTATGACGAACTCACCAAAATGATGGGTGCGGCAAATGAAACCCTAGATTTGGCTGCTAAGCCACCTGTAGTCATTTTGCTTGCAGGTCTACAAGGTGCAGGTAAAACCACTACAGCTGCTAAACTTGCGCGTTTCTTAAAAGATCGCCAAAAGAAAAAAGTTGCAATGGTTTCTGCAGATGTTTACCGCCCAGCGGCAATTAAACAACTACAAACCGTTGCTGCTGAAGTGGGTGCTGATTTTATTGAATCAGATGCTTCGGAAGATCCAATCAAAATTGCGCAACGTGCGATTGGTCAGGCAAAAATTAACTTTAATGATGTCTTGATTGTCGATACTGCAGGTCGTTTGCATATTGATGCAGATATGATGGATGAGATCAAAGCATTACACGCAGCGATTGGTCCAACCGAAACACTATTTGTTGTCGATGCGATGACAGGTCAGGATGCTGCAAATACTGCAAAAGCATTCAATGATGCACTGCCTTTAACAGGCGTGATCTTGACTAAAACTGATGGTGATGCCCGTGGTGGTGCTGCACTTTCAGTTCGTGCAATTACAGGTAAACCAATCAAATTCTTAGGTATGGGTGAAAAACTCGATGCCTTAGAGCCATTCCATCCTGAGCGTGTTGCACAACGAATCTTGGGTATGGGTGATGTCCTTTCTTTAGTCGAAGAAGTTGAACGTAAAATCGACAAAGAAAAAGCTGAAAAAATGGCGAAAAAATTGCAAAAAGGCGGAAGCTTCAATTTTGAAGATATGCTGATGCAGTTTGAACAAATGAATAACATGGGTGGCATGATGGGCTTCTTAGATAAGTTGCCTGGCATGAGCAATTCAGGAATTCAAGATGCAATTGCACAAGCAAACCCTGAAAAGCAAGTGAAAAAAATGGAAGCGATTATCCAGTCGATGACCATTAAAGAGCGCCGTAATCCTGATTTGATGAATCCAAGTCGTAAAAAACGTATCGCTGCGGGTTGTGGTATGGAAGTTGTTGAGGTGAATAAGCTCATTAAACAACATGCGCAAATGGCAAAAATGATGAAAAAATTTGCCAATCCATCGGGCATGGCGAAAATGTTGAAATCACTTGGCGGTATGCAAAAGCAATTTGGTGGTGGCGGTGGTATGGGACCCTTATTTGGTAACAATGAACCGAAGAAATAAAGGTTAAACTTTTAAAATCAAAAACATAAAAGGTGATATTTATCACCTTTTTGTTTATAAAAATAATACAAATTAAAAGAATTATTAAATTATAATAAACTTAAGTAAATAATTATTAGAAGAATGCTTATGAAAGTTTTTATTATACATGGGTATCAATCTTCACCTGAGCAACATTGGTTTCCATGGTTAGCAACAAAAATTGAGCAAATGGGAAGTCAATGTGAGATTGTTCATTTGCAAGGCAGTGATCAGCCTGATTTTGCCACATGGCGTCAAAATTTGGAGGCACAAGTCCATCCTTTAAATGAGCAAACCATTATTGTTGCGCATAGTTTAGGGTGTATTAGCGTACTAGATTATCTCTCTGAAGCACTTAATGGTCGTTTAATTAAAGCGATATTTATGGTCGCAGGTTTTAATGAAAAGCTGACAGCTTTGCCTGAATTGAATCAGTTTGTTCAACAAGCCAAACTCAATGATGCATTACTCAGATTTAGAATTCAGCAACGTTATTCATTATTTTCCTGTAATGATCCATTCGTTCCTGCACCATTGAGTATTCGTTTTGGTCAATTATTAAATGCACAAATGATTGAAGTGAAAAAAGCAGGTCACTTTATGCAAAGTGATGGTCTTAGCGAGTTCCCACAGCTCTGGGAAAAGTTAGAAAAACTATTGGTCGAACAGTCGGTTACTCAAGTAGTGACTATATAGAAATAGAAAATCGCATTTTTTTAAAAATTGAGATTTTATTGAAATCGAAATTGAGGATGTTAAAGCATCCTCAATTTTTATTTATTTGATAAGGTTACACGTTAAATGCTACTTGATAACTTTAAAATCATGTTGCATGTTCAATATAGAAACGTAAACCTTTGAGTAGTAAGTCTTCTTCAACTTGTGGTTCAAACTCTTCAAGAAAACGTGCAAATAAAGGTGCATCACCACCTGTAAGTATAAGTTTACGTGGTGACTGTTGCATAACTTGGCGAATAGTACTGAGTAAGCCAAGAAAAATACCGTGATGAACTGCATCAATGGTATTGCGTCCTGGAGTGAGTTCATCAAAGGCAACGTCAGGAATTTTAATGCCTTTAGTATTTTGAATAAGTGAGTCTCGTTGTAAATACAAATTTGGCAAAATATATCCACCCAAATGTTGTAAACCTTGTGTTAAATCAATCGTTAGTGCAGTCCCACAACTAATAACACATAAGTCTTGTTCAACATTAGCGACAGCCAATACTTGAAGCCAACGGTCAATACCGAGTTGTTCAACATGATCATAGCCGCATTTTAAACCCGCATATTCGGCATGTACTTTTGCAAAGGTCATGGGAATATCGAGTAGGTTTAAAATCTGTAAAATACGTTCATTATTCTTTTGATCTTGGACTGACGAAATGCCAACACAATCAATCTCACTATTTTTAAAATGTTGAATCAAACCTAACAAGAGATCAGCAGGAGATTGCAGATGTAATTCTGCGCCATGCTCAATAACATGTTGCTCTAATGTTTCGAGATCGGTCGTGGTAATCCAATATTTTAGACGTGTATTGCCAATATCAAGCCATAAGTTTTTCATGGAAGTGTTGATCGTCCTACTAATTTTTAATGTTGATCTATTTAACCGATTTTAGACGTAAACGTCCTTGATAATAGCTTTGTAATCCTTGTTCATTTTCAATTTGAATTGCTCCATCTCGATCAATGCCTTTAAAAACACCTTGAATAGTATCTTTTGTTTGTTCAAATTCAACCGTTTGTCCCATAAATGCTGCGACATTATTGAAGCGAGCTGCAAGGTTGTAGCAGCCATGATCAAACCATTGTCCCGCTTGCAAAATGGCTAAATATACGTCACTGATCATTTGAATACGGTTGGGAAATTGCACACCCAATTGCACGACAGAAGTTGCTTGTTGTGATAGTTGTTCAGGTGGTACAGGCAATAAGTTGATCCCGACACCAACAATGGCTTCATGTGCTGATAATGGTTCAACGAGTATCCCTCCCCATTTTCCTTGTGGGCTATACAGGTCATTGGGCCATTTAACTTGGAGATTTGGCAGGGTTTTTAAACTTGAAATTTGTAGAATATTTAATGCAATTTCAAGTGCAAGGCGTCCATCAAGGGGTGTTTTGGTTTTCAGCAATGTGCTTAAATAAATATTCCCGATGGGAGAGACCCATTCTCGTTGATGTTGCCCCCGTCCCTGACTTTGTTGTTCACTACACACAAGGATGCGATTTGCGCCTTGTGCAAGCTCACGGACATCATCATTGGTCGATGTTGTATTGTGTTTAAGTAAAAGAATTTCAGGTAGTTGCTGAGCATCTGTTAAAAGCTGTCGAAGATGACGAGTCTCTAAATCCATATTGAATCTGAGAAGAAAGGAAAGTAGTGATGGAGTTAATCATATATTTGGTCATTGGTGCAATTGCAGGATTTGCCGCAGGACTATTTGGTGTTGGTGGTGGTTTGATTATTGTCCCAATTTTATATGTGGTTTTTACTCAAATGGGTTATGACCCAACGGTTGTGATGCATATGGCATTGGGAACATCATTGGCAACAATTATTGTGACATCACTAAGTTCAGTTTCAGCGCATCATAAAAAAGGTGCGGTTATGTGGCATGTGGTTAAAAACCTTGCACCAGGTTTAGTTCTAGGCTCATTTTTAGGTGCAGGTATTGCCGATGTTTTGTCGGGTGGTAATTTGCAATTGATCATTGGTGTATTTGCTTTATGGGTGGCATTTAAAATGTTTAAGGGCGCTAATGTTCAAGTAGATGTGTCTAAACACTTACCGCCTGTACCAATGCAAATGCTTGCAGGTGGTGGTATTGGAGTAGCATCGGCAATTTTTGGTATTGGTGGGGGAAGTTTGACAGTGCCATATTTAAATAAATATGGCGTAGTGATGCAAAAAGCGGTAGCGACTTCGGCAGCATGTGGTTTGCCGATTGCTATTGCAGGGGCAATTGGTTTTATGATTTTTGGATCACATGGTCAAGTTGAAATTAAAAATGCGATTGGTTATGTGCATATTTATGCCTTTATTGGTATTAGTGTTATGAGTTTTATTACAGCAAAACTCGGTGCAAAAGTGGCACATCAATTATCACCTGCAATGTTGAAAAAATGCTTTGCAGGTTTGCTGGTTTTAGTCGGAACTTACTTTGTATTTCAGGGCATTAAAATATTTTTTTAAATTGGCTGATAGCTAAAGTTTTAGATCAATGACACTATTGTTCACAACAGGATTGGCTTAAAATCTTAAAAATTGTCTAACAATGACATGGAAATGCAAAGTCTGAATCAGTTATATAAGGAAGATAATGATTCAGACTTAATCTAAATAAAACTAATAAAACAGGATTTATATGCATTTGGATGATGTAGATAGCCTATCGGAACAAATCGCAAGGCATATAAGCGAGCAAATCATCAGTGGTGAATTGGTGGAGGGTGAGCGCATACAAGAGTTACGCATTGCAAAAGAACTTGATGTCAGTCGAGGTTCGGTGCGTGAGGCTTTATTGTTGCTTGAACGCACGCATCTGATTGAAATTTTCCCACGTCGTGGCGCAATTGTGTCAGAAATGTCAGCACAGCAAGTGAGAGCGTTATTTGATACTTGTGCACTTCTATTGGGTCAGATTGTTCATAAAATGAGTGAGACGTGGCGAAGCCATGAAGCTGAAGCGCTACAGCATTTATTAAATGATTTAATTGAGCATGTAAAACAGGGCAATACTGAAAAGTTTTATGATGGTATTTTTCATTTTTTGTCTGAACAAAATGATATGGTTGGCAACTCTTATTTGATGAAATTTTATAAGGAACTGTTGCCTTCTTTACGTCGTAGCTATTTTTTAACCTTAAATACTTCAAGACGAGAGCTACAAGAAGCGTTAGAATTGTTCCGCTTGGTGATTGATGCGATTTTAATCCGAAAATCACAACAAGCTACTTTATTTATGGATGATTTTTGCCGACACTTACGCAACTTAGTGTTGGAATCGCTGACACGAATGAAACAAATCGAACTTGCTTGGGCGCGGAGATCACGTCGCTAAGTAACGTGAGTAAGTAATTAGGACATTATGCGTTTAAGCAGCTTAAAATTGTCTGGCTTTAAATCTTTTGCCGACAGCACGACATTACAATTCAAAGAGAACCGTACTGCGGTAGTGGGACCTAATGGCTGTGGTAAATCCAATGTGATTGATGCCATTCGTTGGGTCATGGGTGAATCAAGCGCACGTCAGTTACGTGGCGGAACTATGCAAGATGTCATTTTTACAGGAACGGCAAAACGTAAACCTGTTGGTATGGCAAGTGTAGAACTACGCTTTGAAAATACCTATGGCAAGCTCGGAGGGGCGTATAATGCCTATAGTGAATTGGCTGTACGCCGTCAGGTCAACCGTGATGGAAAATCTGAATACTTTCTTAATGGGACGAAGTGCCGTCGCCGTGATATTACCGATATTTTCTTAGGGACAGGCTTAGGTCCTCGTTCCTATGCCATTATTGAGCAGGGTATGATTAACCGCTTGGTTGATGCTAAGCCTGAAGAAATGCGGGTATATATTGAGGAAGCTGCAGGCGTATCACGTTATCAGGCGCGTCGCCGTGAAACTTTACAACATTTAGAGCATACGACACAGAATCTTGAGCGTTTAGAAGATATTGCCTCTGAATTGAAAGGACAGTTAAAAACACTCAAGCGTCAATCTGAAAATGCGGTTCAATACAAAACACTTGAAAATGAAGTTCGAACTTTAAAAATAGAAATTTTATCTTTCCAATGTGAACAAAGTAGCCGTTTACAAGAAGAATATACCGTTCAAATGAATGAACTTGGTGAACATTTCAAACTCGTGCGCTCGGACATGACTACACTTGAGCATGATTTGACATCGACAAGTGAATTATTTCAACGTCTGATTCAACAATCGACACCTTTGCAAAATGAATGGCAACATGCGGAAAAGAAACTCGCTGAATTAAAAATGATGCTTGAGCAAAAACAAGCATTGTTGAATCAAAATACTGAATCTTTAGCAAAGCTCGAAACACAAAAAATTCAAACCAAAGAACGTATTCAGCTCATTGAATTACAGCTCGATACCTTACAGGCACAGTTAGATGAATATGCTAAAAACTTACAAAGTGCCGAAGCTGACAGTCAACAGCGTGTGCAAGTCTTTGCTGATTTAAAAGCGCAACAACTACAAACGCAACAACAATATGAACTGATTAAAATTCAGGTTGAAAAACAGCAACAGCAAAAAGCTCAGATGCAAGCGCAAATGGAGCAACTGAGTAAAAATGTTCAACGTATAGAGCAGCAAAAAGACACCTTAAAAGCTCAAGCTGAACAGGTAAAAAAGCAGTTTATGACGGAGGATTTGAGTCAACTTGAACAAGATCAATCCAAAGCTCAGTGTGAAATTGTACAGTTAGAGCAAAACCTTGCTCTAACAAAAACTCGTATTGAGCAAACGCAAGAACACGTCAATCTACAAAAAGTACAAATTTCAGCACTAAAGTCTGAAATTCAAGTGTTACAGTCTGAGCAGAAAAATCTCAATCAGCTGATGGCGAAAAGTTCAGTTAAAACATCAGAAAATGCTCTACAACTCATGCACGTTTTAAAACTCAATGAGCAGGGTAAAGCACAAGCGAGTTTGGTTGAAAAGTTCCTTGCAAAATGGCTGTCTGCAGACATTGTTGATACAAATTCTGATTTTCAAGACAGTCTTGCTCGTCAGTTAAAAAGCTCAATTTCAAAGGATAAAATCCAAATCAATGGATTATCTTGTTTAGCAGATTGGATTGAATCACCTCAATATTCATTGTGGAATCAGGTAGCGATTGCTGAAAACTTAACGCAGGCGTTGAGTTTTCAAAAACAATTAACCGTTGGGCAGAGTCTTCTGACACTCGATGGTTATCATGTCGGTCAAGATTGGGTCATTGGCTTATTCTTCGATGAATCCAGTCAAGCCGCACAAGGCGCATTGAGTCATCGTATTCGTTTAGAAGAAATTGAGCTTGCGCTTATAACTTTATTACCTCAATTGAGTGATGCTGAAGTAGTATTACCTTCAATACAACATCAGTTGGCTGAATTACAGAAGCAGATCCAAGCAGATCAAACAGCTTTAAAAACACAGCAAAATATTCAACAGCAAGTAAATGTGCAAATCGCTAAACAACAAAGTGCAACGCAGGCATTTGAATTGCAAAAAGTTCAGCTCAATAGTCAGTTACAACAACTTGATGAGCAACTTGAAGAAGATGCCATGCAGAAAGATGATCTTGAAATTGATCTACATTCATTGAGCATGAAGCTAGAACAGCATTTACCTGAATATAAAACTTTGCAATATAAGCTTGACGAGCTTAATGAACAGGTTGAAGAACAACAGCAACAATTACAGCATAAACAGCAAGATGTGGAAGCATCAAGGCGTATGGCTGAGCAAAATAAGCAACAGATTGAATTGCTTGATAAAGATTTGAATTTTTCTAAAGTGAGCTATCAGCAGATTGTGCAGCAAATGGAACAGGCTCATCAATTTGTTGATCCGATTCAACTCGAGTTGCCAAGCCTAGAGCGTCAGTATGCTGAGCAAGCTGAGCAAGCGGAAAAGTTGCAAAAAACTTGGGCAGATTGGCAAGTTGAATTGAATAATGTTCAGTCAAAACAGCAACAGTTAACCGAATTGCGTCTGTTACATCAACAAAATGATGAGCAACTACGTACTCAACTCGAAGCAAAGCGCTTAGCATGGCAGTCAGCGAAGTCTGATTTACAGCATTATTCTGATCAGCTCAAAGAGATGAATGCTGAGATGAAATCAGGATTGATCATTGATTTACCTACGCATCAACAAAACTTTGAAAAAGCTCAGCGTCAGTTTGAAAAATTGGGTGCGGTCAATTTGGCGGCTTCGGAAGAGTATGGGGAAGTGTCAAAGCGTTTTGATGAATTGATGCATCAAATTCAAGATTTAGAAAATACAGTGGAGCAACTGAGAGATGCCATGAAGAGTATTGATCAGGAAACTCGTAAATTATTTATGACCACGTTTGATCAGGTCAATGCAGAATTACAAAATCTGTTTCCAAAAGTCTTTAATGGTGGTGAAGCAACATTAAGTCTTGAAGATGATTGGCAATCGGGTGTACGTTTAATGGCTCGTCCACCGGGCAAGAAAAATAGTTCATTGGCATTGCTGTCGGGCGGTGAAAAGGCATTGACGGCATTGGCATTGGTTTTTGCAATTTTCCGTTTAAATCCTGCACCATTTTGTGTGCTTGATGAAGTTGATGCGCCACTTGATGATGCGAACGTTGGGCGTTTTTGTAATCTTGTAAAAGAATTGTCGGAGCAGGTGCAATTCATTTACATTACACATAATAAAGTTGCTATGACCATGGCAACTGATTTATTGGGTGTGACGATGCCTGAACCGGGCACATCAAAACTCGTCACAGTGAATTTGGAAGAGGCAAGAGAGTACGGTTTAGCCGCGGAGTCCTAGTATGGAAATCACAACAATTATTGGCATTGTCCTTGCGGTTATTATCTGCCTTGTGGGTTTGATTATGATATTGCGTAAGTCAGATGATGCAGCGCCATCGCTTGATTCAGCATTGCATATTAATGAAGACAGCAATCAGCCAGTCATTCCACGCCATGTACGTGATCAGTTGCGTAGCTCGGCAGAAACAGAACGTGTCGAGCCAAATTTAACGATACTTGAAGATGTTGATGTTAACGCATCTTCAACTGAAAAAGCTCAACCAAAACCGACTGAGGCAAAGCAAACTGAAGTAAAGCCAACTGAAACAGTGACTGCAGAAGTGACTGAAGAAAATATCACAGCACATATTGATCAAGCGGATGATACAACTAAGCTGAAAATTGAAAAGGTTGAGCCAACACTTGATTTACAGACGGCTTCTGTTGTGGAAAAAACTGAAACGTCCAATCAAGAAGATATAACAAAAACTGATACGGCGACATCAACATATATGACGAAACCGCAAGTTGAAGCCATTGAAGCATTCACACCGAATACACAGGTTGAAACTGTAAAAATTCAAGAATTTGAAGATGAAAGCAGTATTCTTGATGTGCATTTGAGTGAGCAACAACGCCAAGACGATCAAAGTATTTTGGCAAATGCTGAGAGAATTATTGGCTTAAATGTTTATCCTGATCCACGTCGTGCCTTGTCGGGTGATAAAACCCTGAAAGTAATGATGAAATATGGTTTACGCTTTGGTGAAATGAAGTGTTTTCACCGCTATGAAGACCCTGAAAATGAAAGTTCATTGATGTTTTCAGTATTACGTATTATTGACTCAACACCAGCCGGCTTTGATTTAGAGGCCTTGTCTATGGAACAGGTGCAAGGTTTGGCATTCTTCCTTGCTTTGCCACATCCTGATGTGCAAAAAGGTTTTGATACCATGGTGAGCATTGCAGGTTTAATTGCTCGTGAGATTGATGGGACGGTATATGATGAAAATAATCTGGAATTTACCCCACAGTTAAAAGAACACTGGCGTCATCAAGCCATTGATTTTCGTTCAGGACAAGCGGTCTGATCATCAGATCAAATGCTGATATTATTTTGAGACTGATTTAAAATGAAATGGGCGGAATTATCCGCCCATTTATTATGGTAAAAGAGTTTTGGTGAAAGAATTTATGGAAAAAAATGCGATCGTCGCTCAAATGCGTCAATTGATTCAAGTCCTTGCACAACATAATCATGAGTATTATGTGATGGATCAACCGAGCATAGAAGACAGTGAGTATGATCAGCTCTTTCATCAACTTAAAAGTCTAGAACAACAATATCCAGATCTGATACAACCCGATTCGCCTGTTAGTCGTGTAGGCGGAAAGCCATTATCAAAGTTTGAAAATATTACCCATACTGTGCCCATGCTGTCTTTGGGTAATGTCTTTAATCAAGATGAGTTGTTTGCTTTTGCGCGTCGTATAGAAGAGCGTTTGCCGAATCAAAAAATTGAATATGATGTGGAACTTAAATTTGATGGTTTAGCGATTTCACTGTGGTACGAAAACGGTATATTGATTCGTGGCGTGACCCGTGGTGATGGTGAAACAGGGGAAGTAATTACACAAAATGTGAAAACAATTCGTA
Organism: Acinetobacter sp. 1207_04; assembly: GCF_052850415.1. Taxonomy (NCBI): domain Bacteria; kingdom Pseudomonadati; phylum Pseudomonadota; class Gammaproteobacteria; order Moraxellales; family Moraxellaceae; genus Acinetobacter; species Acinetobacter sp. 1207_04. The sequence continues at coordinate 28,112 of NZ_VXCQ01000014.1, read as the reverse complement.
ATTTACCGAAAGTTTTAAGTTCTGAAACAATAGAAATTCCGACATTGCTTGAAGTGCGTGGCGAAGTACTAATGCCAAAAGCAGGTTTTGAAAAACTGAATGCTGAAAATGAAGCGAAAGGTGAAAAGACCTTTGCAAATCCACGTAATGCAGCAGCAGGTAGCCTACGTCAGCTTGATCCTAATGTTGCAGCCTCACGTCCTTTAGCCTTCTATGCCTATGGTATTGCACAATGTGAACCACCTCATGGGCAAAATACCATGTCTGAAAGTTTGGAGTGGTTAACGCAGTTCGGTTTTGCGGTGGGTGAGCGTCATTTTGTTTGTCAATCTATTGAAGAAGTTCAAGAAAAGTATGAGCAAATCAACCAAGAACGTCCACATTTATTGGTTGAAATTGATGGTATGGTCGTTAAAGTCAACGACTTGAAACAACAGCAACAATTGGGTTTTTTAAGTCGCGAGCCACGTTGGGCAACGGCTTATAAATTCCCTGCTGTAGCCGCTTTAACCACAGTCGACAATATTGATTGGCAAGTGGGGCGTACAGGAACATTAACGCCTGTTGCACGTTTAAATCCTGTTGCTGTGGGTGGTGTTACTGTTTCTAACGTAACTTTACATAACATTGGTGAAATTCACCGTTTAGATGTCCGTGTCGGCGATACAGTCAGTGTTTACCGCAGTGGTGATGTGATTCCGAAAGTGGAAAAAGTTTGGCTAGAGTTTCGTCCGAATGATACGGTTGAAGTGCATTTACCTGAAAACTGTCCTGTTTGTGCTTCGCCTGTCGTAATGCCTGAAGGTGAAGCTTTAGCACGTTGTTCGGGTGGATTGTATTGTTCAGCACAGCGTATTGAGGCGATTCGCCATTTTGTTTCACGTAAAGCGATGGATATTGAAGGTTTGGGAGATCGATGGGCGGAATCATTATTACATTTAGATTTACTCAATGATGTGGCAGATATTTATCATTTACATGAGCATCGTGAAAAATTATTGACCATTGAGAAAATGGGCGAGAAGTCGGTTCAAAACTTGATTGATTCGATTGAAAACAGTAAAAAAACGACACTAGCTTCTTTTATTTATGCGCTTGGAATTCGTGGTGTTGGTGAAACTACAGCACGTATGTTAGCTAATACTTTTCAAACTTTGGAGGCTCTTCGTCAAGCGGATTTAGAAGCCTTAAAGAAAACACCTGATGTTGGTGATATTACGGCTGAATGGATTGTGGACTTTTTTCAAGCACCACATAACCTTGAAGTGGTAGATCGCTTACTTGCAGCAGGAATTCATTGGGATGCACCTGTCGCACCGAGCCGTCAGCCACTAAATGGTGAGAGTTGGGTAGTCACAGGCACACTCAGTACCATGGGACGTGATGAAGCAACTCAATTGCTCCAAGCCTTGGGTGCACGTGTTAGTGGTAGTGTGTCGAGTAAAACTAAATGTGTTGTTGCAGGTGAAAAAGCAGGCTCAAAATTAGAGAAGGCTGAAAAATTGAATATTCCTGTTTTAAATGAACAGCAATTTTTAGAATTCTTACAACAATTTTCTGCATAATTGATTTACTTGAATATGTAGACTATTGATCATAAAAAACCACTGTTTAACAGTGGTTTTTTATTGGGTTTCATTCAAGGATTATTTGGAAGTTATTTGAGAAAAATAAACCTCTTCACCAAACCATCATTGATCATTTGTTGGAAATGTTCAACCAAACTCACTTCAATGTCGCGATAGGTCATACCTAATTCTTTTCGACTTTTATTGGCATTAAAGAATATAGGATAACCCATATTTTTATCGACAAATGCACGGCTAAAACCAATTATGGGGCCAAAGGCTTTAAACGCAATTTTTGGCAATTGATTACGTGGAAATGGATAAGCATTGCCAAAATTTTTGCGTAGAATTCCACCCATTTCCATGAGGCTGAGTGACCCCCCACTAATGATGTAGCGCCCCGAAGCTGTGGTACTCAATGCAGCAGCAATATGGGCATCAGCAACATCACGAACATCAACAATACCATTCCACATGGCAGGTACGCCCGCAAGCGTCATGCCATTGGCAAACTGTTGTAAAACTTCAACGCTTCCTGACTGTGTACCAGCTGTAAGTGAAGGGCCAAGTACAAGCGCAGGGTTAATACAGATTAAATCCCAACGATCTTGAGCTTTTGCCATGTCCCAGGCTTTACGTTCAGCCATGACTTTTGAATAAGGATAAGGCTGATGTGTTGTTGAACTAGTCGTATTCCAATGTGATTCATCAAAAATATTTTGTGAAGTTTGTAAAATATCAACCGCATCACCATAAGTTGAAGCAATACTAGACGTCACGATCACACGCTTCACCGACGCCGTTTGATTGACACTATTCAGCACATTTTCAGTGCCTATAATGGCAGGTTCAATAATGTCTTTGATTGCATCTTTATAATTGGTCACGACAAAAGGCGAAGCCATATGTAAGACAATTTCACAGCCTTGCATTGCGGTATCAAAAGAGCCTTCAGTAAGTAAATTTGCCTCAAAAAATTTGAGCGTGCCAGAGGTTTGAGCTGCAATTTTTTCTAAATGTTGATAGCTCGTTTTTTTTGCCAAGCTACGAACCGTTCCATGTACCGTGAAACCTTGTTCGAGTAATTTTTGAATCACCCAACTTGCAATATAACCTGTCGCACCTGTAACCAAAATGGGTGCAGTGGTGTTTCCCTCTGACATGATATGTTCCTTTTATTCTAAGTGGTGAAGCTCAAAGTGATTAAGATCAAATATATAAAGATCATCGTACTTTATGATCATGTAAATTCTAACATTAACGCATGTGAGAACGTATGCGTTTAAAGTGAATAAATTATGTCGTTGTAGTCAGCTATTTTAATGCTGAATAAGAAGCATTGTGAATAGTTACAAAAATGAATCAATATGAATTTTTTAAAAATAAATAGAGTTAACGGTTCGAAGATTTCGCAAAGGTTTATTTTATATATGGAAAATAGCTAATTCATACTGCAAATGCGTATGTTTCTCATTTTAATTTTATAAAAATCATAAACTTACAAATTTATTGTTTTGCAATATCGATCAAAATTGTACATAATGCTGAAAAAGGGTATGGAGTATTTGAAATGCGTGGCAATCCAGAAGTTGTAGATTATCTAAATATGTTGATCGGTGGTGAACTGGCTGCTCGTGATCAATATTTAATTCATTCTCGTATGTATGAAGATTGGGGTTTATCTAAAATCTTTGAACGTATTGACCACGAAAGTCAGGAAGAAGGTGCGCACGCAGATGCATTGATTCGCCGTGTGTTGTTTCTTGAAGGAACGCCAAATATGGATCGTGATGGTATTGAAGTTGGTACAGATGTTGTGAGCTGTTTAAAAGCAGATCTTGCACTTGAATATCATGTCCGTGAAAAATTGGCGCAGGGTGTCAAATTGTGTGAAGAAAAGGCAGATTACATTACTCGTGATATGCTTCGTCAGCAAATGTCTGATACAGAAGAAGATCATACTTATTGGCTTGAAAAGCAAATGCGTTTGATCGAGTTAATTGGTTTGCAAAATTATATTCAGTCACAAATGTAAGTTGTGTTGAATTTAAAAAAGCTCAGATAAATCTGAGTTTTTTTATGTCTAAATTTTTAACTCAAATGTGAATATCAGTCTAAGTTATAAAATAAAAAAAGCCTAGCAGTAATACTAGGCGGGAAAACTGAAAATACTAAAATCTATTCAGTCAGTGTTCAAAAATTAATGATAACCATGTAATTGGCGATATAGACCTGGCGTTACACCAGTCCATTTTTTAAATGCGCGGTGGAAGGTACTAGTTTCACTAAAGCCAACCTGTTGTGCAACATCTTCAAGAGTTAGATCAGGATTGAGCAATAAGTGAATGGCTGCATCACGGCGTAAAGCATCTTTCACACCTTGATAACTCTTACCTTCAGCGGCTAAACGACGACGCAAGGTTTGTGGTGATAAATACAGCATCGAGGCTACATCATTCAATGTTGGCATTTCTTCACCAATTTGACTTTTCAATACTTCACGAATACGTGAGGTCAATGAATTGGTATTTTTGAATTTCACCAATAATTGTGCAGGTGCTGCTTTTAAGAATTCTTCCAAACTTGCTTCATTTTGACGAATCGGCAAATCAAGGTAGTCAGCAGCAAAGGTGATTTCAGTGCGTGGCATATCGAACTGCATGACGGGTGCAAAGAAGAGTGCATCGTACTCATCGGCATGATTTGGACGTGGATAGCCAAAATGTACACGCTCAAGTGGAATACGGCGTTCAATGAGCCAAGAGGCTAAACCGTGCCAAATCATGAGCATACTTTCAGTAATAAAATGATCTGGATCTAATGTTTTTGGAATGAGTGGAACTAGGCGAGCCTCGTGTTTGTCACGCTCGACAGATACTGACCATTCATCGCCAAATAATTTGTAAAATTGTGATGAAAGCTCTAAGGCTTCGCCCAAAGTTTTAGCATGGATAATCAGCTGACACATAATGGCGAAAGAGCCAAGTCGACGGGGTTGAATATCAAACCCAACGTGCTCATCCTGAGTCACCATCCACAGCATTTTAATGAAACGGGTATATTGTTCAGGAGAAATACGTGCTTTAGGCTGACGAAGGAGTTCAGCTTCAATTCCGACGTGCGAAAGTAAAGTTTCGACATCCATGCCAAGGCGTTTAACCCCGGTCAGTGCCGCATTGACAAAATGGATACTGATCGTATCACGACTCATGTTAAATCCTTCAGTCTCTTTGATGTTCACGTATACCTGACCTAAATGACGCTAAAAAAAATATAAATAGCAATTTACAACAGCGTAAATCTACTTTTTACATAATAAATTGCCGAAATGATCAAGGTAAATGGCTGAACATGACATTGTTATGTTAGTTTTATATTTCTAATATGACATAAAAATCAACCTTAAATTGGTAAAAATAATATGACAGCTGCTTTGAAAGGATTGAAAGTACTCGACTTTTCTACATTATTGCCGGGTCCATTTGCGACCATGTATCTTGCAGACTTGGGTGCAGAAGTGATCCATATCGAGTCACCGACTCGTCCTGACTTGGTTCGTTTACTGCCGCCCTACGCCAATGGGCAGGCAACTTCACACAGTTATTTAAATCGTAATAAGCAATCGATTGCACTCGACTTAAAAGATCCTAAAAGTATTGAATTGATTAAACAGAAAATTTCGGAATATGACATTGTCGTTGAACAATTTCGTCCGGGTGTCATGCAACGTCTAGGCTTGGATTATCATACTTTGGCGGAAATTAACCCTAAATTGATTTACTGCTCGATTACAGGTTACGGGCAAAGTGGTCACTATAAAGATAAAGCAGGGCATGACATTAACTACATTTCACTGTCAGGGATCGCAGGGCACAGTGGTCGTCAAGACAGTGGTCCGCCACCAATGGGCATCCAAATTGCCGATGTTGCAGGTGGTTCATTACATGCAGTCATTGGCATTATGGCGGCAGTTATTGAACGTCAAACCAGTGGTCTAGGACAGTATGTAGACATTTCTATGACAGATTGTGTTGTGAGCATGAATAACATGGCAGCTTCAGCAAGTCTTGCAGGAGGACAACATCAGCAAGTGGAAGGTGAACATTTAAATGGTGGTACATTCTACGATTATTATGAAACTATTGATGGTCGATATATCTCAATTGGAAGTTTAGAACCGCAGTTTATGAGTGGTTTAGCGACTGCACTAGAATTGCCAATTTTGCTCGAAAAAGGAGCTTCGTTTGATACTGAAGATCGTAAAATTGTGAAGAAAGCACTACGAGAAAAAATAAAATCGGAGTCGTTTGATGTTTGGAAATCGTTATTTGCCCAACTTGATGTTTGTGTAGAACCTGTCTTAAAACTTGAAGAAGCATTGGATTCAGCTTTGGCGAGAGAGCGAGAATGGGTCGTGAATGTGCCCTTAACTAGAGAGAGTGATGCGACTGAACCACAGTTGGCATTGCCAATTAAATTTTCACGTTCAAAAAGTCGTTACGACTTTATTGGTCAGCCATTAGGTGCAGGTGAATGGTAATACTCTTTTATTACCTAGTGTGAAAAGTGATAAATAAATGGAAAGTCGGCATTCGTCGACTTATTTATTTAGATAAAAATACAACTTGAGCGTTATTGAATTGATAAATATATTGATATTTTGGTCTATTTTATGAATTAAATTGTTTATATACCTTTGTTTTTAATGTGGTTTGGCTTTGAATTTTATGTACAAATATTGCACTTTTTGTGGAAAATAGGTCATAATTAAATCATCGACTAAAGTCTATATTTAAACAGTGACCACGGATGGAAAGGTTGGAATGGATTTAATACAAAGCAATGGTCAACCTCGTTATGGACGTTTTGAGCAGATTCCAACATCAATTGATGTGAATCGCTATGAATACAAAACGCCGTATGGAAAAACGCTTAAAGGATGGCGTAAACAGTTAAAATATAAAAAATTTAAATTTTGTGGTATTCAACATGCAGAATATACCATTGGCGTGGCTATTGCAGATATTGGTTGGGCAGGGCATGGGTTTATTTATGTCTATAATCATGAAACCCAAGAAGTACTTGAGTGGAATGCCAATACGATTTTAGGTCGAGGTACAACGGTTGATGAGCAACCACTTTTTAGTCAAAGTCACTTTTTAAAATCGCCATTCGAACTTGAAATGCAACATGCCAATGGTGTGCGTTATATCACTGTAAAAAAGCATGGTGAAGTACAACTGAAAGCTCGAATTTTCTGTGCAGGGATATCACCGCTAAGTTTATGTAGTCCAAATGGTATTAATGGTTGGACGTATACACAGAAAAAAACCACATTGGCTGTGGAAGGTTTTTTTATTAATAAGAAGAAACAAAATATTGAATTTAATGAAAAGAGCTTTGCTTCATTAGATGATACTTGTGGTTTTTTACGACCTGAAACAGCATGGTTTTGGTTATCATGTAATTTTTGGGATGCCAATGGTCAGCGTGTCGGACTGAATTTGGCGTCAGGGGTAAACGAAAGTTTTGGTAATGAAAACTGCTTATGGGTCAATGGTGCTTTGTATGCTGTTGCAGATGTATTATTTGTAAAACAAGATAATCAACATTGGACAATCACTTCGCTCGATCAAAAACTAAACTTAACCATTGAAACAGGATGGCGCCGTTTTGAGAGTTTAAATCTACGTTTGGTTGGTAGTCAATTTAGTCAATGGCAGTCGCGAGTGAGTGGGACAATTCAAACTGAACAAGGTGAAATAATTCATTTAAATCGTGAATATGGTTTACTCGAACAACACTATGCAAAATGGTGAGTCAATAAGATGATCTATGTAAATCTACCAATCATTTTTGAAGAATATTAAATAAAACATGTAAAAAAAGGCGAATGTTATTTACATTCGCCTTTTTTTACATCCGTCATTTTAGAATGAGCTCAAGTCATTTCTGCCATTATAAAGCCGCTTGCCAAAAAGCCTCACCAGCGGCAATAGGATCATCGGTTTCAGCCAAAGCATCAATCCACGTTTGGTATTGGCGAATGACAGGATGTTGACTCGGATGAAAGTCTGCTTTAAACCAATCTTTATAAGATGAGCTCATTGCGCTGAGCGTACCTTTTTGACCAAAGAACCATGGCAAACCTTGGATTGCAAATTTGGCACGTTCTAAGCGATTAAAGCCATCATGCTTGAGCATGACATTGGCACGGTAAAATGTGAAACCAAACATTTGGATGGTGATAAAAGTCAGTGCAAATTTACGTAAACGTTCAGAAACTTCTCCAACCTCTTGCATGACATCAAAAGCCACATCACGATGCTCCATTTCTTCAATCGCATGCCAAGCAAAAAGCGCACGAACATAAGGATGGACATCTATAAGCGTTTCTTTCTTACTATAAAATGTTTCCGCCATCAGTGCTGTCAAATGTTCTGCGGCAGCGGTCATAGCAATGTTGTATTGCTTTGAGCGATTTTTAATTAGATAAGAAAATCGATCATCCATAAATTTTACAAAGTCATCGACAGGCATCCCTTGCTTTTTCATTTCATTATTCATACGGTCATGGGCAAGACCGTGTTGCGCTTCTTGTTGAATAAAATCGGTGACTTTTTGTTGTAATTCATCATCTGTTATGCGGTCACGTAAGGCACGAACACTTTGAATAAAATAACGCTCACCGACAGGGAAAGTCAGACTTAAAGCATCAAACATACGCGTGCGGAATGGGTCTCCCCCAAACCAAAAGCGAGGAATTTGATCGAGTTTGAAGTCGAGGTTCTTACGCACGACAGGATCAACTTGATGTTGAAGATAAGCATTCATGATTCTTTCCTATTTTTATATTTTTCAGTTTGATCAACTTGATGCAAATGACCAATTAATTACTTAAACCTGCTTGCCAAAATGCTTCACCTGCTGCAATCGGATCGTTGGTTTTTGCTAAAGTGTCAATCCAAACTTGATACTGTGCAATGATTGGGTGCTGACTTGGGTGGAACGTTGGCTTATACCAATCCATATAGGCAGAGCGCATACGTGTCAGCATGCCTTTTTTCCCGACAAACCACGGTAAGCCTGTATACGCCATTTTTAAGCGCTCCATGGGTGTAAACCCATCGGCGCGTAACATGACATTGGCACGGTAAGAAGTAAATCCAAGCATCGCAATTGTGGTCAGTGCGAGGCTAAATTTACGAATATGTTCAGGGACTTCACCAACTTGTTGCATAACATCAAAAGCCACATCACGATGTTCCATTTCTTCAATAGAATGCCATGCAAGTAGAGCACGGACATAGGGATGAGCATCTGCAAGTGTTTCTTGATGACTATAAAAAGTATCTGCCATGAGTGCTGTAAGATGCTCTGCTGCAGCGGTCATAGCAATATTGTATTGTGGAGAACGGTTCTTAATTTCGGACTTAAATAAACGGGTTAAAAAGCTGATGAATTGATCAATGGGCATACCTTGATTACGCATAACCTGATTCATTTTTTCATGTGCCATACCGTGTTGCGCTTCTTGGCGAATAAAATCGGCAACACGTTGTTGTAAATCTGGATCTTGAATCTTGTTGCGGAACAGGCGTACAGATTCAATGAAATAACGTTCACCATCTGGGAAGGTTAAGCTGAGTGCGTCAAACATACGAGTGCGAAATGGATCTCCGCCAAACCAAAAGCGAGGAATTTCATCGAGTTTAAAGTCGAGCTGGGTGCGAACTACAGGTTCAGCTTGATATTTCACTAATGCATTCATTTTATTTTACTGGCATAGCTAGAATGATTTCAGTATGTCGGGCTTTTACAATTTTGTTTTGACAGTGTCTGCTATTTTTTATACATTTTACGACAGAATGAAAATTGAACATGTCAAAATAACATTATTGTATGAGTGTTGGTGTATGCAGGACTTACATATTCCCAATGGGTATTTCCATCTTTGGCAATTGTATTTGTTAGAGCAGGGTATAGATGCGCTGAACGCAGATTTTTTACACGATGATCATGAAAATTTACAACGGATTTTGAACCTACCCATAGATGCTCAATCACCGTATTTATTTTTTCATCAATTGATTGAGAAAACACGAATTATATTGAATCGTCCAAATATCGTCTTTGATATGGCAGAGCATGTACGACCTGAACATTTTGGAGTTTTGGGCTATATGGCTTCACGTAGTACTACGGTTGCCGAGGCATTACAAAATATATTACGTTTCAGTCGCTTAGTGATAGATGGTGATCACATCATTCCGATGAAAATGCATCATTATGGACATAATGTGCATATGGTTTGGCCATTTCATCATGAAAAATACATATTACTCAATGAGTTGACCACAGCATTGATGATGTATTTAGCAAGAAAAATAGTGCCTGAAGATCAGTTTCCTTTACGCAGTGTACATTTTGCTCATCCGCCACAAATGGCAATGTATCATTATCAAAAATTTTATGCTTGTGAAGTATTGTTTCATCAAAGTGAATACTGTTTTGTTTTAGATTTAGATGGATTAAACCTGAAAATTCAACAAGCTGATCCACCACTTATGCAAATGTTAGTGCGCCAAGCCGAAGAGGCAATTGCCTCAAAGCCACGTTATGAAACTATTGCCGAACAGTTGCATTTGATTGTGGAAGAGTATTTACGCTTAGAAGAGCAAGCACCGAAAATTGAACAAATCAGTCAAGAGTTGCATATTTCAAGTCGAACACTACAACGACAACTGTCCGACTTGGGTACATCATTTAAAAAAATTATTGAATATGAACGTATGAATCGTTGTGAGCAATTGTTGCAAGATCAGCGACATTTGACCGATATTGCGATGAAGTTGGGTTATTCAGATCAATCTGCATTAGCGAGAGCTTATAAGGCCTATAGTGGACAGACTTTATTGCAGAAAAAACAACAGTTGAAAAATGCCATTAATAGTGGCTAATACTATTGAAAAATAATTCATTAAAATTGCTAGGTTGAAATAAAAAGGTGACCCGAAGATCACCTGAATTTTTAGATTAATGCTGTTTACAGCGAAGCTGATTTTAATTTTGGAAAACGAAATACAATTGCGAGTACCGCAAAAATGGCTAAAATCCAACAGTAATAAATTGAACCAATCAATTCAACAGGAGATATTTTTGCAATTGAACAGGCTAAAAGTAGCTGAGCACCATAAGGAATAATACCTTGAACGACACAAGAAAAAATGTCCATAAATGCAGCGGCACGCTTAGGATCAACACCATAAGCATGTGCGACCTCTCTTGCCATATCACCCGATAAAATAATTGCAACGGTATTATTTGCCACAAATAAATTGGAAAAAATGACTAAAAAACTAATACCAATTTCACCTGCACGCTGTGTACCGACTTTAAATAAACCAGTTAGGACATAAATGCGCTGAATTAACCATTCTAAGCCACCTTCTTTTTGCATAATGGCAGATAAGCCACCTAAGAGCATTGATAGTAATGCGACTTCAAACATGCTCACAAAGCCATCATAAATCGCCGTATTGAATTTGAGCATGCTAAATTCAGGTGTAGAGATTAGTCCTATGATACCTGAGATTAAAACGCCAAGACTCAGTACCGCAAGTACATGCAACCGTGTAAATGCTAAGAAAAAAACCGCAACATAAGGCAAAATTAACCAAATGTTATAAGCTTTATATTCAATGTGTTGTGATGAATGGCTTGAAAATACGTAGATCAATATCGTGATGATTGCAGCAGGTAAGGCAATCCAAATGTTGACTCTAAATTTATCTCGGAGTTCAACATTTAAACTACGAGTTGCAGCAATTGTGGTGTCTGAAATCATCGACAAGTTATCGCCAAACATTGCACCACTCACCACTGCACCAATGGTATAAATTGCGGTTAAATCGGTTGCTTGTGAAAATCCAAAAGCAATGGGTGCACAAGCAGCAATAGTACCCATTGAGGTTCCCATCGCAGTGGCAATAAATGCTGAAATGATAAACAGCATTGGCAAGACAAAGGTTGGTGGAATAATGGATAAGCCAAACTGAACTGTTGCATCGACACTACCAATGGCACTTGAAACACTCGCAAAAGCGCCAGCGAACATAAATACCATAAACATCAAAATTAAATTGGGGTGACTTGCACCTTCTAAAAATTGATCAATCGCATGGTTGAGTTTCTTGCGGTGTAACAGTACTGCTAAAAGTAAGGCAGGAAGAATCGCCACGGGTGCTTTTAATTGATAAAAAGCAAACTCAGTACCAATGATGGTATGGTAAATACCGCTACCTAAAAAGACAGTCAAAAAAACCATCAATGGTAAAAGTGCAATTGCACGAGCTTGTACCTGATGGTGTGGGAGAGTGGACATAAATAAAAAAATTAAAAGAAAACTCATACAGTATAAACAGCTTTTGCTATTTCTTAAAATCGCTTGATTCAGCTCATGAGTCATGTTTTTTTAGTTATTTATTTGATTTAAAACAAAAATGATGATTATTTTTAAAGTTTTAGCTTAGCTGAAAATAGGAAGCTTTGATCATTGTCCTTAGCACTGAAATAGCGCTAAATAATGTCATTGGGTTGTGGTCTTATTTATGTATAAATACGGCTTTGTATTGTGCTACTGTGACAGACTATTCTTTGTGTAAAAAATAGCGTTACAATTAACATTTAAAATGCAACGACTTGTATTTTTACATTAACTCCTCAAGTTTTAACAATTCAAGGAAAGTACACTGCCATGTCACGTTTAGCCACCCGATTTGCACAGCTTAAATCTCAACAGCGTAAAGCTTTGGTTTCTTATGTGATGGCGGGTGACCCACAACCTCATGTAACCGTTCCATTGTTACATCAGATGGTGGAAGCGGGTGTGGATGTACTCGAATTGGGATTGCCATTTTCAGATCCAATGGCTGATGGCCCCGTGATTGCACTTGCCGCAGAGCGTGCATTGGCTGCTGGCACCAATACCTTCGATGCTTTGAATATGGTCAAAGCCTTTCGTGAAAAAGACACCACAACACCAGTTGTTTTAATGGGCTATTTAAACCCTATTGAAGTAATTGGTTATGAAAAGTTTGTGGCATATGCCCATGACTGTGGTGTCGATGGTGTTCTTCTTGTGGATTTACCCCCCGAAGAAGCAAAAGATTTAGATGTTGTATTGCAAAAATATGATATGAATCAAATCTTCTTGCTTGCACCAACATCGACAGATGAGCGTATTGCACATGTGGTTAAACAGGCATCAGGTTTTATTTACTATGTTTCGTTAAAAGGCGTTACAGGTGCAGCAACATTGGATACCGCTGAAGTGGCAGCACGTATTGAGAAAATCAAAACTTTTACTGATATTCCTGTTGGTGTGGGTTTTGGTATTAACGATGCAGCCTCTGCAAAAGCAGTGGGTGCGGTTGCTGATGCCGTGATTGTCGGAAGTGCGTTTGTTAAGCCATTTGCCAACCTGGCACCCGAGCAAGCCGTTGAGCTAGCGGTGAACAAAGTCAAGGAGCTTCGAGCAGCGCTCGATGAGTTAGTATGAATCAAGAAGTGAAAACAGGGAAAACTCTCAGTCCATCAACGCCATGGACAGATCGTTCGATTCCTGGCATTTTAGCGCCAAATCAACAGCAAACCGTTAAAGCTACGTTTACTGAACCAACGATTGAATGCCCTGAGTGCCATGCACTCGTTACACGCACAGCAATGTCATTTAATGCCTATGTTTGTCCATCATGTGATGAACATTTAAAAATGAAAGCACGTGACCGCTTAAATTGGTTCTTTGACAATGTGACGGCTGAGCTAGGTCAAGAGTTTGTTGTAAAAGATCCATTGCAATTTGTGGACAGTAAACCGTATCCATCGCGTATAAAAGAAGCGCAGGATAAAACTGGTGAAACTGAAGCATTGATTGTGATGCAAGGTCAGTTAAAAAATATTCCGATGGTTGCTTGTGCATTTGAATTCGACTTTATGGCGGGTTCAATGGGTACAGTTGTCGGTGATCGTTTTGTACAAGCAGCAGAAAAAGCCATTGCAACAAAACAACCACTCATCTGTTTTGCAGCTTCAGGTGGTGCACGTATGCAAGAAGGCATGTTGTCTTTGATGCAGATGGCGCGTACATCGGCCGTGATTCAAAAAATGAAAGATGCACGTTTACCGTATATCGTAGTACTCACCAATCCTGTTTATGGTGGCGTAACGGCATCATTGGCAATGTTGGGTGATGTACATTTTGCAGAACCTAAAGCTATGATTGGTTTTGCTGGTAAGCGCGTGATTGAGCAAACAGTACGTGAAAAATTGGAAGAACCATTCCAACGTGCAGAATTCTTGCTTGATCATGGTGTAATCGATCAAATTGTCCATCGTCACGCATTACGTGATACTGTATCTCGTATTGTAGCGAAACTGATGAATTTGCCTTGAATGACACTGCACCATTAAGCAATACACCATCAAATATTGATGATTTACAAACATGGCTCAATTATTGGGGTCATGTTCACGTTACGGGAATCGATTTAGGTTTAGAGCGCGTCATTCCCGTGGCTGAACAACTCGGTGTTATGCGCCCGAATGCTAAAGTCATTACGGTTGCGGGCACCAATGGTAAAGGCTCAACTACGACTACCTTGGCGGCTATTTTAAATGCACAAGGTCTGAATGTTGGGCTGTATCAATCACCACATATTTATCGGTTCAATGAGCGTGTCAAATTACTAGGTAAAGAAGTTAGCGATCAAACGCTGATTGATGCCTTCGTTCAAGTTGATCAAGCACGCCGTTTCTGTAATTTAACCTTGTCTTTTTTTGAAGCAACCACTTTGGCTGCTTTTGTTATTTTTAAACAGCAGCAATGTGATGTTTGGGTGCTTGAAGTCGGTCTAGGCGGTCGCTTAGATGTGGTCAATGTAATTGATCCAGATGTTGCTGTGATTACCAATATTGGGCTTGATCATACCGATTGGCTCGGTGACACCATTGAAAAAATTGCATTTGAAAAAGCAGGAATTATTCGTTCAAATATTCCAGTGATTTTTGGTGGTCAGCAAGATATTCCGCAAGCTATTCAAAACAAAGCGGATGAGAGCCAAGCAACACTGTATGCCATTCACCGTGATTATTTTTATAAAGATTCGGAAGACGGTCAAACTTGGAATTTTGCAAGCTCAGGTACAACACTCAAATTGCCTCTAGGCACACTCGCACTTGAAAACATTTCGACCGCAGTCGCAGCAATTTTGGTCAGTGGATTAAATATTTCTCAACAAGCGATTGCACAAGGCATTGTAAATGCGAAGCTACAAGGGCGGTTTGAAGTTCGTCAAATTCAAAATAAAACAGTGATTTTTGATGCCGGACATAATCCGCATGGTGTAGATTTTTTGTTAAAGCAATTGCGAAAATTCTTAGAATACAATAAACAGTACACAGAAGTGATTGCAGTTTTTTCAATGTTGGCAGATAAAGATATTCAATCTGTTGTAGAGTCATTGAAAAACACCGTCAAAATGTGGAAAATTGCGCCAATGACTGTGCCTCGAGCCGCGCCATTGCAACAATTAGAAACAGCGTTGGTCGGTGAAGCAGTTCAACAATTTAATAATGTACAAGCAGCATTTCAGTCAGCCATTGAAGAGACAAAAAATAATCAGCTGATACTGGTGTGCGGTTCGTTTCATACTTTGGAAGCGGTCTGGGAGTATCTGGAAGAATGTCAATGAATAACAAACAACGCTGGATGGGTGGTGTTGTTTTATTGGGTGGTGGCGTTTTATTGGCAGCATTGCTTTTAAAAGGTCAAGAAGAGATTCACCAGAAACAAACACAGACAGTACCAACAGGACAGACTCAGAAAACAAATCAAGTTGCACCTGTGGGTGAAGCTGTTCAGTTGCAACCTTTAACTGTAGATGTCGCAACTGAAAAGCGTTTGCTTGAAGAGCAGAAACGTTCACGTGAGCGTGCAGTTGCAGAGCAAGAAGCTAAAGCAGCAGAATTTTTACGTATGCAACAGCAAGCAGAAGCAGATGCGGCGCGTAAAGCAGCGGAAGAATATGCAGCAATGAATGCACGTCGTAATGCTACGGCTGTTCGTGAGGGTACAGATTTACCACCTGAAATGACTCAAGATGATAAAACCAAAGCACAACAAAAAATAGTTGATCAAAAAAAATTAGAGGCACAGAAAAAGGCCGATACTGAAAAAAAGTTGAATGAGCAGAAGCGTCAAGCGACTGAAGCAGAAAATAAAGCTGCAGAGGAAAAGAAACGTAAGGCTCAGGAAGATGCTAAGAAAAAAGCAGATGCCGATAAAAAGGCTGAAGCAATGAAAAAAGTAGAAGCTGATCGTAAGAAAGCGGAAACAGATAAAAAAGCGGCTGACGAAATAAAGCGTAAAGAGCAAGAAGCAGCAAAAAAGAAAGCGGAAGCTGAGAAAGCCCGTAAGCTATTGGAAGATGGTGACCGTGGTCATAAGCAGTGGATGGTTCAAGTTGCTCTTGCTGCCAATGAAGACAATGCAGATGCCGTAGCTTCAAAGTTACGTGCAAAAGGTTATAAAGTTACGCAAAGCAAAACGTCCAAAGGTATTCGTATTATGGTAGGACCGTCTAAAGACCGTGATGCAGCAGATGTAACACGGAAGAAGATCAATGCAGATGAAAGCTTAGGGATGAAATCTGCATGGATTAATGAATGGACGCCTTTAGATAAACGTTAATATATTTATATAACGTGTTCAATTTAAGATGGATTCGCGAGTTGCTCACGGATCCATTTTATATTTTCGGGGGTAAATAATGCTTCAATATTGCCCCAAATGGGATGAAAACCATAACCACCATGTTTCATTTCATTTAAAGCATCGTCTGTTGACCAATTTTGAAAAATAATTCGATACATCGCAATACTTGCACCTGTACGGTCTGAGCCATGATAGCAATGCACTAAAACTTTCTGATTATTTTGTTCAGCTTTTTGTATGGTCTGCATGACAGCGAGTAAGTCATTACGGTCAATTGCCCATGTATTGATAGGAATATGTACTTGTTGAAAAGGTTGGTTTGCCAATACCGTTTTATCTTTATTTCGATTACGTAAATTAATCACGATATCAATTTTATTTTCTTTGAGTAATGGAATGAGTTCTGCATTTGGTTGTTCACTACGATAAACCATCTCACTGATTTTATAAAAATTACTTTTTGTGTTGAGTAAATTTCCCCATTGGGTTGGGCGTTTGTCTGCAGGTAATGCATCTGTGGTCATACAACCACTGAGCAGTGAGATACTGAGTACAGTTGCACTGAGTATTGGGAACTTAAAGATTCTTGCTGTCTGACGATTAGGGTGAGTTAGATTTGACATATAAAGCCTTATTGCCTTTATTTATTACATGATGAAAAATGACTTCATTTAAAAATTAAGATTGTATATAGCGATAAAGCTCAACGGGATCATGAGCGCAGATAATTTCAATTTCAGGATGCGTACTCGCAAGTGATTGAATGGATTTTAGCGTTTGTATGCGTTGTAAATTATCATAAGCGAATAATCGCTCCGTAATTTCTAAAGCAGGTAGTCTATGTTTTGGATCAAGTTCCAAGTGTGTGTAATAGGCATCACCACAGAATAATAACCAATTGTTCTGCTGTTTAATGGCAATACCACAATGTCCTGCTGTATGTCCTAAAAGAGGAATAAGTAAAATTTCATCTTTAAAGAGACTTAATCCTTGTACATTGCTGAAATTGAACCAAGCATTTGTGGCCATCCGCTCAATAAAATTCCAATGCCGATGTTGTTTAAATTGTTCTTGCCGATAACGCAGTTTATTTTTCCAATGAAATGAATGTGCTGCATTATATTCAGTCGACAGAATATGCACGATTGCATGGGGGAAATCAGATATACCGCCTGCATGATCAAAGTCTAAATGACTGACAAAAATATGTCTGACATCAGTCGGTTGAAAACCGAGTTGTTGAATTTGTGCAATTGCAGTGAGATTGAAATCAAATTGAATGGCGCCCATTCGTGTAACAGTATTGCCTAAGCGTTGTTTCGGGTTTAAGTAGTCTTGAATACCATAGCCTGTATCAACCAATACTAAGCCTTGATCAGTTTCAATGAGTAAGCAATGACAAATGATTTTAGCTTTTAAACCCTTTTGCCCAAAGAGAGGGGCACAGGTTGGACACATAGTACCGCAGTGCAAATGGTGTACGCTGTAGATCATAAGTGATTTATTCTTAAAATGTCTTGATGGTTTTATAACCTGAAATAAACAAGTCACCTAAGCTTTTTGTGATTGTTTTTGTGAAGGTTTTGAGTAACACCCGATGACATTCACGATTGATGGCTAAGTCATCAAAAAGAACCCATCCGAAGATGGGCATTGGAGAAGGTAATCTTTTACTTTTATTGTTTTTACTTGAGATTATTTTTTATTAATTCTTCGATTTAGCTTGTTTTATTAGGTTGCGGAGTCAGTCTTAAGTAAGGTGTGACTGCTGTGTAACCTTGGGGAAAACGTTGCTTGATTTCATCTTCATCTTTTAAAGAAGGTACAATGACGACATCCTCACCTTCTTGCCAATTGGCAGGTGTGGCAACTTTGTAATGGTCAGTAAGTTGTAGCGAGTCAATGACGCGTAAAATTTCATGAAAATTACGTCCTGTTGATGCAGGATAAGTAATGATGAGACGAACTTTTTTGTTTGGATCAATAATTACTAAAGAACGGACTGTTAAAGTTTCACTCGCATTGGGATGAATAAAGTCATACAAAGTCGAGACTTTACGATCTTTGTCAGCAAGAATAGGAAAATTCACCGTTGTATTTTGAGTTCTATTGATGTCTTCAATCCAACCTTTATGTGATTCAACATCATCAACTGACAAAGCAATTGCCTTAACGCCACGTTTTTGAAATTCATCATGCAGTTTCGCGGTATAACCAAGTTCTGTTGTACATACAGGCGTATAGTCAGCAGGGTGTGAAAAAAGAACGCCCCAACTATCACCTAAATATTCATAAAAATGAATGTTGCCTTGACTCGATTGTCGTTCAAAGTCTGGTGCTGTATCGCCAAGTCGTAGTGTCATGTGAGCTACCTTAAAATTTAAAATTGATATTGATGGTTTATGCATTGAATATGGCGTAGTTTTTTTATATTTAAAAATAGTGTTTTTTTCTTTGGTTATACGTTTTATTGATATATTGAAATGATCAGTCATTAATTTTTTAAGCTTTTCATTAACTTCAGCTATGTTATGTGTAGATTAAATTTGCTACATTAATTTGCCTTAGATTTATGATGTGAATGTTGATATAAAGATTTTTTTTACTCGGTTTTGTGCAAAACCCTTGTACTTCAAATTTCAAGCACCATAATATCGTCTGAGAAAAAATTATTTATTCAGCAAGTTTTAGAGAGTTTATATGTTGGCAAGTCTGATCGGAGGAATCTTCGGTACTAAAAACGAGCGCGAACTTAAACGGATGCGTAAAATTGTCGAGAAAATTAATGCGCTCGAGCCGACGGTATCAGCCTTAAGTGATGCAGACTTATCTGCGAAAACTGAAGAATTCAAACAAAGATACAATAAGGGCGATAGCCTCGATAAATTATTACCTGAAGCATTTGCAGTCTGTCGTGAGGCAGGTAAGCGTGTCATGGGTATGCGCCATTATGACGTACAGTTGATTGGTGGTATTACCTTGCATGAAGGTAAAATTGCCGAAATGCGTACAGGTGAAGGTAAAACCCTCATGGGTACTTTGGCTGTATATCTCAATGCAATCAGCGGTCAAGGCGTTCACGTAATTACCGTGAATGATTACTTGGCACAGCGTGATGCTGAGTTAAACCGTCCTCTTTATGAGTTTTTAGGTTTGACTGTTGGTGTAATTTATTCCATGCAGGCACCTTTTGAAAAATCAGAAGCGTATCGTTCAGACATTACGTACGGTACCAATAACGAATTTGGTTTTGACTACCTACGTGACAACATGGTTTTCTCAATGGCTGAGAAAAAACAGCGTGGTTTAATCTATGCGATTATCGATGAGGTCGATTCGATCTTGATTGATGAAGCACGTACTCCGCTGATTATTTCAGGTCAAAGTGAAGATTCATCACAGTTATATGAAGCATTCAACAGCATTCCACCAAAATTACATCCACAGAAAGAAGAAAAAGTTGCCGATGGTGGACATTTTTGGATTGATGAAAAACAACGTTCAGTAGAAATAACTGAGGCAGGCTTTGAAGCTGTTGAACAAGAACTTATTCAAATGGGCTTGTTGGCAGAAGGCGAAAGTCTATATTCATCGGGCAATTTAAACTTAGTACATCATGTGACTGCGGCAATTCGTGGACATTATTTGTATCAACGTAACGTACATTATATTGTTGATGATGGCGAAGTGGTTATTGTCGATGAAAATACTGGCCGTACCATGCCAGGTCGTCGTTGGTCAGAAGGTTTACACCAAGCGGTTGAGGCTAAAGAAGGGCTTGAAATTCAGCCTGAAAACCAAACCATGGCAACTACGACATTTCAGAACTATTTCCGTCTTTATAAAAAACTGTCAGGTATGACAGGTACAGCAGATACAGAAGCTGCTGAAATGAAGGAAATTTATGGTCTAGATGTCGTATTGATTCCGACACATCGTCCAATGGTGCGTGTTGATCAAAATGACTTAATTTATTTGAATCGTAATGGTAAATACAGCGCGATAATCAAAGAAATCCAAAAAATTCACGAAGAAGGTGTTGCACCAATTTTGATTGGTACAGCGACCATTGAAGCCTCTGAAATTTTATCAGATAAATTACTTGAAGCGGGTATTGCACACGAAGTTCTCAACGCTAAACAGCATGAGCGTGAAGCCGATATTATTGCTCAAGCTGGTGCGCCAAAAGCAGTGACTATTGCAACCAACATGGCAGGTCGTGGTACAGACATTCTGCTCGGTGGTAACTGGAAAGCATTACTCGCAAAAATTGAAAACCCAACTGCTGAAGATGAAGCTCGTCTACGTGCAGAATGGGAAAAGAACAATGAAATGGTACTCAGTTCTGGTGGTTTACATATCATTGGTTCAGAACGCCATGAATCACGCCGTATTGATAACCAATTACGTGGTCGTTCGGGTCGTCAAGGTGACCCTGGTGTTTCACGTTTCTTCTTGTCACTTGAAGATGACTTAATGCGTATTTTCGCAGGTGACCGTGTTGTTGGTATGATGCGTGCAATGGGCTTGCAAGAAGATGAAGCTATTGAACACAAAATGGTGTCACGTTCAATTGAAAATGCACAACGTAAAGTAGAAGCACGTAACTTCGATATCCGTAAAAACCTATTGAAATACGATGATGTAAATAATGAACAACGTAAAATTATTTACTCACAACGAGATGAAATTTTAGAAGAAAGCTCACTTCAAGATTATATTGAAGAGATGCATCAAGAAGTCGCAAAAGGTTTAATTGAGAACTTTATTCCACCTGAGTCAATTCACGATCAGTGGGATATTCAAGGGCTTGAAGCAGCACTACGCGAAGATTTAAGTATAGATTTACCTGTTGCTCAATGGCTTGAAGAAGATCGTCGTCTTGATGAGGAAGCATTAGTTCGTCGTATTACGGATGAAATTATTGCCCGTTACCGTTCGCGCCGTGAGCAAATGGGTGCTGAGTCTGCTGCGACACTTGAACGTCACTTTATGTTAGGTGCGCTTGATCGTCATTGGAAAGACCATTTGGCTGCAATGGACTATTTGCGTCAAGGGATTCATTTGCGTGGCTATGCTCAGAAAAATCCTGAGCAAGAATACAAAAAAGAAGCATTTAATCTTTTTGTAAATATGCTTGGTGTGATTAAGTCTGATGTGGTGATGGATATTTCACGTATTCACGTTCCTACACCTGAAGAGCTTGCAGAAATGGAAGCTCAACAGTTGGCACAACAACAAGCGCAAGCGGAAGCAATGCGCTTGAACTTTGGTGCAGAAATGGACTTTGGTGATGAAGTAAATGCTGTTATTGATGGTAATCCAACAATTAACGCGACAGATTTTTCAGCACAGACATTTGAAGTACCTGAAAGTCGAAATGCGCCATGTCCATGTGGGTCAGGTTTAAAATATAAACAGTGCCACGGTAAAATTTAACTTTAGGCTAGATTTGCGCAGAGACATTAAAACAGAGCTTAGGCTCTGTTTTTTCATCTGAACGCTAAGCTATGAATTTTAATTTTTACAACATGTGAATAAGCATTGCAGATTTGATTGGTTAATGTTATTTACTTCTGATTGAAAAATATTTGGGAACACAATGAAAATATTATTAAAAACGATTTTTGCAACAACGTTGACGTTGCCTGCTTTTGCTTTTGCAGATACTGTTCCACAAACGACGACAGTAGAAAAAGTTCAAGCTGCGGCAGGTGTGATGACAGCGCAAGCTGAAGTGAAAAATGACTCAACGACAGTCATTAGTCCACGCACAGGTATCCGTTATACTTTAGGAAATACCAATGGTCGTCCGATCATCTTAAAAACCGCTGCGATTGCACCTGTAACACCAGCAACCGTAAATCGTGTGGTGGCATCGAATCCTGCTTTGTCTGTGTCGAGTCAAGAAAAAGTCAAATTGGCTTTGCTTGATGGTAGCCCTGTTGTTGCTCAGGCACAGCCTCAACAGTAAATCTGTTGTGATTTTTGAATCATCGAAAATATAGAAACCAGCCTGACGGCTGGTTTTTTAGCATTAGACTTTTTGTTTTTGTAGATAAAAAGATGAAAGTCATAGTAAATATGAATGATCAGGGCTTATTGCTCGATTTTTTAATACTTTTCTAATAAGCTGTATTTTTATTCTGATTCTGGACATTCTCAAATGGCTGTTGGTGACGTGTCGATGCCACAAATGCATGTGGTGCAAGGTGTAAAAATTGGTTCTGCTGAGGCGTATGTACGCTATCCAAACCGACGTGACCTCGTTATTTTTGAATTTTCACAAGGCACTAATGTTGCAGGTGTTTTTACTCAGAATGCATTTTGTGCAGCACCTGTGCATGTGTCTAAAAAACATTTAGAAATGGGCAACCCACGCTATCTCATAATCAATACAGGCAATGCCAATGCAGGAACAGGTCAGCTTGGTATGGAAAATGCCAAAGCAACATGTTTTAAGTTAGCAGAAATTGCACAGGTTGAGCCTTTTGAAATTTTACCATTTTCTACAGGTGTAATTGGCGAGCAATTACCAATGGAACGTCTTTTGGGTGGGTTGCAACCTGCCTTAGATAGCGTGAAAGACAATGCTTGGGTCGATGCTGCAACAGGCATTATGACTACAGATACTACGCCTAAAGGTGCATCAGAGCAGTTTGAACTTGATGGTGTAACGTATACCATGACAGGAATATCCAAAGGTGCAGGCATGATTCGTCCAAATATGGCGACCATGTTGGGCTTTGTTGCAACCGATGCACCAGTCAGCCGTGAATTGGTTCAGCAATTGCTTAACACAGCCGTAAATGTATCATTTAACCGTATTACAATTGATGGTGATACATCAACAAACGACTCATGTATTTTTGCAGCAACAGGTCAGGCAGGTGGTATTGAGATGACCTCCGAAGCCGATCCACGTTATGTCATATTGCTTGATGTACTTATTCGAGTTATGAAGCGTTTGGCGCAATTGATTGTACGTGATGGTGAAGGTGCAACCAAATTTATGACTGTTGCTGTTGAAGGTGGTGCAGATACGCAAGAATGTTGCGATATTGCCTATAGCATTGCGCATTCACCATTGGTTAAAACAGCATTTTTTGCCTCTGATCCAAATTGGGGGCGTATTCTTGCAGCCATTGGTTATGCTGGTGTGAAAGATCTTGATGTTGAAAAAATTCAAGTTTGGCTTGATGATGTTCAAATTTGCCGTGATGGTGGTGCAGCAACAGATTATACCGAAGAAGCGGGTGCACGCGTCATGTCACAGTCTGAAATCACCATTCATGTTGATCTTGGGCGAGGGCAGGCAAAAGATACGGTATATACCTGTGATCTATCCTATGATTATGTCAAAATCAATGCAGATTACCGCTCTTAATGCAAAATGTAAAAAGCCTCACTCATGAGGCTTTTTTATAATGGAATGAATTTTGGTGGTGGAATTATCTACAATAACTTCACCAATTGTACAACGCAGGCATGACGCTTGTGATAACGGAAAGAGAAGACCTCGTATGAATGATGCGACCAATTTAATTGCCAATGAAGCAAAATCAATTGTCACAGCACATTTGGATCGTTTAGGGGAGCCAAGGGACAACAGTTTAAGTCCTGAGCTAAAACAGCAGAAGTTTGCTGAGATTAAAGCAGAGCTTGAAAAACAAAATGCGGTACTGGTTGCACACTACTATTGTGACCCTGATGTACAGGAGCTTGCAGAGGCAACAGGAGGGTGTGTATCAGACTCACTCGAAATGGCTCGTTTTGGACGTGATCATGCTGCACAGACGCTTGTAGTGGCAGGTGTAAAGTTTATGGGGGAAACTTCAAAAATTTTATCGCCTGAAAAGAAAGTATTAATGCCAACTTTAGAGGCAACATGCTCATTGGACTTGGGCTGTCCTATCGATGAGTTTAAGGCATTCTGCGATGCTCATCCTGATTATACGGTAGTGGTCTATGCCAATACATCAGCGGCTGTTAAAGCACGCGCAGATTGGGTGGTAACTTCAAGTTGTGCGGTCGAAATTATTGAGCATTTAGACAGCTTGGGTGAAAAAATTATTTGGGCACCAGATCAGCATTTAGGGCGCTATATTCAAAAGAAAACAGGCGCAGAAATGTTACTTTGGGATGGTTCATGTATTGTTCATGAAGAGTTCCGTGCACGTGGCATTGACAACATGAAAGCCTTGTACCCTGATGCAGCTGTTTTGGTACATCCAGAGTCACCTGAATCAGTTGTAGATGTCGCTGACGCTGTGGGGAGTACCTCACAGTTGATTAAAGCAGCACAGACTCTACCGCATCAAACGATGATTGTGGCAACAGACCGAGGTATTTTCTACAAAATGCAACAAGCTGTACCACATAAAACACTTATTGAAGCACCGACAGCGGGAGAAGGGGCAACATGTCGTTCTTGTGCACATTGTCCATGGATGGCAATGAATGAATTAGATGGAATCTTGGATGTTTTACGCAAGGCTGATCAAGAAATATTCGTTGATCCTGCATTGGCAGAGCGTGCAAAGCTACCCTTGGATCGTATGTTGGACTTTAGCGCATCATTAAAACGTTAAAATTGTATAAAAAAACGCTGAAATGCTTGATAAATATACATATGAAGTGTTTTTTTAACTTTTTTTGAAGATAGGTGTTGACGTATTCGAGCGCCACGCCTAGAATGCACACCGTACCGAACGATACTTCGAACGGTACGAAAGCTGAGATGAATCGGAGCATGGCGCAGCTTGGTAGCGCACCTGGTTT
Source organism: Acinetobacter sp. 1207_04 (assembly GCF_052850415.1). Classification (NCBI taxonomy): domain Bacteria; kingdom Pseudomonadati; phylum Pseudomonadota; class Gammaproteobacteria; order Moraxellales; family Moraxellaceae; genus Acinetobacter; species Acinetobacter sp. 1207_04. Next base: position 2,990 of record NZ_VXCQ01000014.1, on the reverse strand, counting down.
GGGACCAGGGGGTCGTAGGTTCGAATCCTACTGCTCCGACCAATTCTTCAAGGCGAGATCTCCAATGATCTTTGATCGTAGGTAATGCGCCTGTAGCTCAGTTGGATAGAGCATCCGCCTTCTAAGCGGATGGTCACAGGTTCGAGCCCTGTCAGGCGCACCATTTGGTCGTTTGATATTATTGAATCTTAAAATGTTGTTATGGTGGTTGTAGCTCAGTTGGTAGAGCCCCGGATTGTGATTCCGGTTGTCGAGGGTTCGAGCCCCTTCATCCACCCCACTTACTGAATAAGTAAGAAATTCGGAGCATGGCGCAGCTTGGTAGCGCACCTGGTTTGGGACCAGGGGGTCGTAGGTTCGAATCCTACTGCTCCGACCATTTTAAGCAAAAGCTTAAATGTAAATTATCCGCTTAAGTGCGGTTTTTTTATGCCTGAAATTTGTGTTTTATTTTGAATGTAGTCTTTAATCATTCATCTTGCTAGCACACGGGTTACTTTCTTTTTTTATAAAATTTATTTTCCAAAGATCTTGCATAAAAAAAGACCCTGATTAGGAGTCTTTTAATTTTAATCATTTGTGTACATTTTACGGAATAATAATTACTGCAACACGTCTGTTGGCTGCGCGATGCTCTTCTGTATTGTTGTCTTCTACAGGTTGGCTTGAGCCACGTCCTAAAATAGTCATATTTTGTTGACTAAAACCACTTTTTTGAAAAATATCAGCCACGCTTTGTGCACGTTGTTCTGAGAGTTTTAAGTTGTATTCAGGATTACCTACATTATCGGTATGACCTGCAATTTTTACTTTATCGAGTTTATATTTGTGCAATTGCAGTGCGAGTCGTTCAATTTCGGTAACGTGATTGGCTTTAATGGTTGAATCATTAAAATCAAAGAGTAGGCGTTCAGGTAAGCCTAAGCTCCAGCCTTCATTGGTTTGCGTAAAACCTTCTTTTTTTAATACTTTAATTTGTTTATGGCTTAAAGGTCCAAAACTTAAACATGCTGTAAGTGAAATGGAGAGTATGGCAAGACATGAGAGTTTAAATATTTTACTGAGCATAACGTATGGAAATCCTAAAGTTAAGAATGATAAATGAACCAATTGTGTTTGACTGATTTTGCTTTATACATGGCTTGATCGGCTTGTGAAATCAAATCTTCAGGTGTATTTGCTTGATTTGAAAAGGATATACCTAAGCTAAAACTAAAATGAATATCCTGCCCTTTATAATGTAATGGTTCTTCGCAGCATTTGAGTAAATTCTCTGCTACTGAGATAAGGTGTTCTGTTTTATACATTGAATGTAGAATGATCGCAAATTCATCACCACCCAATCGAGCTACAAAATCTTCTTGACGGATGTTGCTGCGTAGACGTTGCGCCATTTCTTTTAATACCTCATCGCCAACCAGATGTCCATATTGGTCATTGATCGCTTTAAAATTATTATTATCAATAAACACTAAAGCGGATGAATGGCGTTTTTGATCATCATTATAAATGTTGCAAAGTATTTGGTAAAAAAAGTTACGATTAGGTAATTCGGTTAGATGATCGTGCAGCACTTGATAAGATAATTCGCTATTTTCATTTTGAAGATGCGTGTGCCATGTTTGAATTTCATCTAAAAGTTGATTAAATACGGTATTTACATGATTGAACTCTTTAATATCATTACTTGGAAAGCGTAAATTATAGGCCTTTTGGCTACTTAAAAGACGAGCAATATTAATAATAGGGGTAATAGATTCCATAATATGACGATATGTTGAATTTACCGACCACCATAGGGCAAGAATCATAAATAACATACCAATACATAAACCAAAAAACACCTTAAAAATAAACATCATAATGACATTGGAGCTACCGTATAAGACGACTTTACCGACATTTTTGTCATGATGTTGAACATTCATTGTAATCGCATCGCGTAAAAAGAATTGATCAAACAAGCTTTGTAAATATGAATAATGCTCAATATTTTTTTTGCTTTCAGCGATTTGATTACCTTTTTCATCAAAAACTTGGATTAAGCGAATTGAATGCTGAAGGGTATAGTCGTTAATAATCTGATTCATCGACGCCTGATCTTTAAAAACTAGGCTGGGTTGAATTCGATCTACAGCAGTTTTACTGACTAAAATTAAATTTTGTTTGGCATAAGATTCGACAGTAAAGACAGAGATACTTGCGAGCGTAAATGTACAAATTAAAAACGTAATTGCAAAAATAGTAAACTGAGATTTACGGAATAATGTTTGTAAAGAAGTTGAGCGGTAAAATTTACTGATCACGATAATTTACTCCGCATTTCGAGCTAAAAGTAAAACACGTGGATCCACATGTATTTTACTGCGAGATAAACTGTCTAAGTTTAACTTAAACAATGTCCTTCCCCCTTTTGATGTGTATAGGCAAAATGCGCTGCCAATTTCACACTCGGGATTACTTGAACTAAAAGAAAGTAAATTTTTATTTATGGCGCTATTGATGAGCTGTTGTTCGGTTGCTGCAGTTGTATTGCTAAAAAATACCGCATCGCAATGCACACGTTTGAGTTGAGCTGATGAAATTGTGTTGATGTGAAATTTATAATTATTCTGTTGAGCTAGTGTTGTTAATTCTTTGTTAATTTCGTCATTATCTATAATGCAAATTATAGGTGAATCGGTTTTCCAGCGGACATAGCTGAGTATAGATAGAGTTGTTTCTGAAATATTTTGTGCAGACGTGATTGATGGGAATGAGGCTATAAAAAGCAAAATTCCTATAGATAGAAGTCGTTGAAGTTTGACAATCATTTTCTTCATTTAATTAAGAGTCGTCATTAATAAAGCGATTATGAACTAATTTAATGAAATCTCCAAAATATATAAATAGGGAAAAATCATGAAGAAAAATACAAAAAACAATTGAAATGGATTGATTAATGAACGAATAAATAATATTTATAAATAAAATCAAAAAAAGGGTTGCAT